>NZ_CAMLDV010000030.1 GCF_946478835.1 uncultured Bdellovibrio sp. | reverse complement strand
CCTCAAGAAAAAGAACTTCTTTTAAATCAGATTCCTTTCCTTAAAGGTAAAAAAATCCTCATTATCGGAGACGTCGGTCTTGATGAATACGTCTTGGGCCAAGTTCGTCGTATCAGCCCTGAAGCTCCTGTTCCTGTTTTGGAAGTAGAAGAAGAAGACATGCGTTTGGGTCTTTCTGCCAACGTCGCGCAAAACGTGGCGAGCCTTGGTGGCGAAGCGATGCTTGTTTCTGTTGTCGGCGATGATACTGGAGCCAATCTTTTAAAAGATCTTTTTGCAAAAAATGGTGTGAGCTGGGATTACATGATCGTTGATAAGGCTCGTCCGACAACACGTAAAACACGTGTGATGGCAAAACACCATCACCTGGTTCGCGTTGACTATGAACTTCGTAAATATTTATCCGCGGAAGCTGAAGCCCGTTTGATCGAAACTGTTGAAAAGAATGTGGCTAAAGCAGACTGCGTGATTATTGAAGACTACGCAAAAGGCGTGATCTCTCGCAATGTCGTGGAAAAAGTCTCTGCGATTTGCAAAAAGCACGGAAAAAAATTAATGGTCGATCCACATCGCAATAATCCGGGTTCATTCTATGCGGGTGTTGATTTGATCAAGCCGAATTACGATGAAGCGGTTGTTTTAACGGGGCTTGATTTCGATGATCTTCGCGACAATCCAAATAAAGTTGTTGAAGTAGGTCGTGCTCTGCAAAAAATCACGGGTGCTAAAGAAGTGGTTTTGACTCGCGGAAAAGACGGCATGACGATTTTCTCCGGCGATGAAATCATGGAAGTTCCAACATACGCACGTAAAGTGTTCGACGTGACGGGCGCGGGGGACACTGTGATCGCGACTCTGTCTTTGGGACTTGTTTCTGGTTTATCTCTTGTTCACTCTTGCATGCTAGCAAACTATGCCGCGGGTGTGGTGGTTGGCAAAGTTGGATGCGTGCCTTGTGAAATTCCAGAGCTTAAAGAATACATCCAAACAGCTCATTAGAAGCTTTCAAATAACATCTGGCTCCTCACAACGCGATTGTCATAGCCTAAAGGGCATGAGCTTTTTGTTGTGGGGAGTTTTCATTTCTTTTTATTCTCTTGTTTCCTGTCAAACTGTTCCTGCAAATTTTAAAGCATCCGAAAGTCATGCGCTGACCGCGACGTCAGAGACTTTCTTTGGCCGTCTTTTAGCGCCCAGTATTGAAGCCAATCCAGGAAAATCCGGATTTTATCCTTTACAGGCGGGAACCGACGCTTTTGTGGCAAGACTTGAATCAGTTCGACGGGCCGAAAAGAGCCTCGACGTGCAATACTACATTTGGCACGACGATCTTGTTGGAAAAATTCTTTTCTATGAAATTTTAGCAGCGGCCGATCGCGGTGTTCGCGTGCGCTTGCTCTTGGATGACTTGCACATTGGACAATACGAAGAATTGCTTTTGGTTTTAGATTCGCATCCTTTCATCGAAGTTCGAATGTTCAATCCTTTTGCCAATCGCAGTTTAAGATTTTTAGACGTGTTTCGATTTAGCCAGATCAATCGTCGCATGCATAATAAAGTTTTGATTGCCGACAACCAAACCGCAATCATCGGCGGGCGTAATATTGGCAATGAGTATTTCACCGCCAGTCCTGATGAAAACTTCGGGGATTTTGATGTGTGGTGTTTTGGTCCCGTCGTGAAAGAAAGTTCGCAGTCATTTGATCTTTATTGGAATCACCGTCTGTCCGTTCCCATCAAGGAATTGAACAAACGCGAAGTGCAGGGAACGGAGTTAGCAAATCTGCAGAATGATCTAAAGGCTGTGGAACAAAGTGAAGAAGCAAAACCGTATCTGAAGGAACTTGCTGAGTCGTCATTAGCAAAGAGCATTGAAAATAGAAAAATGCATTCTTTCTGGGGAAAGGCTCAAGTCTTTTCCGACTCTCCAGAAAAGGTGGCGGGGGAAAGCTATAAAAAGACTTCGATGCTCAATCAAGTGACGGCCTTGCCGATTAAATCCTCGAAAGAGATTTTCATTGTTTCGCCTTATTTCATTCCTGGCAAAAACGGTGTTGAGTATTTTAAGAAAAAATCCAAGGAGGGAGTGAAAGTCACTGTTTTCACAAACTCGCTGGCTTCCAACGACGTGCCGCTGGTCTTTGCGGGATATAAAAAGTATCGCAAAGGATTGCTGAAGGCTGGCGTTGAAATTTACGAAATGCGCCCGCGCATCTCGGCACAGAAAAAGAAATTCTCCAGTAGTATTTCCGCTGGTGCCCGCTTGGGATTGCACGGCAAAGCTTATGTTTTTGATCGTCGCGTGATGTTTGTGGGCTCAATGAACTTGGACCCGCGCTCTGTGGAGCTTAATTCTGAAATGGGCGTTTTGTTTGAAAGCCCGGAGCTTGCTCAAAAGTTTGTGGAAATGACATTGAATGAACTTCCTGATGTTGCGTATAAAGTGACTTTAAGTGAGGGAAAATTGCAATGGACAACTCAAGAAGGTGAAAACGAAGTGACAGTGGATTCCGAACCTGAAGCTTCTGTATGGAAGAGTTTTAAGGCGGGCTTCCTTTCCTTGTTTGTTCCTGAGAGTATGTTATAAGGCCTTCATGAAGACACGCACCTACAAAGTCAATTCTCAGTTATTACCCTCAGGCTTTCCCAGAGAATTCGATGCTCATATTTATTTCTCGGAAACTTCTTTTGAGAAAGCCCATCGGTTGCGCGAAGAGGCCGTCACGCAATTTGCAGGTCAGCGTGTGTTCGTAGGAGAAATGATTCCTGAAGCCATCGGCCCGCATCCTATTCCGATGTTTGAAATCAATTTTCCGAAAGAGCTCTTCACCGACGTAGTCTTGTGGCTTATGAAAGCCCGTGGAGATTTATCAGTCCTCGTACATGAATTGACAGGAAACGATCTCTACGATCACACCCAAGCCGCCATGTGGCTCGGCGACGCGGTTCCTCTGGATTATTCCAAGTTTAAATCTTAAGACATTTCTACAATATGATCCTGAGAACGGAGCTTGTTGAGTTCCGTGTAAAGAACGGTCATGCGGTCGTAGGTGTCGACGGAGTGATCTTTCCAAGGGCACTTGTTAATGGTCTTAGGAAGTTCTTCCTTGACGATGTGACCATTGTGAATTCTGAGATCAATCTTCTGTTCGCCAGAAACTTGAATATGGGCATTCATCAAAGCTGTTAGCTTTTTCGTGCGCAGGTAAGTCGCTGCCGAGCGAATGAAGTGTCGTTCAAACTTATCGGCGATATCTTCCGCCGTCAGCTCGACTTCCACGTCATCGTCTTCTTCGATGGTTTCTGTTTCTTCTAAAAGCTCTTCGGCTTCTTCCTCGTCTTCGTCCTTAAGCTTGCGATACCAATTAAGACCCACGGCTAAAATCGAACGCACAGAGGTGAATTCATACATATCAAAACCGTGACGTTCGCAGAAAAGCTGAAAGCCCGCCTTAAGAAGTTCGGAATCTAAAGGCTCATAGAACATATTTTCATCAAAGCTCTCTGCCGTTAAAGAAGCACTCAATCTTAAGATCGAATCCAAAGCCATCGCATTAGAAAAAGGTCCAATGAAATGTTCATCGTCGGCTTCCGCGCGTGAAGAAGTAAAATCAAGATTAAAGAAGGCAAGCTCGCGACGACCCACTTTCAAACTCACGTTGTAAGGAGGATTGAGTCGTTTGATTTCATCCGTTTCTAGTAAAGCCGCTTCTAAAGGACTTCCGACCGTCGTGACGTGCAAGTCCCAAACTTGAGTCAGCATTTCAAGCTTTCGTGTGTCGCGATTTTTCTGACCACGGAAATAGCTGTTCACGCGATCGTGCAAAGAAGTCGCTTTTCCAACATAAAGAACTTCGCCCCAGCGACTCATCATGCGATAGATGCCAGGCTCTTTAGGAAGGCTCAGGCGCTTTTCTTTCGGTAAAGGATATTCGTATTTACTACGTGCTGTTTTCGGAGTTTCTTGCAGCCACTGATGAAGTTCTTCAACAGTATGAATGCCTTTTTCTTCCAACGCTGTCGTGAGCCCCTGCCAAATCACTTGTGTCGCTTGCACATGATTGGCAGCGCGCTTAAGTTCCCCTGAAGGGCAGCCAAAATATCCAGCAAGCCCCTTGATCCCGCGAGTGGGAAGATTCGGAAAAAGTCTTTTTGCAATTTCATGAGTGCAAAGAATAGAAAAAGGCATCGTCTCTTGCAATTTTTCGTAGGCGTCTATTAAGAACGGCTTTTCAAATTGCGCAAAGTGAATAACGGCCAAGGTCTCTTCGCCGACCTGAGTTTTTATATATTCTTTTAAAGAAGAAAACACTTCAGGCAAAGGACGAGCGTCCACCATGTGTTTGTCATAGATGCCAGTGATAAACTGAATACGGCGAGGCACCGGTTGATCTTCCGGCTGTTGCACCAAAAAACTTTCGACAGTCTCTGATTGCAAAGAGCCCCAGGCAATTTCCAGAATATTGGCCGAATCAGGCTTGGCCCCTGTTGTCTGCAAATCTAAAAAGAGAACGGATTTCTTTTTAAGACTCATAAGAACTCCAAAACTCTTGGACGTCTTTCAAAATCTGCCTTGAAACTAATTCCTGCGGAGATTCTTGGAACCAACCTTCCGGCATTGTTTCAGCGTAACTGTTTTGCAAAAAGCGCGAGTCGAGCATCACAATCACACCGCGATCGGTCTCTGAGCGAATCACGCGGCCAGCCGACTGGATGGCTTTTGCCATAGCCGGATACACATAAGCGTAGTTAAAGGCATTGTCTTTGCCGTAACGGTTTTCATAGTAAGTGCGGATTTGCTCACGCTCAAAATCAAAGTTCGGAAGAGCCGGGCCAACAACAAAGGCACCAATAAGCATATCGCCAGGGAAGTCCACGCCTTCAGAGAAAACACCCCCTTGCACGCCCATCAACAAAGTCGGACGCTGGGCTGCTTTCATTTCTTCGAGATAACTTTGAATTTGCTGCTGCTTCATTTCTCGTTCTTGCGTAAGAATTTGAAACTGTGGAAGCTGCAACTTTTGTAAAACCATTCCCATAAATTCAAAGCTAGGGAAAAGCGCAATGTAATTTCCTGATTTCACTTGTGTGATTCTTTGAATGGCGTCGGCAATTTTGCCGGCGTTCATATGACGATCTGAAAACTTCGTCGAAATCTGCGGAATGATTAAAAGCTTGCGATTGTCTTTTGTGAACGGTGAAGAAAACTCAATTTGTTTCGTTGTCTCTTTTGGAAAACCCAAAAGCTCTTGATAGTAATTAAACGGCTTCAGCGTTGCTGAAAAGGCCACGACATTTTTAAATTCCTTGTAAGCCAAAGACAAATGGTCAGCGGCATCACAGCAGGTGATCTTCAGCATTTCAGAATAGTTGCTCTTCTGATACGTCTGAAAGAACTCTTCGCCACTTAAAGCCAGCGAGTTTACAAAATCAGACCACATGTTCATAAAGCGCAACATGGGATCTTGATTTTGAATCTCCTCGTCAGACTCCAAATACTGAACGGTCAGATCGCGAATGTCAGCATCAAGATCTTCAAACGGCTCCATCACGATTTCAATTTTCTTGGAAATACCATCAAGCCCGTAAGACTGAATCAGCTTGCGAGCTTGTTGCAACAAGACTTGAGCGCGCAAAGAAAACGACGGCGAAAGTTTCACCAAGTCACGCTCTAAGGTATTGAGCTGTTGGGTCGAAATACTCGGAGAAAAATAGTCCTGCGCCCGCGAAGGCAGATTGTGAGCCTCATCAATAACTAAATTGGCCTTTTCTTTGGGTTCAAGCAAAGGCTCTGCTAAGCGGCCAATCAAACTGCGGGGAGCAAAAACATAATTGTAATCCCCAATCACCACATCGGCGCGCTCAATGGCCTCAAGAGAAAGTTCGAAAGGGCAAACTTGATATTCTTCCGCCATGGCTTTGAGCTTATGACTATCAAGACTGCGAAGCCTCGCAAGTTTATTCACCAAATCGTTTTCATAGACCTTTTTGTAGTAATCTTTCGCAAACTCACAGTATTTGGGATTGCAAAGAGGTTCAGCCTTCATGCACATCTTGCTTTTTGCTGTGATCGTTAAAGAGCGCACCTTACAGCCTTGCTCTTGCATGCGCTCAACAGCTTCTTCGGCAACCTGATGCTGGGAGTTTTTAGGTGTGACGTAAACCACCTTTTGCCCACGAGCCATCGCTTCCTTTAAAGAGGGATATAAAATCCCCACAGTTTTTCCAAGACCTGTCGGCGCTTGAATCAACAGAGGATTTTCGGTTGCAAAGTTTTCTGTGACAGAGTCCACCAACTCTCGTTGCCCTCGGCGTGGAGCGGGGAAAGGAAATGCCATTTCTTCAGAAATCTGCTGACGTTTTTTAAATAACTTTTCTTTGATCTTCGTTTCAACAACAAGTTCTTCCAAGCGAAGCGCCAGCCAAGCTTCATATTCTTCAATATCTAGCAAAACCGGCAAGTCGCGGAATTTATAATAATTACGAGCCGACACCAAACAAAGATTCAAACGAGGAACTACACCCGTGTGTTTGTAGTGCATGTATCCGTATGTGCGCACTTGCCACACGTAAGGATGATTAGGTTCCAAGGTCAATTTGTCATAAAGCTCATCAATATCGAAACTGGTTTTGATCTCTTCAATCATCGCCGGATATTCAACAAAACCATCGGCGCGTCCTGAGATCTCAAACTCATAAGGAGATTTCGTAAAAGTAAAAGAGATTTTTTTCTCAGGCGTATAATCTGAATTTTCACGCACACGAATTCTTTGCACCGCCTGGTGAATCTCCTGGCCACTCAGTGGAGGCGCTCCATAACCGGAATGCGTCTCGATGTGTCCCACACGAGGAGTCGGAATCGCAAATTGTCGAACATCGAGATGAACTTTACGCATATCAATCTAGTTTAAATTGCAGTTGATCCCCGGGCCTTTGAAAGTGTGCTGCCGAGAGTTCAAACTCTTTCACATTTAAATTATATTTGCGAGTATAAAGAGCAAACATTTGCGCCATTTGGTCGGCTCTAGCGCCTTCTCCGCGCATACGCGATCCAAAGTTAGGATCATTGAGTTTGCCGCCCCGAATATCACGCACCGAGTTTAAAACTTTTTGCTTTTTTAGAGGGCGATGGACTTCCAGCCATTCCTCAAAAATCGGTAAAACCGAAGAGGGGAGACGCAAGGGAACGTATCCCGCAAAGCTGGCACCCGCTTCACTGGCCGCTTTTAAAATCATCGGCATTTCATGATCGGTGAGCCCGGGAATACAAGGTGCCACATTCACACCCACTGGAATCCCTTCCTTCGCTAAAGTCTCAATCGCTTTAAGGCGAGCCATCGGATGAGATGTGCGCGGTTCTAAAGTGCGAGCAAGATCGGCATCCAGTGATGTCACGGAAAGAAAAATCAAAATGCCGTTATACTTTGCCATCTCTTTAAAAATATCTAAGTCTCTCAGGATCAACGCATTTTTTGTGATCATCGACACAGGATTTTTAAAGTCCAACAAAACCTGCAAGCAACCGCGAGTCAGTTCTTTTTGTCTTTCAAGAGGTTGATAGCAATCGGTGATGCCGCTCATATTGATCACTTCCGGTTGCCATGATTTTTTCATCAAAGCTTCACGCAAAAGTTTCGGCGCTTCTTCTTTCACAAAAATTTTAGATTCGAAATCAAGTCCCGGAGAATAACCTAAATACTCATGCGTGGGGCGCGCATAACAATACGCACAGCCGTGTTCACAGCCGCGATAGGCATTCACTGAAAAGCGAAAACCGACATCAGGAGATTTGTTTTCCGTGATAATGGTGCGTGAAGAGTCTTTGAGGACTTCCGTTTTGAGAAGAGGCTTCTCGTCAGCATCAATGTAATTATCAAATTCTTCTTCGGTAGCTTCGTATTTAAAAGAGTCGTAACGATTGGTGACGTTGCTACTGGCTCCACGACCACGGATATCTTTTCGAAATTCACGAGTCATAGACGGCCAGTATATGCTCAAAAAATAAGAAACCGCAAAGCAGAATGCCGTTTGGCTAGACTGCTAAGGCTTGTTTACTCAATATGAGTTCAGTTTAAATTCGTAAGAGGCAGCTCTAAACCGTTAAAGATATAAATCGGTCGCGGTGCCTGGCCGGAAGACTCTCCGGGAACAAAAATGCGCACATTAAAAATCAAGGCTGCATTTTCAAGAACAGGTCGTTGTGTTTGCAGCCAGTTTTGTACAGCCGAATCCAACTGCGTCGTTAATTCAGAAGTGAACGAAGTTGGAGTCATCAACAGAACCGGACTCATCGCTCCCGTGTTTGTGTAAAGAAAGCTGATTTCAAGAGAGATCAAAGCGTCGCTGGGAGCTTGTGCAATAGTTTCCTTAAACGCTAAATCCAACCATGTCTTCAATGACGTCACTTGATTCTTTTGTCCAAGTAATTCAGGCAAACTCGCAGGACCCGTCGCCCCCGCCAATGGATATAGAGGAGAAGCAAAAGCCACCCAAGGACTGTGTTCTGCTGAATCAAAAGATTGAGCTTTGATTCGTGCAAGTGGATGCACCAACGCATTCCATGACTTGATTGAAACAACAAGAACGCCATCAGAGTTTTCTGTGGCGTCAATTGATTTTAAGTCTGCAGGAAAGCCATTATCAAAACTGATCAACAAGGCGCCGGAAATAGAACGCGTGATATGAAAAAAGGGTTGTTGATCTTCGAGGCTCAGATTAACGCCTGCGCCAGGAAGTTTCGCTGGAGCCGTCAACTGAATTGTCACTGTACCTAAAGCTGATTGTTGAAGCCGTGAAATATTTGAATCCGACAAAAAGCTTTGTCCCAGTAGGGCCGGTGGGGCGATGGCGAGAGCAGATGTGCTGAAACCCAAAAACAAACCTAAGAGCAAAGATAAAGAAAGTGTTTTCATGGAAGCTTCATAACGAAGTTCCCTCGTAAACTCAAATTATATAAACGAAGGAACGGGGAATTCTATTTCGCGGGAATTTCTTGCAAGGGATGATGATGGCGTTCGCGTTTAAACAAGAACGCAAAACTATTCACCATCAAGAAGGACAGAATCACAAACCCCAAACCCCATAAGAGCGCTTGTTTGATGCTAAACAAATCCGTCAGTTTCCCAATCGTCAGATGCATTAAAATCAACATAATGGAATCCGTCGCCATCATATACGAAACGGCGGAGTCTAAATCCTCAGGAAACTCGGTTGAGATCCAGGAAATCGAGAGAGGATAAAACGGCGCAATCATAAAACCTGTTCCTGCCAAGAATAGAGGGTGAATAAATACGCCCGCTAAAATAAAAACACCGGTCATCACTAAGGATGTCGACAACAAAAACTGCGGCGAACGTTTGAAGTGCACCACCGCGAAAAGAAAACGTCCCAGCATCATGCAAATGAAGAAATAGGTGACGTAAAGACTAGAAGCCTCCATGTCATAATTCCAGGTGCGTTGCATGTACAACGCTAAACGCGAAGAAACCATAATTTCAGCAGCGACGGCAAGACTCAGCATGATAGCCAAAAACAACTGTGGTTTAAAATTTTTCTGCTTATTGGCTTTGTGCTTTTCAGGAGAAAACTCTGCCTTCGTGTGCAAAGACTTGTGACTGCCGTGGAAAGTGTAAATCAAAAGACTCAAAGGTCCCAGAGAGCCCGCCGCAAAAGTCCAACGCCAGCTTCCAGTTAAATACTCCATCGACGCTGCTAAAAGAGGAGCTAGCAAACTCGCCATACCATACATGGTGTGAAGACCCGAAAGCATTTGTTGCTTGCGATGAGGACTTGAACCCATCGGCACTAAGATATTAGGTACTAAACCCAACACGCCAAGACTCAAACCAAAAAAGAAACTGAAAAATAAAAACAAAGGAAATACAGGGGAGGCCGCCATACCCCACATCGAAATCATCAAGCTGATTGCTCCGCTGCGTAGAACCGTCAGGCGATCATAGCGTCGTAAAAGATAGCGGCAACCATAGCTCGCAAAAAAGCCTGAAATATTACTCAAGGCAAACATCAAAGACCCCATGGAGTCACTGATTGCAAAATGCTTCATGATTTCAGGAAACAAAGGCCCACGGATATTGTCAGAAAGTCCGAAGACAAAGAGGCTCGCGTAAGAAAGAAAAATAAAGGGCCAAATCATGACTTCAATATAAAGACCTGAGAGGATGAACTCAAGGACGAGAGGGGTAATATGAGGAGTCTTATGTAGAATTTGCGCAAAGTTGCTTAAAGTCAGGCAGCCTGGCTCGGCCAAAGGGACAATTCCATGAAATTCCTAGGAAAAAAGGGGGGCTTGTGCTACAAAATCGCCCACATAATCCTTTAACCAAAGAGACTGCTTAAGGTCTCAGCTGTAATAAGCATGGCTGTGATAAGCCCGAGGAGCCCGAAGATGGAATTAAACAACGGCGGCGTTGAAAACGCTATGTCTGCCCCTGTGAACTACGCTGACGATAACGTCGCAAAACCTCTCGAAAATAAACCCGTCAATTTTTACTCAATGACTCTTGAAGATTTGAAAGCCTACCTTAAAGGGAAGGGCAAAGAGCAATTCCGCGCTCAACAAATTTTCAAATGGGTTTATGAACAAAGAATCACAGATCCTGAACAAATGACGAATCTTTCAAAAGAATTCCGCGCCTCTTTGCCGCAACTTTTGAGCTTTGAACTTCCGAAAGTTTTAACTCACTTAAAATCCGTTGATGGCACGCAGAAGCTTCTTTTTGATATGGGCAATGGCCAGAGTGTTGAAGCTGTTTTGATTCCATCTGAAGATCGTCTGACATTGTGTATTTCCTCTGAAGTTGGTTGCAACATCGGTTGTAAGTTCTGTTTCACGGGAAAACAAAAACTAAAACGTCGTTTGCGCACGGAAGAAATCGTCGGCCAATTCATGCAATGTCATGATCGCATGGGCGATGGTCAACGCATTACAAATATCGTTTTCATGGGCATGGGCGAGCCGCTGGACAATCCAGAAGCGGTCTTTAAAACTATCGACGTTATTCATTCTCCGTGGGGTATCAATCTTTCTCGCAAAAAAATCACTGTCTCGACTTCGGGCATCGTTCCAGAAATGTGGCGTGTGGCTGACGCGAAAGTGCGTTTGGCCGTGAGCTTAAACGGTCCAACAGATGAGATCCGTACGCAAGTAATGCCGATCAATAAAAAATGGAATACGACAGAGCTTCTGAACGCATGTAAAGAGTACTGCCGCATTACGAAAGACAAAGTCACTTTCGAGTACGTTTTGCTAAAAGGTGTGACAGATCAAATCGAACACGCTCGCCAGTTGGTGAAATTGGTGAAAGACGTTCCTTGTAAAATCAATATCATTCCATTCAATGAACACCCAGGTTCTGGTTACGAGCGTCCTTCGGATGAAGCTGTCGAGGCTTTCCACTCGGAGCTTATGCGCCTCGGTGCTCATGTTCTTCTTCGCCGCTCAATGGGTCGCGACATCTTTGCGGCTTGCGGTCAATTAACAAGTCAGGTGCCGAACAAACCTGAAACTATGGATATTTCTAACTCTAAACTTGCGGGTCTTCCAAAGTACAAGCGTGAGATGCTTGCTGCTGCTGCCGAAGCCGCGACGAATAACAACAATCAATAAGGAACCGACACCATGTCTGAAATTCTCGTTGTAGGAAGTCTTGCTTACGATTCAATCCAAACGCCATCAGGAAAAGTCGATCGCGCGTTGGGTGGGTCTGCGAATTATTTTTCTTTGGCAGCCTCTTTGTTTTCTAAAGTGCGCGTGGTCGGCGTTGTCGGTGAAGACTACGACCAAAACGATTATGAGTTGCTCAACTCTCGCGGTGTGGATTTGACCGGCCTTTCAAAAGTTCCAGGAAAAACATTTCACTGGGCGGGTTCTTATGAAGGCGACATGAACGAAGCGAAAACTTTGAAAACGGATTTGAACGTGTTTGAACATTTCAATCCACAATTGCCAGAGCATTTCAAAGATTCTTCTTTCGTGTTCTTGGCTAACATTGCTCCGGAACTTCAATTGCAAGTTTTGGAACAAGTGAAAGCTCCGAAGTTCGTAGGGATGGACTCTATGAACTTGTGGATTAATATCAAAAAAGAAAAAGTGATCGAAGTTCTTAAGAAGGTCGATCTTGTTTTGATCAACGAAGGTGAAGCAAAAATGCTTACGGGCGCAGCGAACGCTATTTCAGCGGCTCCGATGATCACAGATCTTGGACCAAAAACGGTTGTGATCAAGCGCGGTGAGTACGGTTTTGCGATGTATTCTAAAACAGATGGTTATTTCATTCTGCCAGCGATGCCAATTCCAACGGTGGTAGATCCAACAGGTGCGGGTGATACATTCGCTGGTGGTTTCTTCGGATACTTGGCGGCACAAAAAGAAG
Organism: uncultured Bdellovibrio sp.; assembly: GCF_946478835.1. The sequence goes on along the minus strand of NZ_CAMLDV010000030.1, from coordinate 16,212 downwards.
TTCCAACGGTAGGTAACTTGAAACAGGCTTGTATCATGGGTTCTATGATGGCGAGTCACACGATTCAGGATTTCTCTGTAAGAGCTCTTGCGAAAGTCACACTTAGTGACCTGGAAAAACGTCTCACTGAATATAAAAAAGTGATTACAGTTTAGTTAATTTAAAAGAATCTCAAAATGAAAAGCCTCGCAAATGCGGGGCTTTTTTATTTTATCCCAAGTCGAATCCAGCAGTTAGATCAAAACCCGAGGCACAGCATTTAAAAATTATTTAATCCCGTTTTCATAGGTTCTTAAGAACGCTTTGCTAATCTGATTTCAGCAAGAGAAGAGATGATTCTCACAAACCAAAATGGAGGTTTTTATGAAATCAGCAATCGTTCTAATGTCAATCGTACTTGCAGGTGTTTTCGCTCAAGCACAAGGCACAGGCGCGGCTCCTCAGCAATCAAACACTGCTAACTCTGAAGTTTCTCAACAACAAAAAGCAGACTCTGCTGTTGTGAAAAAAGAGAAAAAACATAAAAAACACGGCAAAAAAGAGAAATCAGAAAAAGAAAAATCAGAAAGCATGACTAAATAGTTTTCTGATGAGTGCCCTCGATCTTAGCCGAGGGCACTTCGTTATCGCAAATTTTTCTCTAGAATCATATTCGCGTTTGAAGCATTTTCCGTTTCGGGTTGAAGCGAATTTCAAAAAATATACGCTAATCATGACGGCCATCATCACACTCCACGATTTCGCAACACTACCCTGAGATAAGGAAGTGCAAAGGAATTGCAGGAGGACGTATGAAGCTGGTAACAAAAATAGTATGTATTGTGGCGTTAGCGGCTGCTTTGGCATCAATTACATCAACTCAGATCGCAAGAAAAGAAGTTGAAGAGCAAGGGCAAGAAGATCTTGTTCAAAAAAGTCAGGCGATTTTAGATCAGCTCGAAGGCATCCGAGACTATGTCGCCGATCAAGGCGGTTTGCAAGAGTATATCAATCAGATTGTTGCACGGTATCCCGATGGCAATATTCCCCAGGATATAAAAACAAGTATTTTAAAACGCGTTCCCATTTTTGCTTCCATGAAAGTGGGGCAGGATCAATCGGAGCGCGCTGGATATAAATTTCGGGTCTTTGCTAAAGAACCCCGTCGCAAAGGCAACTTAGCCGCGGCCGATGAAGCGCAAATTTTTGACAAATTCGAACGGGATCCAAATTTGAAAGAATTCGTGGCGACAACGGACAATCATATTGTCGTTTACAGACCAGTGCGGCTTTCTGAAAAGCAAGGCTGCTTACTTTGTCATGGCGAGCCTTCACAAAGTCCTTTCAAAAATGGAAAAGATATTCTTGGTCATACGATGGAAAATTGGGCGGACGGAAGACTTCACGGTGTCTTCAGTATCACATCTGATATGGCACCCACTCATGAAGCTGCGAAAGCGTCCGTGCAAAATATTTTACTCTTTGCTTTGGCAGGTTTGATTTTCAGTGTGATCCTTGCCTGGTTTATTTTAAGAAAACCTTTGGAAAAATTGCGTGATGCCGTTGATTCAATTAAAAATTCAAGCGCGCGTCTTGCGTCGACAAGTCACGAGATATCAAGCGCTTCACAAAACTTAAGCAGCTCTTCCACCCAAGCTGCGGCAGCTCTTGAAGAAACATCGGCGTCTTTGGAAGAATTGACAAGCATGGTGAAACTTAACACCGAAAATGCCAACAGTGCCAAAGATATTTCTGTGAGCGCCATGAATTCAGCGAAAGTCGGTGAAGAACAAATCCGTACTTTAATTGAATCTATGAAGGAAGTTTCTACATCCTCTAAAAAGGTCGCTGAAATTACCACAGTGATTGACGATATTGCCTTTCAAACGAATCTTCTGGCCCTCAATGCTTCGGTGGAAGCCGCTCGTGCTGGAGAACACGGAAAAGGTTTTGCTGTTGTCGCGGACGCCGTTCGTTCCTTAGCTCAGAAATCCGCTGTCTCAGCGAAAGAAATTTCAGATCTCATTTCGCAAAGCTCCACTTTAATTAGTTCAAGTTATAATTATGCGGTTAAAAGCGGAGAAACATTGCAGGCAATCGTGAAAGAGGCAGAAAAAGTATCTGTGCTGAACAACGAAATCGCACATGCTAGCGTCGAGCAAACCACTGGGATTGAACAAATCAGCAAAGCGGTTCATGAACTTGATAAAGTCACACAGAACAACGCCGCTTCCTCCGAAGAGGCCGCAGCGGCTTCCGTTGAATTATCGCGACAATCCGAGCAGTTAGATGAATTGGTTGGCGGCGTGGGAGACGTCATCAATGGAGCAAAGAAAGTCAGTTAACCTGACTTTCTTCCGTTTTCTGTTGGGCGTTTTTTTTCTGCGGAATTCGAGACGCTATATACTCAGCCATAGCGGCAATCGTTAACGAGGGATTTGCTCCTGTAGAGGTAGGAAGAATACTTCCATCAATAACATGCAAGCCCTCGTAGCCGAAAACTTCTCCCATAGTATTGACGAAGCCATCTTCTGCGGAATTCCCCATCGGACAACCGCCAAGAGGATGAACGGAAATCACCTTGTTTAAGTGAGTCAGCGGGTTTTCAACATAAACGCCATCCACCATGTCGGCGATCTTTCGCATCTCTTCACGCAGACGATCAAAGTGCGGCTGGCTTTTATCGATCTTCCAACGAATGATAGCTTGGTTGTCGTCGCGAAGTTGGATTTCTCCATCGGGCTTATCGCGCCCCATCCCTAAAAGAATCAGACAGCGTTTTGTAAATTCGGCGCGGTCGATAGTTCTCGCAAATTCATCACCCATATTGATTTGATCGCGACCGTTGATTTTGAGAATTTTAAAAAAATGTTTTTTAAGCTGATGGCTCGCTAATTTTAAAAGACCTAAAATACCGCTGAGCTGTGGAATGCGTCCCGAAAGAAACCAGGCAAATCCCAAGGGATATCCGGCTTCCTGTAAATACATGCCGTGAGGGTATCCGTCGTCATAATTGCGAAATGAATATTCGATAGAGCCTGTGATCACCGGGCCATTTGTGGCATCCACATTCGGTTTTGTATTAAAGATCCACGAGATGAGATCCCCATTACCGCTCCACTTTTTTCCTAACCAATGATTGAGTTTAGGAAGATACCCCTGTTTTTTCATTCTTAGTAATAAAGACGTAGAACCTAGTGAGCCAGCAGCAAGGATGACCTTCTTGGCAGTAAAAACATTTTCCTGCATGGGAAATTCAGGAATGACATAAGTCACAGCGTAATGATCTTCGCGTTCTTCAATACGAATCACTTCAGCGTGAGTTCGCACGTCAGCTGGGTGAGGATTGTTTTTTAAATTTCTAGCGCGATAAAGATAATTTAAATCCAAAGAATTCTTTGCGTGAATATTGCAACCGATGTCGCAATCGCCGCACTTATTGCATCTAGATTGCAAAGCTCCATGACTGTTGAGTGTTTGATGACCCGGAAAATCTCCTTCAAAGCGAACTGCCAAAGGAGGTAAAGTGAACTTGTGACGTTCCCTCGCCTCGGGATGCATCGGCATTTCTTCAGAAAGTTTTTTAAACAAAGCCGTCTTCGGCGTGTTTTTATAATAGGAATGCGTTTCAAACGGATAGGGTTGAGCCTCCATCATTTTTAATACTTTTTCGTAATAAGGATCCAAGAGCTCCCGCGAAATGCCTCCGGGCCAATTCACGAAGAACTCAGGAGGCATTTTATAAAGAACATTGGCATAGATAAGACTTCCTCCGCCAAGGCCGCTTGCGGTTAAAGTCATCGCATCACTGTCGGGAGTGTCGCGAATTTCCATCAAACCGAATTTGCGATCTTGCGGGTCCCAGAACATGTTTTTGCGGACTTCATGAGGACGACGGGGAAACTCGTGCATCTTCCACTGCCGACCCCGTTCTAACAAACAAACTTTGTAACCTTTTTCGACTAAACGGCAAGTCATGACCGAGCCCCCGAATCCGGACCCGATCACGATGTAATCGTAATCTACTTTCATGATTTCTTCCTATGCAATACGCAGCTTTCTGACTTCAGTGACACTCACTTGTTGTTTTAAGAATTCTACCAATTGCGGAAAGACTTCCGTGTGACTGTATTGTCCCATGAATACGTCTTGATGTCCGTAATTGGCGAATTCTTTGTACTGAATACGGGCGGCGTTCTTCGTGTTTTTTAAAATTTCATAAGTCATTTTATTCGATTCTGGAAAAATATGATTTTCCGAGCCAGAAACCAGCAGTGTGGGAGGAAGATCCCGCTTCTTCATTTCCTCAAGATAGTTCATCTTGCCGTCCCACGAAACCGAAGCTTTTGCCAGAAGCATTTTGCGAATATGTTTATAGTAATGAAAGCTGGTTCCGCCAAAAAGATCCATCAAACGACGATGAGTCACAGGATGGATATTGCGGTGATTGAAAGCGGCAGGGAAGCCCCAACCCCACATAAAGCTCACCATATGACAAGCAGGCTCTTTGCATTCACTTCGAATCGAACGCTCCATCCAGTAAAGCCATTTTCCGAAAACACGTCCTGGTGAGTAAGGAATTTTGGGAGACACGTAAGGATATCCAAATGCTTGTTCTAAAATTTCAGGCCCCACCATCATCTTTGCAAAGGCCTGCCAGGGCACTTGCGGCGTCAGGGACACACTGTTAGCAACAATGCTCGCGATGTTTTTTACGTATCCAGCCGCGTAGGAAGCCATAAAGGCAAGTGAACCCACACAGTGAGCGATCACGTGAATTTTCACATCATTCCCGCAAGTCTCACGAATGAAATCGACGGCTCGCGGAATGTCATATTTAGCGACATCATCAACGGTGTAACGGTGTGGGTGAAGGTTGTAATTAAATCTTCCGCTTCCCCGCCAATCCAAAGACCACACATCAGAAAAACCTTGCGTGTGCAGATGGTTCACAAGGTTTTCATGCTCTGGCATAATGTACATGTCTGTCGACGTGGTCAGTCCGTGCAGAAGCAAAATCACATCTTTGGATTCTTGGAATTTAAAACGCTGCACCGAAATAGTCAGGCCGTCGCGCGTGTCGAGAGGATGAAGAATTTTTTCACCTAAAGCCACACCTTGAGTGGTGTGCAGAGGGTACTGATGTTCATTCCAGCGGGCTGAAGTTGTAGTGAAAATAAAAGGAGCGTAACTTTCCCAGAGCGTATCGGTGAAAGCTTTAAAGTAGCGCAGCAAGGATTCTTTTTCTTCAAGATAAGAAGTCGCATTTGTTTTAAAGCTGCGCATTTGGCGCAAGAAATCACTTAAGGAAATACGCAAGACACCTACGGCATGGACATTCTTTTCACCAAATTTTTCGAAATTAGAATGGCCTTCCCAGAGATAATAGTAAAGCGTTGTCGTCTGCTTCCAAAGCTCACTGGCATTTTCTTTTAAAATTTCTTTAAAACCAAAAAATGTCCATTTTTTTCCTTCACGGTCCGTGAGAAAAAATGTGTAGTGCATTTCTTTTACCGTGTCGTAGTGAGGACTTGCGGCGGGCTGAGTGAAAAGTTGGAAAAAACCGTCATCCAGGCGCATGTCATCACGAAACCGGAAGTCAGTGATCTTACCAAAAACTTTGGAAGTCGTGCTGTGGTCCGCTAAAAAACGTTCAAGATCGGGGACCTTGATGGTAACCGTAAATTCAAATGGCAGCTTATCGGAGCGCTCATTTTCAATTTGAAAATCATTGTGAGAAAGAGGCTGGGCTGGAGACAAAACAAATTTTTTAGGAACAACGTAGCCCGCCATCTTCTCGGTAAATTCGAGAGATACTGTGTTCTTCTTCATCTCATTGTCCTTTCCTTTCTAAACAATAAGACGTTTTTTGGGCACTTGAAAGTCCCGCAACGGACCAAGGCTCGGTGGCCATCAACAAATAATTGTGTACGCAAAAAACTGTCTCGGAATGAGAACGGCTCGACCTTAATCCTGATATTGGCCTGACTTTGCATTACTCTTAAAGAGAAGAAGGAAAAATTCCGATATTTCCCAATAGATATGAGCAAAAAGAAAAAGAAATCTTCAGCCGCAGAGAATCTGATTGAGTCCTTGATGGATGACCTCAAGGATATTCAGTCCGAATCTTCTTACCGTGCCGCCACGGACGAAGATGATTTTTCTGGTTTGCCGACTCTGGATGACGAAGCCCACCGCGTGGAAAACACAAATGCCGGTGGCGGCAACCTCTGGGAAAATTTAGAAAAAGGAATCGAAAAAGACTTGGTCTCTTCTGAGTTTACGGGTGGGTCCGAGAATTCTGATTCTTCTGACGATCTTGATGAAGAAGCCTCTTCAGATTCTGACTTTGATATGCCAGAAGGTTTTGGCAACTTGCCACCTTCAGAGCGTTTTATGATGGGAAGTCCTTCTGCAGAAGAAGAGCATTACGATGGTCCTTCTGCCGATGGCGGTTATCAATCCCCTGATGATATTTTCTCAGCTCCTTCAACAGAAGATATCTATAAAGGCCCTTCCGTTGATAATCTTCCGTCCGTAGAGTCTGACGATGAGGCCACTCGCCCTGTATTCAGTCCATCTGCAATGGGCGGTGGAGAAGATAAAACCGTTTCTATTCAACAAGACATGAACGTCACCTCTTCGGTGGCGGCCGGGACAGACGCGGATAAAACTGTGGCTGTGGAAGGTTTTGCCAATGCTCGTTTGGGCGCGCGCAAAGCTCCGGATGTCGATGTGAAGGTGAGTGTTGGGAATTACCGTGGAAGCCGTGGCTCTGCCAACGTGATGACTTCCGTGGATGCAAGTTTGGCGCAAGCTGAAAACTTGAAATTGGCCCAACAACGTATTTTGGAATTGGAAAAAGAAGTTGAACATCTGCGCGGCGAAAATGAAGAACTGGCTTCGGCTGGTGAGATCATTCGCACTCGCACGGATGAATTGACAGTGCGCATTTCTTCTTTGGAAAAAGAAAAACAAGAAGTGCAAGAATCCGCACAAAGCGAGATTTTGATTTTAAAAGGCAATCTTCAGTACAAAGAAAACGAAGTTGCCAAAGCGCGTATAAAAGTCGACGAACTGGAAACTCGACTTAAATCGGACTTTAAAAAGATCCGCGTCCGCGAAAGAGAGCTGGAAAATCGTCTAGAGCTTCTGCGTGCAGAGAAGTCAGCCCTCGTTCGGTCTAAAGATGAGTATATCTTAGAACAGAAAAGAAAGATTGATCAGCTATCTCAGGAACTCGATAATTACCGTAAGAAGTGTCTTGAACTTTACAAGACTATCGAGGCCAATCAGGATCAAGTTAAACGCACCGAGCGTGCTTTGCGCTTGGCTTTAACGAATCTAGAGGCTAAAGAGGAGAACCTCGTTCCGTTGAAGAAAGCTGAGTAGTCATGGATTCTGCTTCCCCAGTTGAGAGCAACGAAGGCGTTACAGTCGCCAAACCAGCTCCTGTCAAAAAGATCAAAATCATTGTGAGTGATCTCCATTTGGGGAAGGGTCGTCTTTTGGAAAAAGGCGGCATTAACTCTTTAGAAGAATTTTACTACGGTGAAAAGCTTGTTGAGTTCATTCATTTCTATTCCACGGGTGTATACCGTGACTATGAAGTAGAGTTGATCATCAACGGCGACTTCCTCAATTTCTTGCAATGCGATTACAAAGGACATTTTCTTTCGGTTATTACCGAGTCTGTGACTTTGGAAATTTTAAAAGAGATTGTGAAGGGGCACGCCAATGTCTTTAAAGCCCTGGCCGAGTTTGCGGCAAAGCCAGGCAATACGATTACATATATTGTCGGCAATCACGATCAGGGTATGTTGTGGCCTGCATGTCGCGCGTTTTTAAATCAAGTGATTGGCACTCCGATTCGCTTTAAAAACATCGTGTATTTCTTTGATGGCGTGCACATCGAGCATGGTCACATGCACGAAGCCGCAAATCGCATGGACCCTAAAAAGTTCTTTCTTAAAAAAGATCTTGTCGAGCCCATTTTAAATCTGCCATTTGGCTCCCATTTTTTCCTCGAAGTGGTGTTAAAGATCAAACAACATTATCCCCACGTCGATAAAATTCGCCCGTTCGGAAAAATGGTGCGATGGTCTTTCATGAATGAAACAAAGATCATGATTAAGGCGTTCTTTATGGCGCTCGGATATTTTCTTAAGAGCGCTGTGGTGAAAGATCCTCGTCGTCACTGGCCTCTGAAACGCATTATCCAAGTCATTGCTGAAAGTGCGATCTTTCCTGATTTAAGTGAGTCAGCGCGTAAAATTTTAGGCGATGAACGTGTTCACACGGTCGTCTTTGGCCACACGCACGTGTACCAATACCGTCAGTGGTCAGAGAATAAAGAATATTTTAATACAGGGACGTGGACTGAGATCACATCTTTGGATATTGTGTCTTTGGGAAAAATCACGAAGCTCACTTACGTGCTGATCGAATACCCTGAAGACGGAGGCCGCCCTCGCGGTCGTCTGAAAGAGTGGAAGGGTTATCATCGAATCGAAGAAGACGTGGCTATTTCCTAACGGCCCAATCAGGTTAGAAGGCGGAACGTATGTTGGAAATTGCTCAAGCGGCACATAAAATTGATTCTTCTGTTCATGAAAAATGCCAAGAAGCTTTGAAAATCTTTTTACACAGAAAAGATATCGGATTTCCACAACTGATGGAGCGCGTTTCCTTATGGCAGCAATCCTACAAAGTGGGCCAAGAGTTTTCTCATCGCTTCAAGCGCCTCGTCGTTGTCGGTGTGGGTGGAAGTTCTTTGGGAACTCGTGTAATCGCCGAAGTTTTCAGAGCTAAAAAATTATTCTTCGTTGATAACGTCGATGCTTTGGAATTTGAAACCTTAATCGAGGAATTAGGCGATTTGCGCGAAGTGGGTTGGGTTTTCATTTCTAAAAGTGGAACGACGATTGAAACACTGTGTGCTTTGGAATTCCTCGATCAAATTTTTAAAGAAGAAAATCTGCATCTCGCGGCTCAAAGTGTCGTGATTTCGGAAAACAAAGAAAACACACTGACAAAATGGGCTAAGAAAAACGAAGTGCCCATGTGTGAAATTCCTGTGGATGTCGGAGGACGTTTTTCTGTTCTTTCTCCAGTGGGAATGATGCCTGCGGCCTTTCTTGGTTTGGATTTAGAAAAATTCCGCGTTGGAGCGATGCGCGCTCTTAACGACACTTCTCTTGTGACACAAACCATGGCGCAAGTCGCACAAAGTTTTGATCGCAACGAGTGGATCACGCTTCTTTGGTCTTACAATTCGCGTTTAAAAGATTTTGGTTCTTGGTTTCAACAACTGTGGGCGGAATCTTTAGCGAAGGGGCAAGGACGTGGCGGCGGTGAAGCTCCGCGTGCAAGTACACCAATGTCAGCGGTGGGCGCTTGTGATCAACACTCCATTTTGCAACAAGTGATGGAAGGCGCTCGCGATAAGTTTGTGATATTTGTGCGAGTTGAAGAATCTGAAGCGGGTTCTCAGCGCCTTCATAAAACTCAATTCTCTGAGACAGCAGATCTTGAAGGTCGCACCATGGGTGAACTTTTGAGGGCAGAAGCGGTGGCCACACAAGAAGCTCTGACGCAGAATGGAGTTTCTACTCTCACGCTTAAGACAAAAGTCTTAGATGAACACACTCTGGGATATATGTTCATGTACTGGCAGCTTGTTGTCGCGGGCCTCGGCGAGTACATGCAAATTGATGCTTTTAATCAACCTGGTGTTGAGCTAGGCAAGAGACTAGCGAAAGCAAAATTGAAGAAAGCATGATTGTCATTCGTCGGTGGGAAGCCGTATACTTTTTTGTATGGCTCACAACGATGACAACTCCGACAATTTAGAAAAAACCAGTATAGTCGCTAGTGATACGTTCAAAGGACGTCTGAAAGAGGCTGATGAAGTTCCTCCGGCAATCGTTGTTTTGATCGGTCCTCCAGGTTATGTGGGTAAACAGTATCCTATTACGGCCAACGACATCGTGATTGGTCGCTCTGTGGAAAGCCAAGTTTATATCGATGATAAAAGTTTGAGTCGCTCGCATGCAAAATTCGCAGTGAACGGCAGTGAAGTGTCGGTGATCGATTTGGGTTCAACGAATAAGACGATCGTGAATGGCCAAGTCATCCCGCCACTCGCTTCTTGCTTATTAAAAAACAACGATCAAATCAAAACAGGCAACGTTATTTTCAAATTCCTTGAAAAAGGAAGTATCGAAGCGATGACGAATGCGGCGATGTACGAGCGTGCACAAAAAGACGCTTTGACGGGGGCTCACTCTAAAGGGGCTTTGATTGAAAAAGGCCCTGAGGCGATGAAGCGTGCCGAGGTTTTGAATGAACCTCTGAGCCTTGTTACTTTCGATATCGATCACTTTAAAAAGATCAACGACAACTACGGCCACCCGGGCGGTGACCATGTGTTGAAAGAGCTTTGCCGTATCGTGATCACGAAATTGATTCGTTCGAATGACTTCTTTGCCCGTTACGGCGGGGAGGAATTCGTTCTTCTTCTCTCAGGTTCGTCTTTAAAAACAGCCGGTGAAGTCGGTGAGCGTATTCGTCAAACGATTGAAGCGCATGAGTTTGTATTTGAAGGTAAAAAAATTCCTGTGACGATTTCCGTGGGAGTGGCGACAAAACTTCCGAATGAAACGGAATGGAATCAAATCTATGACCGTGCCGATAAAGCTTTGTATCAATCCAAACAAGGCGGCCGCAACCGCGTGACGGTGGCTCAGTAAGATAGAAGCATTTAATTGAAAATTAAAAAAGGCCGTGAAAAACGGCCTTTTTTATTTGTCTAAGGTTTTAGAATTAAGGTCTTTTTCTTAAGACAAATATTCCCGATCTCAATTTTAACTCAGTTTAAAAGCAAAATATCTCGGCCTTTTCTTTGAATATCCTCCCAGCAACCAAATGGAGGTGAATCATGAATCAAACCGTTATCAAATCAATCCTTGCTCTTTCCGCGCTTTACATGCTTTCTGGTTGTGCGGCCACACAAGTGGCCTTGTCAAAAAAGAACTTAGATGTTCAGACGAAAATGAGCGCAACGCTCTTTCTTGATCCGATCGATGAAGAAAAAAGAAAAACTATTTATGTTGTGGTGAAAAATACCTCTGATAAGTCTGAGTTCCAAATCTCAGATGAAATGCGCAATGCTTTGCAGTCTAAAGGCTTTAAAGTGGTTTCAAAAATGAATCAAGCGGCTTTTGTTCTACAAGTAAACGTCTTGCAGGTAGGTAAAGCCGATCCTAACGCGGCCGAAGCAGCGATGTATAAAGGTTATGGCGCGGACGGTGTCGCTTTGGGGGCGGGTGCGGCCTACGTTGCTGGTGGAAGTGACAAAGCAATGGTCGGTGCCGGCATCTTAGGAGGTATTGCTTCCGTAGTCGCAGATTCTCTTGTTAAAGACGTTCACTTTAGCGTCATTACAGATGTGCAAATCAAAGAACGTCTGTCAGGAAAAGGCAAAGCGCAGAATACAACTCTGCACTACAATGAATCAGGTACTAGCGGAGGTACGTTTTCGAGTTATTCTGAAAAATCCGAGTGGAAGATTTATCAAACACGGATCTTGAGTTCAGCTAATAAAGTGAATCTAGAATTTGCGCAGGCGGCGCCGGAATTAAAACGAGCGTTGGTGCAAAGTATCTCTGGAATTTTCTAAGAAAATTTGAACTCAAGCCCAAGAATTCAATCTTGGGCTTTTATTTTTCCTCAACGATAGAAATTAGACTCCAAGACAGAGGCACACCAAAAGCAAACGCAGAAAGATCCTGCCGTGTTGCGGGCTTTAATTGAATCACTGGTGTTGTATCCGTGAGGGATGTCACGAAGTTCACGCGCACCAAAGAAAAACGATTTGGATTTTCAGGATCAATCACTCCTAAAAGTTTATTGTCGCGATCCGCAAAGACTTTCAAAACAAAATGATTTCCGCGCACCAAAGGACGATCCATCAAATCATCCGGCAGTGGAATATTTCTTCCCGGTCTTCCAGGACGCAATCCTGGCTCTGGCGGCCTTGGAATTTCGCGGAAGTTCAACATCAGGATTTGCACGGCAGGACTCCAGATGTCGTCTTCTTGAATTGTAACACCGGAACCATAGCGGCCTTTAATGACATAATCCTGTTTGATTCCCAGCTTGCCGTTCAGAGTTTTTAAAAATGCCACAAGATCCGGTTCGACAAGGCCTTGATTGATATCGATGTGCTTTGCGCGAAGATCGTCGCCTACCTCACGCACTAACTCCACCAGATGCTCTTTGCTGTAGGGCTGTTGAAGCGATTTAAGCTGCAACCAATTCACAGCACTGGTAGGCCCGCACAAGGAACTGTCAGATTTTCCGGGAGCCACACCTCGTTCAAAGAAAAGGCTGTCGTTTTGATTGAGCATTAAAGCGGGGAGGTCGTTCTCTGCCGGAAGAACAACGGCGAAAGAAAGAACTCCATATAATAAGACGGAAAAGAAAAGGCCCCAGGTTTTTGTCATGAGAGGGTTTTAGCAGATTACATATATAGACAAAATATTCGGGCGCGGTTTTCGTAATCTTTCTAGGCCCACAATGCTCCAGGACCTTCATCTGGGGTCATAAGAAATGCTAATACGTGTCATAACAAAATGCGTAATTCCTAAGATATTTCATATATTTAGGGCCACTTTGACTATGCCTCCTTCGGCATCATCGTTGCATTAATGAAACACTGTAGGCACCGCGGGTTTGGGGGCGAATTTACCGGGAGCTGAGGGGGGCGAAATGGCCTTTCTGGGAAAAAAATTCAGAACGTTAACCGAATTTAGACAGAAACGAGTCATATTATGGAGAGAGATCTAGTAGTGACGGATCTTGAACTGGTTGAAAAAGTAAAGTCTGGTGACAGGCGTTCTTTTTCCGAACTCGTGAAACGACATCAAAGAAGTGTGCTGCGGTTGAGTTTGAGGTTTGTGAAGGACATGGACACAGCGGAAGATGTGACGCAAGAAGCGTTCATCAAAGCTTACGAGAAGCTGAACTCTTTTGAGGGCAGAGCTTCTTTCAAAAGCTGGTTGTTCCAAATTGCAGTGAATACTGCGAGGAACAAAATCCGCGAGTCAAAGCGTGACACCGTCGATATCGACGATGTGCAGTTAGCGGTGGATGCCGAAGCTGAGAACACATTAGTTCATACGGCGGTGGCAGATATCCTTCACAGTGAAGTGGAGAAATTGCCGTTTAAACAAAAAACAGCGTTGGTACTTCGTGTTTACGAAGACCTCAGCTTTAACGAAATTGCCGATATCATGCAGTGTCCATACGACACAGCGAAGGCGAACTACCGCCACGCTCTCATGAAGCTTCGTCAAACTTTTGAGCAAAGTTCCGAGCTCAAAAACTGGACGGAGGAAGTTGGTGGTTTCTTTATGGAAGTAAACCAAAGATTTGCGGAAGCAGAGGGATAAATCAATGGACCGTATCGAACCGATGGATCGTATGGATAAAGTGCGCAAAGGGCTGAAAGCCAGCGATGATCTTGAACTCCCGATGAGCGAAGATTTCTTCGATCGTCTGCACGACAAGATCATGGCCGAGGTTGAGCAAACCGAAATTGCTCCGGCTCCCATCCTCATGACCCCCAGAAATGTTTTGCGCGCTCACTGGCGAGGATGGCTTTATCCGGCAGGCGGTGTGATGTCTTTGTTTCTGTTCTCAGCCTTGTTGTTGAGTCAGGTGTCAAAAGTAAACCAGTCTATGCAACGCGTGGGTTTATTGAGTGACGGTCACGAGCGTATTGTGGCGCAAGCACTTCTGTCCCCAGAGGACCTATCCCAGACTTTAATCAGCACGCAGAGCGAATCTGACTTTTTTATGGACGTAGCTAGCGAATCATTCGAAAATTTATCTGTAGCAAAATTCAATAAAATCATGGGTGAAAGCGGACGCTAATTCACCCTTTTCGGGTGAGTTGACGTGCGCGGATTATTTTTAAGTCTAATTTTAATCGTCCTTGCGGGGACGTTCTCTTTCGTGGCTTCCGCTGCGGAAAAACGCAATCAGTTGGAAGAACTTCTTATCTGGAAAATGAGTGATGAGTTAAAGCTCACACCTGTGGAAGAAAAGAAGTTCACCGACATCGTGCAGGGGCTGAACAAGAAAAAGTCTGAACTGAATCAATCCCTTCAGGCGTCTATCGAAAAAATGAGCAAAGCTGACACGGCCAAAGCTAAAGAAGAAGAGTTGGGTCACTACCGCAAAGCTTTGCAAAACTATGGACGCTTGAGTGAGGAAGAGTTTGATAAGTTGAAGCCTCTTTTAGGTGCACAGCGAATGGTTCAGTACCTGCAGATCAAGCAAGACCTCACTAACAGAATCAAAACAATGCTGGCGAATCCAGAAACACAAAAAGGACCGAAGCCCTCATTGCCACAACCGAAGTTGATTGAAGAAAAATAGTTTCGTTAGCGCGTCTTATTTCTGAATCACTTTTTTAAGAGTGTCCAAGGTTCTAGTTGTAATTGATTTTCCGAATGTCTTTTCGAGTAGAACCATGAAGGCCGGTCCCTTTGGATGCGGCAGATAAGTTGAGCAGACCATAGTGCCTTCAATTTTAAGGATCGCGGCGCCATCTTTTTTGATAGGAAGATTTGGTTTCACCGTGGGATTTTCTTTTAGAAAAGTCACCACACGCTTTGCTTTCGAGTTAGATTTTTCTTCTCGAAAAGGATCTGAATCCAACCAATCGCGCAGATCTTCTTGCGCCCTTACAATTGTCGGGAAGGAACGCTTTGAATATTTCGCAAGCCCATCTTCGATTTGTTTTTCTAAAATTTTTTGAGATGTTTTCTTTGCATCAAAAACGACATTTCCACTTGAGAGCACGGTCACCACGTTAGTGAAACCCATCTTTTCAAAACAGAGCTTCACTTCGGGCATCTTGGCATTGAGTGGGCTGACACCGCGAAGAAAAGCGATATATCTGGGCATTGTCTCGTTGTCTCCTAGCTGCGCAGCTTTTATTTTTTGGTGATACCGGTTCCGACCATAATCAAGTCAGCAGATTTTTTAGCAAGGGAAACGATTTGATCTTTATAGAGACTTGCCAATTTATCGGGAGTCATCTTCGCGGCTTCCGCACAAGTTTTTCCCGTTTTAACAGTAACAAGTTGCGGAGTCACCGTCGCTTGGGCTTCAATTTTTTTCGTTTGCACGTTCCATAGCTCAGCGCCAATCAGGAAGTAAGCTTCAAGCTCTCCTTTGGTTCCGACGGGAGCTTGGCATAAAAATCCATAGCCGGCTTTGTGCACAGGGAAGTTTTCATTCAAAGTCGGGTGCACAACAAAAACATACTTGGCACCTTGTTTCGCGGCTTCATCAAGAACGTACTGTTGAATGCCTTGGTAGCGATTTCCCAAGTAGATGTTTTTAAGGCTCATAGCTTCTTTTTTACCCTGATTGATTTTTTGTGTATCAAGGTTCACATCCAAAGAAGTTTTGTTCTGGCTTTTTAGTTCTGCACGGATTTCATCGACAATAATTTTGTTCAAAGACCAAGCTGCCGTGTTTGCAGCGTACTCTTTATTTGAAAATGTTGTTGTGCCTGTGTATTTGACCACGGCTTGATCATCTAAGACAGAAACTACACCGACGTTATTGAGCTGTTGCAATTTACTTTGCTCGATAGGTTTTGTTGCGCAGCTGATAAGTAGAGATGGAAGAAGGAAGAGCGAAATGTTCTTAATCATGATGAACTCCTCGAAAGAGGATACGAATTTTTGATTAAGATGTCTAGAGAGTTGGACCAAGCCGTCTCTTCGACTTGGTCCTTAGATTCCTAATTAACATTCACCGCTTTGTGAAAGATAGATTTGGTAAACTGTGCCGGTTGTCGTGTCGATAACTAGCAAAGTTGCAAACGTAACGCCACAGTATCCCGGTCCGTTTCCAGTGTAGCCAAACTGTGCGCCGGCTTTGGCAAGAATGCGGATCACTCCAGGCCATTCTTTTTTAACCTTTTGGATTTGCGCTTTGATTTTTGCGGCTTCCGGATCTGTATCATCGTAATTCTCGAGACTTTCTTCGGATTGAGAAATCATGAATTCCGACATGGCATTTGCAGAATTCGCGGATGTTGTTCCCATGTCCACTTCATCACCCCAAGCGATGTCTTGAACTTCTTTGTGCACAAGCTTCGATACTTCACCGTATTCATGCATAGAAAAGTTTTGCAAAATTTCTTCCGCT
>NZ_CAMLDV010000029.1 GCF_946478835.1 uncultured Bdellovibrio sp. | reverse complement strand
GATAATTCCGGGGAACGAATAGAGGTAATAATTCACCAATGCCGAGGGAGCGACATCCTTGTAGTTGACCATTGTGGACATCGCGTCAACCGCGGTAAAAAGAGTCAGAAACACCAGAAGGCCACCCACGAAGTAACCTACGAAGAGCCAAGCTGTATAACGATCGATCCTATTCACGGCAAATCCCTTAAACTCATTGACTGGCGGCGGAAATCCAATTTAACTTTGATTATGGCTTTACGCGTCTTGCTTGCAGATGAGAGTTCCACAATCAAAAAAGTAATGCAACTGGCATTGTCTGACTTCGCTGTCGAAGTTAAGGCCGTACCTGTGGGCCTCGATGTCCTGGCTGTGACCAAAACTTTCAAACCCGATATCATTTTTGCCGATGTGCTTTTAACCAAACGTTCTGGTTATGAAGTGTGCGCGGATATCAAAAATGATCCTGAGACTTCTCACATTCCTGTTGTTTTGATGTGGAGTGGTTTCATGGAAATCGACGAAGCCAAAGCCACCGACTGCAAAGCGGACCGTCGTTTGGAAAAACCTTTCGACGCCGACCACTTGCGTTCGATTGTGAACGATCTGGTTAAAAAGACAAAAGCAAATCCTGTCAGTGATTTCCTCACATTCCCGCAAATGCCGGACTTCGAGGAAACTCCGGAAGAGATTTCTCCAGCTCCTGTTCAAAACGAAAACATCTACGCAATCCCAGAAGCCAAAGAAGAGAGCTTTTTGAATATTCCGGAAGTGGAAGACGTCGATGCCAATCCTTTGGAAGTCGCTGATGAAGAATTCTCTGCTGTGCCTTTGACGGCAACTCCAAAGATGACCGAAGAGCACGACGAAGGTGGTTGGGCTCACCAAGATTTGACGAAATTTAAGATTCAACTGCCTGAAAATGAAACTGGTGATTTTGCTTCTAAATTTGTCATCCCGCAGGATGATGAATTGTCACACGCTCATATTGAAGTGGCGGGTGATTTTGAGGAAATCAGCTTCGAAAAGCCCGAGCGCGAGGTCACAAAAACCAAAGCTCCGGTGGGAACGGATTCTTTTGTTTCCAAAGTAGAAAAATCAGTCAAAGACCAAATGATGGAGACTCTGCAAAAAGGCCGTGCGGCAACGCCACCTTCTGCTGCGCCTTCGTCTAATGCTCAGCCCAATACGCAATCCAAGATGGACTTAAACAGCAATATGATGGAAAAGATTATTCGTGAGGAAGCTCGTGAAATGATTGAATCCATTTGCTGGAAAGTCATTCCTGAGATCGCGGAACGTGTGATCCGCGAAGAAATCAATAAGATCCTCAAAGATACTGAGAAATCCATTTAAGCGCGTCGTTTTCTTTTCATAAGCCGGCGTGCTTTTGAAAGAGGTCGATTGCCATGACATTGCAAGAACTCATCCGCGCAGCCATCAAAGAAGACATGCCCCATGGGGACGTCACAACAGAATCTTTAGCTTTAAAACCTCGTTTGGGTCGCGCACGCTTGAAAGCCAAGGAAGACATCGTTCTTTCTGGAGCGATGGCCTTTGAACAATCCATGCAAATGCTAGAGCCTACTTGCCGCGTGAAATGGCATTTTGAAGAAGGCGATGAGATTTTAAAAAATCAAATCATCTGCACGATCGAAGGCGACCTTGTACAAATCTTAAAAGCCGAACGCGTGGCTTTGAATTTCCTAGGTCATCTTTCAGGTATTGCGACTCACACTCGCCGCTTTGTAAAACAAATCGCCGGCACAAAAACGAAGATCCTTGATACTCGTAAAACAACGCCTGCTTTCCGGGATCTTGAAAAGCGCGCCGTCGTTCATGGTGGCGGTGTGAATCACCGTATGAACTTGAGCACGGCGATCTTAATCAAAGACAATCATATCTCTGTGATGGGCGGAATTACGAATGCCGTAAATCGCATTCGTGAGTACAGCCAACTTCCGATTGAAGTCGAAGCGCGCACTTTAGATGAAGTCAAAGAAGCCGTCGAAATGAAAGCTCAACGCATTCTTCTTGATAATATGGATAATGAAACGCTGAAAAAAGCCGTGGCGATGGTTCCTTCTGAAATTGAGACAGAAGCCAGCGGAAATATGAACTTAGAGCGCGTTCGTTCGGTCGCGGAAATTGGCGTGAATTATATTTCTGTCGGCGCACTTACTCACTCGGCTCCTTGTGCTGACGTGAGCCTTGTTTTCCAATGGGAGGACTAAGATGAACGACACTCCTTTAGCTGACATTCGCATCGGACAGGTGACTTCTCAGTGGGCTGAGAACAATCATCTTTTCGTTTCTTATAAATCTCAGCAAGCCAGCACCAATGAACTTGCTAAGGAAGAAGCGTTTGAAGAAAATCTTCAGGAAGAATCTTTGTGCCTTTATCTGACGGACCATCAAACTGCGGGCCGCGGTCGCGGCAAAAACAGTTGGATTGATGCTCAGCCAGGAAGTTCACTTTTAAGTTCTTGGTCTTTTCTTTTAAAAATCAAACCTCAGCCAACGACTTCATGCCTTGTGGGCCTAGCTGTTTATCGCGCGTGCTCAACAACATGGCCGTTTTTACCTTGGAACTTAAAAGCGCCTAATGACATCTACATTGGTCCGAATAAAGTTGCGGGCATTTTGCTTGAAAGTCTTATTCAAGGTGATGACGTTCGTTTGATTGTGGGTCTTGGTTTTAACGTCACGTCTTCTCCGAAAGATGTTGAGATCGCGACAAGTCTTTTAGAGTCTTTGCCACCGGGCGCTCCCCTTTTGGGCCAAGACTATATGGCGTTCTTGGATCGCTTGTTGTTTGAATTAACAGACGCACTTTCTCACAGCGATGAAGGGTTAAGTCCGACAGATCAATTGTCACTTCTCATGGCTTTAAATCAGCATCCACTTTTGAAAGAAAAATACACAGGCATGGAGGCTGACGGCAGTCTTCATATCGGTGATAAAAAAATCAGTTGGACAGCTCTTTAGGAGGGATTTGTGGCCTTAACATTCACGCCTTTTCCTGATCTTGGGAATGACTGCCCGGATTTTCAATTACCTGCGATTGATGGCAAGACTTACAAGCTTCAGGATTTTCCAAAAGGAAGTCCGCTTGTTGTGATGTTTATCTGCAATCACTGCCCTTATGTGCAAGCGATTGAGAGTCGGTTGATTGTATTGGGTCATGATCTTAAAAAACAAAATGTTCCTGTGATTGCGATTTGCTCAAACGATGCCACAAGCCATCCGGAAGATTCTTTTGAGAATCTAAAAAAACGCGCGGAAGAAAAACATTATCCGTTCGTTTATCTGCACGATAAATCGCAAGAGGTCGCTCACAAGTTCGGCGCGGTTTGCACGCCGGATTTTTTTGTGTACGACAAAAACCACAAACTGGCTTACCGCGGACGTCTTGATGATTCTTGGAAAGACGCCAGCAAAGTCACGAAGCGCGAGCTTTATGAAGCCGTGCAGACATTGATTAAAAACGAAAAAGTTTCTGAAGAACAAACGGCCTCTATGGGCTGCTCAATCAAATGGATATAAAATGAAGTACATCTTAGTTTTCGTTCTCGTTGCAGTAACATCTTTTGGTCTTTTCCTGGCAAACTACCTGGGTGCTTTTAAAGGCGTCGATATCAGTGAAGCTTCGCAAGGTCCGTTTCAAACGGTGTACATCGAACATGTAGGGCCTTATCACAAAGTGAATAAAGTGATCGAGAAAGTCGAAAACTTTATGAAGTCCCAAGGCGCTCCATGCGGTCGCACTTTTGGTGAATACATGGACGATCCACAAGTGGTTGAAGAAGCTCGCTTGCGCTCTAAAGTGGGTTGCATCGTTGAGACTCTTCCTGCTGGTCAATTGCCGGAAGATTTTAAAACAGGTGATATCCCGCAAAGAAAATACGTTGTGGCCGTCTTTACTGGTTCCCCTGGTATTGGGCCTTTGAAAGTGTATCCTCGCGTGAATGACTACATGGTTAAGCACGGTTTGAAACAGACCAGCGCTGTGATTGAGATCTATGAAATCCACTCGATCACTGAGAAAAACGCGATGACGACGACTTATCTTTTCCCGGTTCAGTAGTCCCTAAAAAGCGGGACCCCATAAAGCAGGTTTTCTGGCGTTGGGTAACTGGCGCCATTACTATAAACCATCTTGCAGCTATAGACTGGAACTTTCACACCCGCTTGCTCTAGTGCTTCAATAAGTTCCGCTTTTGAATTCGTGTTAAAACAATCCGCTAAAAAATAAGCGACATCGTGAATAGAGATCGGCCCCCAGATTTGCGCTTCATAGTAAGTTCCGACTGAGGGAAAGGAAAAATTCTCGGCAAGATGATAAAAAGACATTTTTCTCATAGAATTGTTTTTCGTTACGTGACCTGCGAGGCTGTCCGTATTGGTCAAAGTTGTCCTTTTTTTCAATGAATCTTTAAGAACTGCCATGGTGTCACCATAGGAAGCACTGAAAGAATTCCTAACAAAGGCCGCTCCTGTGGGCTTTACAGAGAAATACGCATACTTCGGTCGCACGTGATTGATGGGCAAATCACCCATAGAATAACCTTCACTCAACTTTAAAGTCGCCAAGGACGCTTCCGCGGCAACACGCATGTCGAGATAGTTTTCCCGGCGAGGGCGAGTTCCTGAAACAAACTGATTTAGTAAACCGTTTTTAATAATCGAATTAATATGCCGTGTACTGAAAGCCAGAACCGATTGCCCTTGGCTGTAAACATCAAAACCGGGATTTATAACATCAGATTCTTTAAAATGAGGTCGTTCATGTTTCTGAAAGTAACGATAAATCAAAGTCGTAGCAATCTGCTCTGAAGAGTATTTTGCGAAGAGATCTTGCGGAATGAGAGCATCATCACCCAACTCAAATATTTCACGAATAACTTCGTTACCGTTATTGATGACACAAGACTCTTTTTTCCAAGCAAAGAGATTCAGCGAGCTGCTTTGGCAAGCTTGATCCTGAGATTTTTCTCTGGAGCACATTCGATCCAGTCCCTGGTCTATAGACAAGCAAAGGGATTCTGCTTGTCCTAGGGATACAAAGAAAAAAACCGTAAAGAAAGCTAAACTAAGACGATTTTTGAAGTTTTCCATCTTGTAGATCACGATGCAAAACCCGATCTCACCAAATCTTATCTACTGCTTCGTATATCGGTTTTCCTCAGCGAGTTACGTTTTCCGCCCCCAAGTGTTACCAGATTCGACGTCTCAATTTGAGATGACCTGCATCAACAACAAAATCACCATTTATTGAACTAACGTTTCCACCGATTTACCATAGGAATCTGTGAATAGGTAAGGTGTAAGAACATGAACAAAGTCGTCAGCTTTATTTTTATCAGTACGATCACAATGTCCTCTGCGCAAGCCAACGAGGCCTTCTGCCCTCCAGGCAGCAACAAGGCTTTGCAAAAAATTGAATTGAATAAAATCATCGACTCCCCGGAGTGTTTTAAACGTCAGGGTGACGAAAGCAATGAAGTCATTGCTGATAGAAATAAGCTGACTGATTTTGAAATTCTGGCGCGCCTTTCTTTTGCTGAAAGCATTTCTACAAATATGGAAAAATGCGAAAAGTACGGTGAAGCTGTTTTTGAAAGTATCGCGTGGGGCGTTCACAACCGCGTGGAGCTTGCGAAAAACAATCCGAAATGGGAAAAAAGTTTCGGCAGAGGTTATCGCGGGGTGATTTTTAAAAAAGCGCAGTTCAATCCGGCAGTTTCAAAAAAATCAACTTACTCAAAACTTTTCCTTTGCCCGACAGAACATCCTCTATGGAAGGAATATTGGAAGCACGCAACGGAAGCGGCTAACAAGGTTCTCACTTCTCCGAATGAAAATCCTTTTTTAAAAGGACCGAAAACCAATGGTGTGTCGGCAGTGACGCACTTTTATTATCCGCAAAGCAGCCAAGCGACAAATCCTCCGGTAGAATGGGCTGATTTGACAAAGGCAAAGGCCAAGAATGCTTTCGTTAAAGACGTGAGCATCAACGGCACAAAGTTCAGCAACGAATGCGTGCAGTTTTTTTCTTACGCGAAGTAATTCCAAGCTTCCCAACTAAAGTTGGCTTCGTCTCAGTTTGAGACGTTTTATTTTTTTGAACGACTTTCTACATTACAAGATTTAGAGGGGCCTAAGAAGACTTATTCTTACCCCTAAATATTCCGTTAGTTAGAAAGTATGAGAACTTTTGTTCTTCTGGCATTTCTCTTTCTAACTGGCTGCGGAATTTTAACCAGCTTTATTGATTCAACAGAGTCTCCTTCTGTTCCGGCCACACCCATTTCTCTCAAGGCCCAAAACTTTGTCGTGGTCTATAATGGCGAAGGCCACGTGGATTTTAATACGAGCGATATCACTCTTTCTCCCAAAGCCTCCACCGCAAGTACTGAAACCCACGCATCTTTGGTTTTGATCAAAGACACCGTTGATACGCCTTTGCAAGATTTTGAGCTGACACTGGATTTATCCGTCACTCAACAACTTCGTCAAAACACGGCTGCAAATGATTGGGAAGTCTTCTGGCTTTTCTTTAGTTACAACGACAACGGCGATGTTCTTAACAAGACGACAAATTATTTTATGTCAAAACCCGGAAGTGGTTCAGAGTTAGGCCTTGCTCATGGAGAATTGGGACAAAAATTTATTTCCACGGATGCAGCTGCAAAGACAGCCTTAGCCTCAAGGCACGTGTTTAAGTATGTTCGTGTTGGCGGTAACTTCACTGTCTATCGAGATGGAAGTTTGTTTTATTCTTTTGTCGGTAGTGCTGGCTTTCCACAAAAAATTTATTCTTCAAAAGGTTCGTTGGGATTTTATTCGGAAGATGCCGAAGTTAAAATTTATTCCGTCGCTTTAAAGCGCCTTAATGATTCGCACAATCCGGGAAACTCACCGATCTTGCCGTCGCTCTCTTCGGCGTCTCCGCGTGTGACAGCCCCGCTTTTTGGTTCGGCCCTTAATGTTACGGTCAACAATTCTGCTCAAGTAGGAAATCTTTTTTGGTCATGCAACTTTAAAAAACTTATTGGCGATCTTACAGGCGTTGCCAATCAAGATTGCCTGTCCCTTGGAAGTTTAAGTGACGCTGGTGTTTTGGACTGGACACCTTCTTTTGCACAAGTCGGGAGTTGGTTTTTAAATTTTGAATCCTCAGAACTTTATTCAGGATTTTCCCGTCAAAAAGTTTATTTGCAGGTACGCCCGACGTGGACGTCGAATCAACAATTGTTTTTGTATGATCCGCAGTTTTCTTTAAGTAAAAATCTCGAATCGCAGAATGTTTTGGTTGCTCGAAATTCTGCAACGAGTGAAAACAACAAAACAGATCCGTGGCCGAATCTCACCAATTCCGATTCTGTGGACTTAACAGGTTTAAGTGAGGCGACGCCGTGGGTGACCGATACCGACACACAGCTTTCTGCTTTGCACTTTGATGCCAATCAAGATGCTCAAGGTTTACCACTCGCTGTCGGCAATCTTGGCACGACTCAGGATCTTCGTATTTCTTATTGGTTTAAACGCGACAATACGGACAGTAAAGCTGCTTTGCTGGCGAATCATAGCAACGGTGTTTTAGAAAGCCGTCATTGGATCGGTGTGATTTCAAGTCGCTACACCGATGGAGCTTCTGAGGTCAGTTGTGATGATCCCAACGCTGCTCCCGCAGGTTGGACATTTGTGACAACTCAAGTGATCTCAGGAGTTTTAAAAACTTTCGTCAATGGTCGCCAAGTTTGCAGTCAGAATTTGCCTGCGACTTATAATTTTTCTTCTCCGCTACGTGTTGGACCCAAGGTTCAGACTTTCTATCCTTTCGCTGGAAGACATTCAGAAATCGCGGGATACAAACAATCCACTTCCACTGAAATCTTTAATGACTTTACCGCGACAGCAGACCGCTATCGCGCCGTCAAAGTGGGAGCCATTTCGCAAAGCGGATTGGTCTTGCATTGGGATGCCGCCAATGCCGAACAAGGATTGACTCCTTCAAGTACAGCCATGCCCATGGGATGGTTTGATTTGGCTCCTTACGTTTATTCAAAAACCATGGGGAATTTTAACGGCAATGCCTCTTCAGGATTTATCACGACAACGCCAGCAAGTTCTTCGATGAAGTTCGACGGGACGGACGACTACATTCAGCTTGCCGCTGATTCGCATTTATCTTTGGGACCGACTTGGACGATTGAAGCATGGCTCAAACCGGGAACAGCTTTGGGATTTGATACGAATTATGCCAGTAACGACGTCCGCTATCCCCTTTACAAAACCGTCTTTGAGAAAGCCAATTATGACAACAGCAATAAACTTTCTCACGGGTTCGGTTTAAGAATAGGTCCAACGAATACGGTGGATGCATTTTTTGTGAATAACTATGGCTTCACAGATACCGTGCAAGGACTGACGGCTTTAAATGCCACTCAATGGTATCACGTCGCTGTGAGTTTTGATAAAACAGCCTCGCAGTTAAAATCCTATGTGAATGGCGTTTTAGAAAGTACGAAGACGGTGAACTTTAAGCAAGATTCTTCGGGCACAGCTCACAGTGACGGAGACGTCATCACAGGATTGTCGGATGCCTTCTTGGGAATTCCTTTTGATGTCGATGGCCGACGTCGCTTTAATGGGAACCTTGCAATCCTTCGCGTGTATCAGAGCACCCTGACAGCGGCTCAAGTGAAAGCTCACTGTCAGGCTCAAAAAGATCGCTTTAGTGTGACCTGCAATTAATTGATTTCGTACTCTGCCGTTACTTCAACACGAACTTTGATTTGTCCCGCGGAAACTTCCGTCGGAGCAGACTCTGCTGCATCCATTGATTTCATCGCATAGTTGCGGAAAACAGGTTGCGGTCCTACTCGTCCTGTAGAATGGCTGATACGAGCAACACCTTTGACTTTCACTCCAGCGGCTTTCGCGATTTCCTCTGCTTTGGCTTTTGCAGAGCGAACGGCATCACCTAGAGCGGCTGTTTCGACCTGTGCCCTTTTATCAGAATCCCAGCTGATTGAATTCACACTTGTTCCTGAATCCATGGATTTTTTTTCTGAGACCAAAGAGTCCAAGAAATTTCCGGCATCTTCAACTTTGCGAAGAGTGACCGTCATTGTTTGACTGACACGGAAACCCGTCATTTTGTTTTGACGTGATTTTTGGTCGTATTCGTACTCTGGATTTAAAGAGTAATTATCTGTTTGGATGTCTTCTTTTTTGATTTTGTATTCATCAAAAGTTTTTTTGACCTGCTTAAACTGGTTTGCGGCCAATTGTTGCGCTTGTTTTGCCGTAGAGGCTTTGCTCCACACTTCAATACCTAAGTTCACCATATTTGGATCAAGACCCTTTTCGGCCATGCCATTCACGATAATCAAACGGTCTTCGGCGTGAGCCACTCCTGTCATAAGTGCGATTGAAAGAAGGCCTGCTGCAAAGATTTTCATCATAATTCTCCCCTTTCCATGGGTCTGGGAAAAAGCATAAATCAAGGCTTGTGTAAGGTAAACACTAACGCATCCGACCAAAGTTGAAGTGTCGCTTCTTTGAAACACTACCTTCGGTGGACGCGCTGACTCCTATCTTGATCTTCTTTAGGAGTTATTTCGATAATGTAATCATCAAGAAACAAGGAGACCCTGTGAAGAAATTGATTCTTATCGGAACTGCTGTTGCTGTTTTGGCAACTGGATGTGCAACTACAAAAGAAAACCCTAATGCTGCCAAAGGTGCAGGTATCGGCGCTGCGATTGGTGCTGTTGCCGGAGCTGTGATCGGCCATCAAACTGGTAAACGCAATGAAGGCGCCTTGATTGGTGCGGCGATCGGTGCTGGTTTGGGCGGTACTGTTGGACATCGTTTGGATAAACAACAAAAAGAACTTGAAAAAATCGCTGAGACAAAAAGAACTGAACAAGGCCTTATCACAAAACTTAAAAGTGATATCTTGTTCGACACTGGTAAATCTGACTTGAAACCGGCTGCAAAATCTAACATCAGCCAACTTGCTGCAATCATGAAAAAATACCCAGAGAATGTTTTGACTGTAAAAGGTTACACAGACGATACAGGCTCTTCTATGGTGAACAACCCACTTTCTCAACAACGCGCTGACGCTGTTCGCGTTCAACTTGTTGCTGCGGGTGTTCCGGCTGCAACTGTAACTTCTATCGGTATGGGCGCTGAAAATCCAGTGGACCCTGCGAAAACAAAAGAAGCTCGCGCTAAAAACCGTCGCGTTGAAATCGAGATCACCGTCGACGAATCTAAAGTTCCTAAGGCTTAACGGCCCCCAGCCGCAGAGCGCAGCCGCCTCGGGCGGCGGAGCTGAAGCAGCTTCTGAATAAAATAAAAAAACCCAAGTCCTCATCCGACTTGGGTTTTTTATTTTCTAAAACTCTCTCTTAAAATCTTTTCTCTAAAGTAAAAAACACAGCCTTATCACCAAACGCCGTGACCGTCATGCGTGTCGATCTGCGTGTCTGCACTTTGCTGTAGATTTCATACTCCGCCATGACTAAATCCGATGGTGAAGGATGAAGATCATATCCATATTCTTTCGGAATAAAAATCGATGCGGAAAGAACCGCCGACAGATGACGATTCACTCCCTTAGAGCGTAAATAGTTGTCCGTGAGTTTCACGAAATAAGCGTGGCACCAACGGTTCGACATATCGCCTTGATTGTGTTTGTTGGAGCAAGCCTGACCATGAGGATCTCCATCCGCATTAAGAACATCTTGTTCCGTAAACCCAAACACGCGCACAGGTTGCACCTTGTCCTGCTGAGGAGTGACAACCACCATACGACGAGCGGGATTTGCTTCCAAGCGCGTGGCGTTTTCATAGGCCCATGACTCGTGAAGAATGGCTCTACGCACCTCGGGAGAAAGCTGTTTCCACTGGTACGCACCTTCTGAATCCAGGTCTTTAATGTACAACTTATCGTCTGCGTAAGAAGAAACACCGAGCAACATCATAAGAGCGAACAACACGGTTTTCATTGGGAACACCTTTCAAATCTGCAATTTTTTAAAAATAGAAAAATCGCAGGAATTGAAAAGCAAGAAACTCGCCGAGTGAACTTTCGGTACCGGAGGAAGTTATATCTGTTTAGACGGATATTTAGCTGTTTTTTCTCTAGAGACTTATTCGACAGCGACGACAAAGAGAGGCACAAAAACATTGCACCTCCGCCATTCGGGCTACTATTTGAGAAGATTACGTGCCAGTTCCAGGAAACGGGCTTCAGTTACTTCCGGCGGCCATGGGATGATTGGGAACTCAAAAGGCTCGTCTTGGCCGATACACCACGATCCCAAATCTTTGGTGATCAGGTCACGGACTTCCGTTGCCAGCAGACGACGGTCGATTTGTTTCACCACTTTTGGAAGTGGGTACTCCATATTGAACTTTTGCGAAATTGCCCAGTGAATACGTGATTCAATAATTTCAAAATCAGGAAGAAGTGCTTTCACAGGTGAAACAAGGTCGCCGATGTAAGCTTCTGTCGCATCATGAAAAAGCATGTGCAGAGCGATCTCTTTTGTTGGAGAAACTTCCGCCCCCAAGCACGAGTGTTGACCCACGCTATAGAAAAAACGAGTGTGACCATTGAAGCGTGCCTGACGAGCTAAGGCGCACGCGATGTCTTCAATTTTCACAGCTTCAGGGTTCGGATCTAAAATATTAAAACGATTTCCCGAAAGAGTGATCACCCAAGATTTTTCGATGATTTCAGGCTTATTCAACTTGTCTGTGAGCGAAGGCATTTCTAGTTTCATGGAGTGAGTGATTACATAAAAGACTTGCGAGTTTCACGACTTTTTTCGTCTAGCTCAAAGCGTTAGGTGGAATTTTCCTGAACACTTATCGGTTTCAAAAGCCCTATTTACGGGATGGTAACTTGAGCCCTTGAGTGCTTACAAACAAAGTAGGCGAAACTTTTTTTCAGGAGATACAAATGAAACGTCTTATGTCTTTAGTAATCGCTTTAGTTTCTTTATCAGCTCTATCCGCGCACGCTCTGGTCACAGCGGACTCTTCTTGGGATGAGATTTTGAGAGTGAAATACCTCGATGTGAAGGCTCCAACGGTTTATATGGGGCGCAGTATCGACTACATGTTTGTTTGCCAAGAAGGCGAACGTCTTCGCACAATGAAGCCTGTCGATATCACTGAAACACGCACTTACGGCCATCGTCAGGAAGTCGTTGTTGTCGGAAGAGAATTTCTTTCGACTCCCATCGACTACACACAGACTGTGGAAGACTGCTTTTGGAACAACAATCAGCGCATCTGCAAAGACGTTGAAATCCACGGCTCTTATCCTTTGACTGTGACGGTTCCCGTGTACCGCCACATCTCAAATCACAATGCGGACCACTGGACTTTGCTCTTCAGAAAATCTTACACAGTTCCGCCTTGCGAGAGCGTTCAGCCCCGCTAAAATCGTTTTAGTGTTCGATAATTTCAATAAGTTCTCAACAAGAGGAGGCTCGGTGTCTCCTCTTGTGCTTTTACGAAGGACATTCTAATTACAACGCCATGCAAAGACGTGATTTTTTAAAGACGACAGTTTCCTTGGCGGCACTTTCTTCGATGCCCACAAAAGGCCTGGCAAAAGGTTCTGAATGGGTGGCTAAAAAACTTAACGACGACTGGCCCATTGCGCGTTTATCTCCGAGCGAATCTTCAAGCCTTGATTTTAATGGCGACAATATCGATCGCCCGCACGACATTCTTTGGAACATTGATGGTTACTTAGAAAAAAAAGGTGGCGAACCCGCTGTCACTGAAGACCTGGACGTCATCGTTGTTGGTGGCGGTATCGCAGGTCTTAGTTCCGCTTACTATCTTCGCCATAAAAAAATCGCGCTTCTTGAGCAAGACACTCGCTTAGGTGGAAATAGCAAAGGCGAACTTTACAAAGACGCTTGTTACTCTATTGGAGCTGCTTATCTTTGCGAACCTGCAGAAGGCACTCCGCTCGCGGGTCTTTTAAAAGAACTTGGCATTCACGATAAAGCTCGTAAAGAACATGGCGATGATACATCTGTGTTTTTCAAAGACCGTGTTGCAAAGCCTTTCTGGCAAGGTGCGACTGCATCAGGTGCGCAAGATGATTTTAAAAAATTCCATAAACGTCTTGTTGAAATTTACAATGAAGCTGATTTTAGTTTCGAAGGTGACTTTGCAAAAACGCACGACAAACTCACAGTGGATGAGTGGGTTGCAAAAGAATTCGGCGATCTTCATCCGCATCTTTTAGAATACTTGCAACTTTACGGATGGAGTTCTTTCTGTGGTTCTACAGAAGAACTTTCGGCATTCCAATATCTTGGTTTCCTCAGTGCTGAAACCGGGGCTTTGCTAGCATACCCAGGCGGGAACTCTTATGTTGCACATAAAATGGCGCAACAAATCCGCAAAGACGCCGGTGAAAATTCACTGCGTTCAGGTTGCATGGTTTTGCGAGTACAAACAGAGCAAGATTCTGTGACGGTCGTTTACGAAGACGGCATGGGCGTTATTAAAAAAGCGCGCGCTCGTCATGTTGTGATGGCTTGTCCTAAGTTTGTGGCTCGCCGTCTGCTTCCTGAAATGAATCGCGAACAAGCCGAAATCATTCACATGCTTCCTTATCGGGCTTATCTCGTTGGAAATCTCTTCACAAAGAAATCTTTCCAAACTCCGAGCTATGAACTTTATTGCCTCAAAGGCCACGTGCCTCCAGCGCCAACACCGATGAGACGCGGAGATCGCAATTTCTCTGACATCTGTTTTGGAACGTGGGCACAACAAGATCAAACAGAGCATAGCGTTTTGACGTTGTATCACGGTATTCCTTACGACGGCGCTCGTCAGTTCTTGTTCTATCCAGGATCTCATGACAAATACCGCGATAAATATTTGGCAGAGGTTGAGCCGATCTTGAAATCACAAGGTCTTTCGATGAATGACGTTCACGGTCTTCGTTTGACTCGTTGGGGTCACGCCGTGCCTCTTGCGCGCAAAGGTATGATTGTCGAGGGAACAGCAAAAGCAGCGTCCACTCCAGTGAGTAAGCTCATTCATTTTGCCAATCAAGACAACTGGATGACTCCTTGTTTTGAAGCTTCCCATCAAGCGGCATTGGAAGCGGCAGAATTAATTAAATAAGCTGTCTCAAAAATAGAAACTCACATCTTTTTACTCAAGATCACAGGCAATAAATCGATAAAGACCTTATGCGATTTATTGCCTTTCTTTTTGTATTCACAGCAAGCTTGAACACCTGGGCCAACGGCAAGGCCTTTCTTGATCTTGAAGACGACGAAATTGTTTCTGTCTTTAACAAACCAGGGATGAATTGGAAAAACTGTTCAGCAGATCCTGCGTGCCGTCCTATTGCATGGCCGGATCGTGGTGCGGAGATCGAAGTCGTGTCTCCAGCAAGAAAAATGAAAGTCGAAGATCCTTACACGGGTCAAATGCAAGATGAAGAGTACGTGCAAATCAAGTATCGCTATAAGCGCACGGTGAAAGGCAAAGTCTACACTCAAGAAGGTCAAGGTTGGGTGGACGCTGCTTACGTCACACAGAAAAAGAAAAATTCTTTTTACGGAAAAGTCGAAGCTCCCAAAGAATATTGCCCACCTGGAACTAAAAATTCCGGTGGCCCCAAAGAAATTCAAAAATCGTTAGAACCTTTGGAAAAAACTTTATCTCATCAATCTGTGACTGCGGCCGCTGATGCCCTGAAGTCTCGCATCGGAGCTTGTGTTATTAATCCTAAAAATCCGCCGAAAAACTTTGTTGCTGGAAATCCTTATGATGCTTACGTGCTTCCGCAGTTAAGAAAAGCCGGCGTTCCGCCTTTAAAAAAAGAAGACGGCACGGCCATGACGGAAAAAGACATGGTCGATATCGATGCTCTAGCACGTACTCTGTATGCGGAGATGGCTCGTTGTTATAAGCATGGTCTGCATTATCCAATGACCGTGGCAAAAATTGCCGTGAATCGTTCGTTAGCTACAGATCGTAAATCGGAATTTATCAAAGACGATCACAGTTCTCACAAAGGACCGCTGGCTCGTGTTGTGACCTCTCCTTCGCAGTTTTCGTTATGGTTAAAAAAGATGGATGGCAAAACCAACAACAGTCTTTTGCAAGCGCTCTGCCCGCCTTCTGATAAGACGAAATCTTTTTGGACAGGATCCACTCCTCCTCCTTATGAAACAAGTATTTGGGAAAACACTTTGCGTATCGCAACAGAGGCTGTGCTTTTTCCTAAACAATTCAATGCCCGCACAAGACAGGTAAAACAATTTCATTACACTTCAGGCCTTAAAAGTTTTTACGGCATGAAACAGGTGTTTCCTTGGATTGAAGATCGCAAAGTTTCTAAAGATGCCTGTGTGCAAGTCTGGGACGACGGTCGTAAGTCTTAAAATATCTTGTCTGCCCTTAGAACATCGATGAAAATCAATCCATGACTCAAGAGCAATCCGGTTATGTATTTTTGATGGTTTGTGCAGATATTGGTGAAGCCCAAGTCGTTAAATCATTTCTTGAGTCTCAAGGTTTGCATCCGCGAGTTCGTGACGAGCAAACCAGATCCGTGGCTCCGCACTTGGGGCAGCTTCTTGGCAGATTAACGCTTGAAATCCCCGAGCACGAATTCATGGAAGCTTCTCACGCACTTGAAAGTCGCGAGCAAGATCGTCCTTTAAAAATTGTCGAAGAGTACGATGAGAACACTCAAGATCTGGCAAAGAAAGCTCTTTGGAACGCCATCTTAGGTTGTCTTCTTATTCCTGTTATTTGCAATTTTTATTCAATGTCGTTGGGCTACCGTGTTTTACGCACAGAAGTTCCGTTGAGCGACAAAAGTCGCAAGCGTCTTATGTGGGCGGTGGTATTTAATTCGTTGGCGTTTTATTTTTGGCTGACTATGGGACCAAAGCTGCTCAAGACATTTTTGCACAGAGGCTTTTAATAATACTTGTCGAGGAAGCGGAAGTATTGGTCTTTGAAGATATCAAGTTCCATCTTATTGCCCTCTGAATCCTGCATCTCTGGAAAACTTAAAACGACCTTACCGTCATCGCTCTTTTTATATTCAAGATATTTTGTGTAGAGGACCATTGCATCCTCGCCTGTTCTTTCAGAGTAATACGGCACAAAGAAACTTTCGATTTCAGCCTTGTCTGGTAGAAAACCTTCAACAAGATTCATTTGGTTGATGAACGGACGCGGGCAATAGAACAAACGCAAACGCTGACACTGAATTCTGTGAATCCACGCGTGAAAATTGCGAATGCCCAAAGAGTTGATGCTCTTTAAATCCTTAAGATCGATATTGAGATCAAAATTAGGGTTTACTTCCACCCCATCAAGCGCCGACGCGTACTCGTTCAAACTGCCTCGAAGCAGAATGGTCGTGCATTTATCGCTAATGCTGAATGAGAGTTGAAGAGCCATGATTCACCTTTGAAAAATCGAAAACTTATCGGACATCGTCGCAGACATATTTAGAATCACAAAGCACAAAGTGCTGCTCGGTCGCAAGCCATTTGAAAAATATTTGAGAGTTGCTCAACTCTTCAAATCTAGCTCGACCATCGTCATAGTTGAAAATAAAAAAGCCCCGGGGGTTTCCCGAGGCTTTTAGTTGATTGCTGCTTCGGCCTACGCGCCACAGGCGCTTCGGCACTGTCGGCGTCCGCAGAATTATAAACCGCGGATCAAGTTCAAAGCACTTCCTGCGCGGAACCATTTCAATTGTTCTGCGTTGTAAGTGTGTTTCAACTCGATAGACTCCGTCGAACCGTCTTGGTGCTTGATGTTCATTTTCACTGGTTTACCAGGAGCTAGATCTTTCAAGTCCACAAGGCTTACAGTGTCCGCTTCTTGGATCTTGTCGTAATCTTTTGGATTCGCGAAAGTCAAAGCAAGGACACCTTGTTTCTTCAAGTTTGTTTCATGGATACGAGCGAATGATTTTGTGATCACAGCTGTGCAACCCAAGAATCTTGGAGACATCGCTGCGTGCTCACGAGAAGAACCTTCACCGTAGTTTTCGTCACCGATGATCACCCAACCTTTGTGAGCTTTTTGGTATTGACGAGCGATTTGCGCGAACTCAAGACCTGTTTGACCCGTCAAAAGGTTTTTACCTTTACCGATTTCACCCGTGAATGCGTTATCCGCACCCAACAACATGTTGTTAGAGATGTTGTCCAAGTGACCACGGTAGTTCAACCATTTACCACCCGGAGAGATATGATCTGTCGTGCACTTCCCTTTTGCTTTTGCAAGCACGAGGTTATCAACGAAATCTTTACCATCCCATTTTGTGAATGGAGAAAGAAGTTGAAGACGCTCAGAAGTTGGGCTCACGGCCACTTGCGCCTGAGCACCTGCTGGTTTTTGGTAGCCTTCAGTATCAGGGATGAAACCTTTTGCAGGAAGTTCTGGAGCTACTGGAGCTTGCAACTTCACTTTGCCTTTTGGTCCTTCAAGTTCGTCAGTCGCTGGGTTGAAGTCCAAACGACCTGCAAGACCCAATGCCATCACGATTTCAGGTGAACCGATGAACGCCAAAGTTTCTGGGTTCGCGTCGTTACGTGCGCGGAAGTTACGGTTGAAAGAAGTCACGATCGTGTTCTTCTCGCCCGTTTTCACATCATCACGTTTCCATTGACCGATGCAAGGACCGCAAGCGTTCGCAAGAACTGTTGCGCCCACTTCGTTGAATGTCGCCATTTGACCGTCGCGCTCGATTGTCTTTTGGATTTGCGTAGAACCCGGAGAAACCAAGAATGGTTGATTCATTTTTACGCCGATATCCATAGCTTGTTTTGCTACGAATGCCGCACGGCCGATATCTTCGTAAGAAGAGTTTGTGCAAGAACCGATCAACGCAGAAGAAATCTTAACTGTGTAACCTTTCTCAGCAACTTCTTTTTTAAGAGCAGAGATAGGACGAGCCAAGTCTGGAGTGTGAGGGCCCACAAGGTGTGGTTCCAACGCAGACAAATCGATTTCGTAAACTTCGTCGAAGTATTTGCCTGGATTTGCAATGACGTCAGCGTCCGCAGACAAGATGTCTTTGTGAGCATCAGCAATTTTAGAAAGCTCATCACGACCTGTTGATTTCAAGTAAGCGCCCATGCGCTCATCGTATGGGAATACAGAGCAAGTCGCGCCCAATTCCGCACCCATGTTTGTGATCGTTGCTTTACCTGTACAAGAGATCGAAGAAGTGCCTTCACCGAAGTACTCCACGATTTTATCTGTTCCACCTTTTACAGTGAGCATTCCGCAAAGTTTCAAGATCACATCTTTTGCAGAAGCCCAGCCGCCCAATTTTCCTTTAAGATGTACACCGATCAATTTTGGGTTTTTAACTTCCCAAGGAAGTCCAACCATCACGTCAGAAGCGTCAGATCCACCAACACCCACTGCACACATACCCAAACCACCCGCATTCGGAGTGTGAGAGTCTGTACCGATCATCAATCCACCTGGGAATGCGTAGTTCTCAAGGATCACTTGGTGAATGATACCAGCGCCTGGTCTCCAGAAGCCGATGTTGTAACGAGAAGACGTTGTCGCCAAGAATTCGAAAACTTCTTTGTTCGACATATTCGACGCAGTCATGTCTGCATCTTTACCTTTGTAAGCTTGGATCAAGTGATCGCAGTGAACTGTTGAAGGAACGGCTGCTTCATCTTTTCCAGCAAGCATGAATTGCAACAAAGCCATTTGTGCTGTCGCATCTTGCATTGCTACACGGTCTGGTCTTAACAACAAGAAACTTTCGCCACGAACCAACTCTTGGTTTTGTGGATCATCCAAGTGACCGAACAAGATTTTTTCCGCCAAAGTCAAAGGGCGGTTCAAACGATTGCGAACGACAGCCAATCTTTCTGCTGTCTTTTTGTAAACGTTCTGTACCATTTCTGGTGACGTTTCGATTTTAGAAGCCATTGTTATTGCCTTTCTTTGAAGAACGCCCCATCCTAATGAAAATCAGTTGAAATAACAACCAGATGGCTCTGTTTCCGATGCGTTGCGCGAGGCATAATGGACTTAAGGCTTTTTAAGAACATCGTCATCCTAACCGGGGCTGGAATCTCCGCAGAGAGCGGCATTCGCACATTTCGTGACCAGGACGGACTTTGGGAGGAACATCGAATCGAAGATGTCGCCACTCCTGAAGCTTTTGCTCGAGATCCCGTTCTTGTTCAGCGCTTCTACAACATGAGACGTGCTCAATTGAAAGACACGAAAATCCAGCCGAACGCCGCTCATTTAGCTCTCGCAGAATTGGAACGCCAATGGGAGGGGAGTTTTCTCCTCGTCACTCAAAATGTCGACAACCTCCATCGACGCGCAGGTTCTAAAAATCTTCTGCACATGCACGGGCGTTTGGACCGCGTGTTTTGCCTTTATTGCGATGAGCATTTTGACTGGACCGAAGATCTTGCGGTGGATGAGCCCTGCCTACATTGTGGGCGCAAAGGCGGAGTGAGACCCGATATCGTTTGGTTTGGCGAGATGCCCCATCACATGAAGGAAATCTACGAAGCCTTAGACAAGGCCGATTATTTTGTTTCCATCGGAACGAGCGGCAACGTCTACCCTGCCGCCGGTTTCGTGAGACTCGCATGGAAAGCCAAGAAAATAGAAATCAATCTCAAAGATACGGAAATCTCCTCCGCCTTCGAACAACATTTCGTAGGACCCGCTTCAGAAGAGGTCCCACGCTTCATTAAAGAATTTCTGGAATCCGAATCCTGATCCCGGGAAGAGCATAAAATACAACCTATTTGAGCTCAGCAGCGGTCTTGTTGTTGAATGACCGTCTCCTTATCAATTGTATTGAAAAATACGTCAAATTGACGTATTAATTAAGGAGAACTTGGTGACTCGAGTTTTGTATTCGCGGCTTTATCAAAAACAACTTAAAAAAGTGCCCCTGTACATCCAAATCAAAGCCAAGTACTGGATTGCGGAAGTTGAACATCGTGGTATTCACGTAGTCTCTAAGCTTCCTGGTTATCATGACGAGCCACTTCGAGGCGATAGATATGGCCAGCGATCTATTCGCCTAAACAAAGGATATCGACTCATTTATCGAGTTATCGAAGACAGAGTTTTCATTGAACTGTTGGAGGTTCATAAAC
Organism: uncultured Bdellovibrio sp.; assembly: GCF_946478835.1. The sequence continues at coordinate 9,309 of NZ_CAMLDV010000029.1, read as the reverse complement.
ATGACTACTAAGAGAAAAGGCAAAAAAGACGATGCATTGACAATGCTAGAAAAAAAATTCGGCCGACTCAGTGTCGCAGAATTTTTATGGGCCTGGCGAGTGGGCGATGAAATGAGCCAAAAACAATTTGCAAAAAAACTAGGTATTTCCGTTCAAAGTCTCTGCGATTTGGAAAAAGGACGACGAATTCCGTCCCCTGCTCGCGCAGCGAAAATCGCTAGAAAATTAGGCTACTCAGAGCCTACATTGATAATGATAGCTCTGAGAGACTCACTTTACGCGGCGGGCTTCAAGTACAACGTCATACTTGAAAGCGCCTAATAATTACCAACCAGAGTAACAACGGCTGGATGTGATCACTTGGTCCGCGTCGCGAACCATGTAAAGACAGCTGTCGTATTCTCTGTGCAGCTGCACGCGCACGTGCGGGATCACGTCACCTTTGGGAGTGATGACGCGTGAAGGTTGTGCTTCGATGTCCCAGATTGTTGGCAGAGTGCACATTTCTTCAAGACCGTATTGCGTGTGTTGTGCGACGGTTTTAATCGCTTGCATGTAACGATCATAAGCAAAATATTTTTGGCAGTTGTCTTTCGCCGCAAAAGCTGAAGACGCTAACAACAAAGTTAGACTTGCAAGAATTAAACGCATAGGTTTCTCCCTTTTTTAGAAGAGAGAAACCTAAAGATAAAACTTGTGAAAGCCAAACACTTCGTCACTTCCGACGGAAAACGAAAACTCACTGAGAAAATTTAATATCCCGGAGCTCCCGCTTCAGGCTCACCTTTTTTATGTTCTTGAAAAAGAGACAAGTATTCACCGTAACCTTCTTTTTCCAAATCCTTCACAGGAATAAAACGCAGGGCTGCTGAGTTCATGCAGTAGCGCTTGTGATCAGGACCCGGGCCGTCATTAAAAAGATGTCCTAAATGAGAGTCCCCCAATTTGCTGCGAACCTCTGTCCGTGGCAAAGAAAGTTGAGTGTCTACTTTAGTTGTGATGTGCTCTGCCTCTAAAGGTCTTGTGAAGCTCGGCCATCCCGTTCCTGAATCGTATTTGTCTTTCGAACTAAAAAGAGGCTCACCGGAAACGATGTCGACGTAAATACCCTCTTCTTTATTATCCCAATATTTATTGTTAAAAGGTCTTTCCGTTCCTTCCATCTGAGTCACTTCGTATTGCAATGAATTGAGCTGTCTTTTTAAGACGGATGGATCCGGTTTATGATAGTGAGAGAAATCTTTGCTCATAACCACTCCTCCGAGGCCCCACAGGAGACCCGCTAATATAAATGTTTTCATAAGCACACCTCGCACTTCTCATTATATCTGTTTGATTTTGAGCAGGGTTTATATAAGCTCAGCTTTATGAAAGCTTTATTGGTTTTATTTTTATTATTTCCGTTCCAAAGCCTTGCTGACAGTGTCGTTCCACAAGGAAAATTTCTGCGTTCTTGCTATGTTGACGACAGCGATGCCCTTCAAACTTTAGTCAATGCCGAGAATGAATTGTGGACAGTCACGCACACCGCTTTTGAAGAAGAAAACTGCCAAACGCCGTACATCATTTACGAAGTTAAATATAAATCTGCTATTCAAGATAAAAATGTGGATATGACAGCCCTTGAAGCTTCTTACACGCCTCTTTCGGAAATCGTGAGTGAAGCCCTCAATCAAATCGGCTTTTGCGGTTTTGTAGATTGGAAAACGAATGAAAAGAAAATCGTCACGGGACGCACTTGTGATGATTTTTTCCAACCACGCGAAGGAGAAATCCTTTATAACATCTTTGATCTGAAAGCAGACGGCGACAAAATGAATTTATTTTTGGGAATGCCAACATCTTCTAAAAACGGAAAAACTGCGGAGCGCCGTTTTGATAAGTTGGATCCAAGATTTTATACCAAGCAATAGTGGAAGTTATTTTACTTCCACCGCTGAGATCACAGAGCTGATTACTTTTTTCGCGCGTTCAACATTGGATTTCATTGTTGCCGTGTCTTTAAGGCTTCCCAACATTTCTTCAGGCGCAAAACTCATCGTTTGGAAAATTTCGAAGTTCTTCGCGATTTCGTCGCCGTGATCGCGACGCAAACTTGGTGGCATCAATGCCAGCAATCTTTCGATTTCTTGAGACGCTCCCCCTTCACCTGCGACTTCGCCTAAAATCACATAGAAGATGTTCGTCATCTCGACACCCACTTTGCGGTAGTCGTTTTTAGAAAGCGCACTGTCGACTTGCTTATAGCGTTTTTGCACAAGTTCTTTCAATGTGCGGCGACGGCGTCCCCAACCGAACTCCCTTTGGGCTTTGGCAAGAAGTCCCAATAAAATTCCGCCGTAAACCACGGCCCACAACCAGGGGCGATAAAGAACGCTGGCTTGTGTAGCGGGTTCCCACACCATCACCGGATCGGGAAGTCTATTTTCTGCAACAGTGGGTTTTGCGGCAGGTTTACCAGCCTCGGCCATTCGCGATGATGATCCTACCGGAGCGTTGGGATTATTGACGATTTTCAAACTGATCGGCTGAGTTGATTTTGTGTAGTATTTTTTTGATTGAGGATCAAACATGCTGACACTCAATGCAGGAATCGTAAGATCGCCTTCCTGTCTTGGGATCACAAGCACTTCAAATTCTTTATAACTGCGACCATTTTTAAAGAACTTGGATTCTGACTTTGTATCATACTGTTCAAGTCCTGCCGGCAAATTCAAAGCTGGCAAATCAATCAGTTTTGCATTTCCCGCACCTTCAAAGCGCACTTTAAGGCTCACAGGTTGATTCACAGGAACCGTGTTGTTCTCAACACTCGCATGAACTTCAAACTGCCCCACGGCTCCCGTATAATCAGAAGGACGACCTTCAACAGGCAGAGGTTTTACTTTGATATCAACACGCGCTGAACTTTTTGTGTATTCATAAGGTCGACCGTAAAAACCACCCAAGCCTTGTGACGGCAAGCGCACGCGAGATTTGATTTTATATTCGTCAATCACCGCAGTTCCGGCTTTGATTGGGAAAAGAGCGTGAGAAGCCAGCAAAGCTTTTTTCCAAGGAATGCCGTTCACGATTTCTTCTGTGAATTGAATTGATGGAACTTCTTCGATAATTTCTTTCCAGAAGCCGCGAAGACTTGGGAACTTCAAACGATCCAAAGTTTCCATCTGGCCACGTGTGTAGATGTACCAATTCACAGTGACCTGTTCACCTTCGTAAACTTCCGTCTTATCGACTTCAACAGAGATAAAGAACGCTTCATTGGGATTCGTCGGAAGACTTCTAAATGCCGCTTCAGGAAGTCCCGTTGCTGCTGACGGGAAGTTTTCATCCGGAGCCTGTCCCATCTGTTGTTGAAGAAGTCTTTGGCGCTGTCTTAAAAGCTGATTAAAGATTTCTTCTTCGGCTTGATCCATGGCTTCAAACGGATCTTCAGAGCCTGGCATTCCCGGCATTTGCGAAGGACGTTTTTTAAGCTGGCCACCACTTCCTTGACCACCCACTTTAATCACGATGGGTTGTGTGCGGAAAACTTTTCCGTTCACGACAACTTCAAATGAAGAAACACTTAGAGTGCCTTGACGTTTTGCACTTAACATATAGTGAAACTCTTTACGTCTTTGAGTTTCAAACTGCATGCCTTTAGAAGTGTTCACTAGTTTTTGCGCAACGGCCGTGGACTGCCAGTTATTAAGCAAATCAAAACCGTCCAAATCAGGAATGCGCGGATCTTGCACATCGACGTCATCTGTTGAAACAACGGAAACTGTGAGCGTAAACGTGTCCCCCACACCCATTTCGTTGCGGTCCACAGAAGACTGAACCGTCGTACCTGCGGCATGTGCGAAAAATCCACAGAATAAAAAACTAAGGAAGAATAAAAAATTACCAGTCTTTGTCACGAGGCTGCTCCTTGACTTCCTTGCGGTTGTACTCCGCACGGATTTTTTCCTCTTGCTGCTTCAGCTCCCCTAAGATTTTTTTCACATCGCCCTCGGAAAGTTCTTTTCCTTGGAATGGACGAGGTTTGTATTTGGGAGACTGCTGCTTCGGCCCCTCTTTGGGCTCATCTTTTTTGTCTTTATCTTTTTGATCTTTACCATCTTGCGGTTTCTGCTGCTGGTTCTGTTGACCTTGCTGCTGATTTTTTTGGTCTTGATTCTGACCGTCACCGCCACCTTGTTGAGCTTGAGTTAAAAGCTCAATATTAGTTTTTGCTTCCTTCGAGGAAGGAATGATTTCCAAAGCTTTTTGATACATCGCTAACGCTTCATCCACTTTTTTTGCTTTGCCTAAAAGCTGCGCTTGATTAAAGCGCGCCATAAACATCAACGGGAAATTCTTTTCTTTTTCCGCAAGCTTTTCAGCTTCTTTATAAGACTGAACGGCTTTATCCGCTTGCTGAAGTCCTTCGAGAGACAGACCAAGATTCAAATGCAACTGCCCAACGAAAGGATCATAACGAAGAGCCTCGATGTACTTATCCATCGCTACCGGATAAGTTTGCCCTTTGATCGCATTATTCCCCTCACGATTGAGTTCCAACGTTTTTAGATGAGGTCTTCCAGGACCACATCCAGAAAGAATAAGAATGACTGCTAAAGCTTGAAGCTTTTTAAAAATATTTAAGTGCTTCATGCTGGTGGCACCTCGTAGCGGCCTTTCCAGAAGCGGAAGCCCATGCGTCTTTCGCCAAGGAAAAGTTCCAGCAAGGCAATGATGATTCCAATTAGCAAGACTGTTTGGAATCTCTCTTCGTATTGCGTTGCCACTGTGGAATCAAACTGAGTTTTTTCAAGCTTCGTGATGTCTTCAACCAAATGTTTCGTTTGATCGCCACCGAAAGTTGCAAAATAAAAACTGCCTTTACCAGCTTCGGCCAACGCTCTTAAGGCGTCACCCTTCACTGTTGTTAAAATGGTCTGACCTTGGCGATCTTTTTTATAACCTTTAAGGAAACCCATTCCATCACGCACAGGAATAGCACCACCTTTTTCAGTTCCGTACGCCAAAGAGAAAATGCGAATGCCTTCACCAGCCAGCTTCTTCGCTTCTTCATAAGCACCGGGTTCGTGATCTTCCCCGTCGGAGGCAAATAAAATCACACGCGTGACTTTCACTGTTTCATCCGTGGTCACACCACCGCGCTCAAAAGCTTCTTTAGAAACTTTTAAAGCTTCCGTAAAATTTGTACCTTGAGAAGAAACAGAACTTGGTTCTAAAGATTCCAAGTACATTTTAATTGCGCCCGGATCATTCGTCAGAGGTGATAACAGTGCTGCTGATCCTGCAAAGGCCACGACACCGACTTTGTTTCCAGGCATAAGATCAATCAAACGACTGAGTTCTGCTTTAGCTTGCGCCAAGCGAGAAGGCTTTACGTCTTCGGCCATCATACTTTCAGAAACGTCGACCGCGAAAATGATTTCAACGCCTTCGCTTTTGACTTCTTGTTGGCTTTCGCCCATTTGTGGTCTTGCCAGTGCCAAAACAAAAAAGAACACAGCCAAAACTTGCAAGGTCGTTTTAATTGCGCGCTTTTTATTTGAAACGGAACTCGAAAGAAACGGATAAAGACGCGAACCAATCGCAGTCTCCATACGTTTTTTAGATCTGCGATCAAAAAAGAAACCGACAACGATAATGATCGGAATCAGCCACAGATAATTGAATGCCGCTAAGTTTTCAAAGCGAAACATTATGGCACCCTCCTTAACCAAGATCTTCCAAGCAACAAGCCCGCAAGATACAGAATAATGCCCATCACAAGATAAGGCGGGAATTGCTCGGTGTAGTTTGTGAATTTATTCACGTCGATCTTTGTTTTTTCAAGATTATCGATGTCGTTAAAGATTCTCTGCAAGGCGCCTTCATTGGTCGCACGATAGTATTTGCCGCCCGTGTCTTTGGCCATGCGTTCAAGCAGTTCTTCATTCACGGTACTTTCAAACGGCTGATACGTTTTGACTTTTTGACCGAAGATATCACGGGAGTAAACGGGAATTCTTGTGGGACCGTCTTTACCGATACCAATGGAATAAACTTTAATGCCGTAGCCTTTTGCGATCTCAAGGCCCGTCTCTGGATCGATGGTTCCTGAATTGTTCTCCCCGTCTGTCATGAAAATCATGACGCGGCTTTTTGCCTGAGAGTCTTTTAAGCGACCAGCGGCGTTGGCCATCGAGACACCCAAGGCTGTTCCATCCTTGATTTTGGCACTCGAAGCACTCGTGATTTCACCCACACGTTGAATGATCAATTGATAATCCAAAGTCGGCGGAACCAAAGTAAAAGACTCACCGGCAAACACCACAAGACCGATACGATCTGAAGAACGGCCTTCGATGAATTTTTTGATGGTGTCTTTTGCTGACTCAAGACGATTCAAAGGCTTCATGTCTTCGATCAACATACTGTCTGAAACGTCAAGGCAGATCACGATGTCGATCCCCTCAACGTTTTTCTTGATCTTCGTGTTCATAGTTTGCGGACGCGCAAGCGCCATGATCGCAAGAACAATACCCAAAGCCTTTAAGAAGGTCGGAAGATTCATCAAACGCGTGCGCAGGCTTGGTGTTACTGTCTTTAAAAGAGCGACAGAACCAAACTGCAACGTCGGTGTCTTCTTTTTACGATTCCACAACGTCCAAGCTAAAATCAGAACCAAAGGAAGAAGAAACCAAAAAGCCCAGAGAGAATGATAGGTCATGACACTCTCTCCATTTTTTCAACAAGCTGGCGGCAGTGAGTGGCGATGTTGAGGGCATCTTGCTCTGTGACGCTTTCTTTATCTTGAATACCGCGGCTGTACTCTTTTAAAAGTTTTTTAAGTTCGTCGCCGTATTCAACATAAACCTTGTGGTTGTATTTTTTGAGGTCTTTCAAAATCAAACGATCACTCCACTCCATGGCAGGAACTTGGTAGCGACGAGTGACGTAAAGTTTTAGCATTTGCTGAGTTTCCGTCACGCATTGAATGATGTCCGCTTTATTTGCTACGGTTCCACCAAAGAACACGGTGTTTGTTCTTTGTAAGCGACGCATGCTTTGATGAAACTGCGCTAAAGGAGTTAAAGCTGAATCGTGTTCTTTTAAACGCTCGAGCATGTTTCGTCTTTGCACGACACGATAGATTTTGCTCACGCAAAGAAGAATGAATAAACCAATCACTCCTGCCAAAATCGCCCAATAAAGTATCGGCACTGACAAAGACACGGGTCCAATCGGACCAAATGGTTCTTGTTGCACAGGAGGCTGACCTGGTTGTTGTGGCGGCAAAACACTTTGCACAACATACTGCACAGGTCCCAAGCTGACCGTTTGAGTTCCATCGGTCAGTTGCAAATCTTGATATTGAAAATTTCCTGCTTTGTAAGCCGTCGCTTTGATATCCACTTGTGTTGGAGATCTAAACTCGAAACCCAAAAGATGAATTTGATATTTTTCTTCCGGCTTTAAAACGAAATGCAACTTTTCTTGTACCAGATCTTTAGGAACCTCCCCGTCGCAGACCATAAGAAACTCTCGCCCGACGGTGAGTTCGTTGTCTTTAAGCCCTTCGACAGAGGGCATTTCCATTTTACACTGCAAAGTTGCCATTACTTTCTCTTCTTAAAAAAGGCCACGAGAGGATTCACATAATCTTCGCTTGACCTAACGTCCACACGTTCTACTTGCGATAAACGCAATAAACGATCTCGCTGCTCTTTACGTTTTTGAACAGCTTCTTCATACTGCGCACGGAATGTTGGAGAAGATGTATCGACTGTTAGAATTTCTCCGGTCTCTGCATCTTGCACTTCGATCACGCCCATTTTGGGAAGTGAGTATTCCGCCGCATCATTCACAACACAGGCCACGACGTCATGCTTACGTCCTAAAAGGCGCAAGCTTTGGTCAAAGCCTTCATCCATAAAATCGCTAAATACAAAAACAGTCGCACGTTTTTTCAAAATACCCTGAAGGTACGTGAAGCTTGATGACAACTTCGTGCGATGACTTTTTGGTTTGTAGTAGAACAAATCGCGCAAAAGACGATGCACGTGTCCACGGCCTTTTTTGGGCGGAACAAAATGCTCCACTTGATCGCTGAATAACAACAAACCGATTTGGTCGTTGTTCTTCACAGCAGAAAACGCAAGAAGGGCCGCCATGTGAGTCATCACTTCGCCTTTAAAATAAGGACCTGTTCCGAAATCACTGGAACCACTCACGTCGATTGCAAGGATCAACGTCAGCTCACGCTCTTCTTCAAATGTTTTGATGTAAGGTTTTCCTGTGCGCGCGGTGAGAGGCCATGAAATACTTCGGACGTCATCGCCTGGCACGTACTCCCTGAAATCCGCGAAAGTCATCCCTTGGCCTTTAAAGGCCGTGTGATATTCACCCGCAAAGAGATTGTTCACAAGTTTTCTTGTGTTGATCTCTAAGAGTTTAACTTTCTTTAAGACCTCAGGAGGTAAACTCACTACGGCACCTCAATTTGGCTCAAGATTTCTTTGATGATGTCATCCGTTTTGATGTTTTCCGCTTCCGCTTCGTAAGTCAGAATCAAACGATGTCTCATCACGTGGTAAGCAATGGCCTTCACGTCTTCCGCCGTCACATAACCGCGACCGCGCAAGAACGCATGCGCTTTCGCTGCACGATACAAGCTGATCGTTGCACGCGGTGAACCACCAACATTGATCAGATTTGCGATACGGCTTAGACCGTATTCACCCGGCTTACGAGACGCCATGATGATTTCAACGATGTAGTTTTTAATTTTATTATCAACATAGATTTGATCCGCACGTTGAGAGGCGCGCAAAAGATCTTCTTTTGAAATCACCGCATTCACTTCTGGTTTGTCATTCGTACCCATGCGGTTGAGGATCTCTAGCTCCTCGCCCTTTCCTGGGTAAACGACGTTGATCTTGAACATGAAGCGGTCCATCTGCGCTTCAGGAAGTGGATACGTTCCCTCTTGCTCCAGCGGATTTTGTGTCGCTAGAACCAAGAATGGATTTGAAAGTCGGTAAGATTCTTCACCGATCGTCACTTGTTTTTCCGCCATGGCCTCAAGAAGCGCGGACTGCACTTTTGCCGGCGCACGGTTGATCTCATCGGCCAAAACGATGTTTGTGAAGATCGGACCTTTGCGTGGAGCAAACTCCCCTGATTTGGGGTTAAAGATCATCGTACCAATCAAGTCTGTCGGCAAAAGATCGGGAGTGAATTGGATTCTTTGGAAATCAAGAGAGATGGATTTTGAAACCGTGGCAATTGTCAGAGTTTTCGCCAAGCCCGGAACACCTTCAAGAAGGA
>NZ_CAMLDV010000028.1 GCF_946478835.1 uncultured Bdellovibrio sp. | reverse complement strand
GGAATTAAAAATAGTAACAGCGGAATCAAGATAGCAGTCATCAAACCGTTAAGCGCCATCGCGAGTCCTGCGAAAGCGCCAGCCATTTCATTGATTTGAAAAGCACGGAAAGTCCCAAGACCGTGAGCTGCAAGTCCCATGGAGAATCCTTTAACAAGCGGATCTTTTACTTTTACAAGCTTCATCACGGTGCCAGCCACAATGGCCCCGACAATTCCGGTTATCATCACAAAAACTGTCGAGAGCGTTGGCACCCCACCGATCTTTTCTGAAATTCCCATCGCGATAGGCGTGGTCACTGATTTTGGCGACAGAGATAAAAGAATGTCATGGGGAAGACCTAAAAAATAGCCCACCAGGACGGCACTAAAAATTCCGATAAAAGATCCCACGGTCAAAGCAATCGCCAGTGGAACTAAAACTTTTTTAAGGCGCGACAGTTGATTGTATAACGGCAGCGCAAATCCCACTGTCGCCGGCCCCAGCATAAAATGAATCGGACGAACGCCTTGGAAATATTCTGCATAGGGAATACGAAAAATCAGAAGAACGGCGATCACCGCCATCATCGTAATCACCGGAGGACTCAAAAACGGATGATCTTTTCCGTAAGTGCTAAGTTTTCTTGCCGCAAGATAAAATCCGAAAGTCATAATCAAAGAAAACAACTCAATCATGAGAAGTCTCCGTCTGATTTTTCTTAATAAGAACATTAAAGAACCAAGCCGTTACAGCAAGAGTGACGGTTGTACTTACCAGCAAAGTCACTCCCATCGCCCAACCGTATTTGCCGAACAAATCAAAATAATCGATAATTCCAACACCGGCCGGAACAAAGAAGAGAGCTAGGTGCGCATTCATGAATTGGCTGAGAGCTTCGACTTTTTGTTTCAATGGTGGATACAAAACCAGAGCTATAAAAAAATAGACCATTCCAAGAACAGGTCCTGGAATAAACAAATGAAGGAGTCGAACCGTTCCCTCACCCAAAAACTGAAAACAAAGCAAGATGAGAAGTGCCAAAATCATGATGGCAAAGACTAACACTCATCCAAATGTAAATGCAAAAGCTTCCACATCCGGATCTAAAAATTCAATTTCAAAAGTTCGATCGCGAATGTCGCCTGCATCTTTCTGGCGAATCAGTTGATACAAACGATTCTCTTTGACGATGCCCTGACCTTTTTCATCCACATCCATTCCGTGATCCGCTCCCGGCGCGTGTCCATCAATAGTGACACGAAATCGAACTGAGGAACCCGCTTTATGAGGACCTAAAACCAAATGTAAATCGCGTGCATGAAAACGATAAATTATTTTGCCACCTGCTTTGGTGAGTGTGGCACTCTCATTGGAAATGTTCCAACGACCGCCTAGGGTCCATTCGTTAAGTTCCAGATTTTTAACTGCGACATAATCTTCCTCGCGGTCCGCTTTCAGAATCGGTGTTAGTCGTAAATTTTCAGCACGAGCGTAACCAACATACGTCTCTGGGGATTTAATATCGTTCATTTGCGGGGCCGCTTGCGCACCCCGTGCTTCCACTTTCACTACACCAAAAGAAATTGCGGGTTGCCCGCCCTCTTTGAGAAGGTCTTGGATAACCATTTCGGACTCTTCATATTGTCCTTCACCAAAGTGATGATGACGAAGACGCCCCTGTCGATCCAAAAAATAATGGGCCGGCCAATAGTGGTTATCAAATGAATTCCATATGCGATACTCATTGTCCATTGCCACAGGATATCCAATCTCAAGTTCTTTAATAGCTTTTGCAACATTGTCGGGATCTTTTTCGAAAGCGAATTCAGGAGTGTGCACGCCGATAACTACGAGACCTTGATCTTTGTATTTCTCTGCCCAAGCTTTCACATAGGTTAGCGCGCGCAGACAGTTGATACATGAATAAGTCCAGAAATCCACAAGCACGACTTTCCCTTTTAAGGCCTCAAATGAAAGAGCGGGCGAGTTAAACCATTGAGTGGCTCCGGTCAAACTGATTGGAAGATCATTCATGGCTTCTAGATCTTGTTTTGCCGTTCCACTACGCTGAGAATTTTCACCACGGAAAATTTGGATGAGCTTATTTTCGATATCTTCCGTTTGAACTTTGGAAATTCTAGTAAGAACTGTGCGATCAAGGCCAAAAGTTATCGTTAAAACTCCAAGAAGTACCGCGATACCTAGCGCGATTTTTATTCCCCGTTCTGCTTTCAAAGATTTTTTCAATACTCCTAAAAATTTTCCCCCGGCGACAAGAGCCAGCATCAGAGATGTGGCAGCTCCTAAAGCATAAGCCAAAAGAAACCAAATGGCACTTTGCGTACTTCCTTGAGAAGCCGCCCCAGTTAGAATCAGTCCTAAGATAGGTCCCGCACAGGGAGCCCACAGAAGACCTGTCGCAACTCCCAACAAGAGAGATTTAGAAAAACTTGCTTGAGACTTTGAGTTCTCGCTGAGTTTTGAACCCCAACGTGTGAACGGTTCAAAGAACCTATCGAAAAACTGTGGAAAGATCAGTGACAAACCAAAGACTGTGAGAAGAACAATGGCAATCCACCGTCCCCAATTGTTGGCTTGAACAATCCATGCTCCGCCGAGAACCGCCAAACTTGAAAAAACCGCGAACGTCAAAGCCATGCCTAACAAAAGGGGCAATCCACTTTTTCGAAAAGGTTGATCTGCTTTCGCAAAGACAAAAGGAATCACCGGAAGGATGCAGGGACTTAAAATCGTTAGAACTCCCCCAATATACGACAGCACTAAGAGCCACATGATCGTCTCCTCTGCACGAGTCTGTTCTAAGACTACATCTTTCAATTATCCCAGAAAAGTTGTTAAAAACCACACTGTTGCCTAATGACGGATTTGGTAAGGTGTCATTTCTGTAGACAGCAACCCCGCCTTCTTTTGCAGCCTAACTAGCGGCATACCTTGCATATTTATATGCTTGATGAACCTATCACAGGCGTTTCTCATTTTGAGACAATTGATTCTTACGGCTTTGATCATAGCCGTAGGGGCTTGCTCGTTTAAAAAAGATCCGGAGAAAAACCAACGTCCCCTGATCCTTATTCAAGAGAAAGAAGTATCTAAGAAGAAGCTTACTCTTGAAGAAATTATTTCCCAAGAAAACGAAGAAAAAGCGCTTAAAGAGCTTTCAGAAATAAGATTTACGAAAATCAGTGACATCAAAACAACGGATGGCTCACTGATTGATACAGCCATCAAATTCGACAAAAAGAATATTCTTAATTATTTGCTTATTCAGGGGCACAGTCCGTTCATCATGACTGAAGCCACTTACAATAAACTTTCATATTCCGACGAACTAAATAAAATTATCGGAGATGCTCAAAGAGATCGATTTATTGGAATCTTGCGTAACTATTCTTCCGAAGAGGAACAGACCAAGTTCAAAAGCTCGGTTACCAGTAATAGACTCGGGTTCATTGGTTGCCAGAATTTTATCAATTTTCTCATGAATCTAAAATATTCTCACCCGGAAAAAGGGAACCCTGGTTACTATTATGAAGTTTTAAAATCTATTCACAATGAAGAGATGATCAAAACCGTTCTGAAAGAGACTGAGTGTTCCAGTCTCAGTAATAAATTTTCATCGGAAAAGTTGTCTGAGTGGCTTGCAAATGAAATTTTAGACCAGTTTAGAAATAATTTTTCGTCGTCAGAATTTTTTGAATTTATTAGCTCTCTCGGACCCGCAAAAGCCTTGTCTATAAATCTTGCCAACAACAATAGAATACCGGGCCCCGCATTACTTAAAATCGACCCTATGTTACTTTTAATGGTAAAAAAATCCTGCTTTGATAATGAAGAGCTATTTTTAAAATGGATTTCTTTGATTAAAAAACATGTAGACAGGGGAGACGCTACTTACTCATTCAGGTATGTATTTCCAGACGAATTGTCTGAGAATGAAAAAGCCAATTCATGTGAAGGTGATCCCGAGTATTGTAGCTCATTTCATGAAAATGCTAACAATATGACTTATGCTTACGGGCTTCTTTTCAAGGCTCAACACTACGATGATATTTTATATAGTACTATTTGGACTAATTTGTCCGAAGAACCGTTAACAGAAGAGGCTGCTAAAATAAAAAAAGAGGTATGCAAATCTTTGAATGAAAAGATTCAAACTGAGAGTAAAAATTCTCCCGCAGATTCTGAGGGGGATGGCCTATGAAATTTATATCTATTCTCCTTCTTGTGATACTCTTCAACCTAACCGGATGTTCATTTTCCAAAGATAAGTTGCCTCCACCTTTGATGCGGACATCTCAAGAATCGAAGAAAACTCTTTCCGAAACTCAAAAAAACATCCTGACCGCAATAAAAATTAATAATCTCAATAAACTCAAAGCAGCTCTCGATTCAGCACAGCCACAGGATTTCATTTTCCCCAAGGAAGGCTCAACTCCTATGGGATTGGCTTTGCAAATTGATAGAAAAGAGTTTGTAGAGCTGCTCGTTAGCTCTAACGTAGACCCTACGAATTTAGGTGATCAACAGGAAATTTTTAACTCAGTAATCTACTTAACACAGATCCAAAAAATTTATACATCACTGAATTTAACTGAACGAGTCAAAGAAAATAATGGGACAATAAACTCTTCCCAGGCACTCCTTTTCGAAAAGTATTTGACAATATTATCTAATGTAACTGCGTTAATTCAAAAAAACGATTTCGTAAGCGCCGTAGCCGCTTATCACAAGACTCCAATAAACTGTGAATTTATGGAGGCTCAAACCATATTTCTGTACATGCAAAACGGACATAAGGATTTCACTCAAATCGAAAAGTTTCTTTCCAAAATAGACTGTAAACCAAGTTTAAAGAAGTCCGAAATAGAAGAAATCTATCACGTGGAACTTACAAGACAGTTCCAACATTTTTTTTCCGACGGGTCCCTACTTTCCTATATAACTCGACATCCGTCTCTTACAAGTCTTTTATGGAATATAGACAACTCTGGTTTTTGGGTTTCTCCAAACCTGTTATTCAGAATCGCCTTCGACGAAGAGAATCGTTATCTCACAAAAAAAAGCAGCTCCGATTTCTGCGAGCCTCCGTTCGGACCCGACTTCGAAGGTTGTTACCTAGAAGAAGAAATGAAAACTTATGCCTTTTTTAAGAATAACAATATTTTGCTTCCCGACTACGAGCTTATTCATACAAAGAATGGGTCCATCGTGACAACTTATTCATTTTTCCGTCGCCAAGTTGTCAATTCACAAGATGATTTTTATGAAAAAGTAAGCTACTTCCTGCATGGAAAAAAAGTTTACTACGACATCGAAGATCCGAACGAACGTGGGACTTACATTCAAGGCACAGTAGAAAAACCATGGCAGATAGGTTTCCAAGAAATGGACGACGATGTCGTCGATTGATGACCTGACAACGTACAGTCTCAAAATGTGTCAGTGTCAAATATTGAGACATTTGAGATGAAACTGAATGGGTTTCCACAGAGCACAGATTTTGAAAACGTTACAAACTGTTAAAAAGGAGCACGTAGATGGCTAACAGTTTCCTTGTAAAGAGTATCGTCGCAAGCATCAGCTTTTCATCACTTGTAGCTAGTTCGGCAATAGCTGCTACATATAAAATGAATGCTATGTGCTACCTCCAGGACAAGCAGTCTGCTCAAGTTAAGGAGTTCAATCCGACACAACAAGAGATTCGCGACACAGAAAAAGACAGCGAAGTTCGCAGTGTTCCGACAAACGTTACGGCGACGGACGTGAACACTAAATTTCGAGTAGCTTCTCTTTCCAAAATTCTTGTAACTCACTGGGCTGTGGCGACATTAGGACCTGAATACCGATTTAAGACAAAGATCAACGTTACACCAGCGGATGCTGCAAGCAAATCTTGTTATGTTCATATTTCAGGCGATCAAGATATTTTCATGGGTAAGGAAATGCTTACCACCGTCTTTGATCAACTTAAACCCATTCTTGCCAAACAAAATTGTACGACCATCTCACAACTTTCCTATGACGAAAAATTTGTGATCCCTTTTTATACAACAAATAATTTTATCTTCGATCATCGAAAAATTTCGGGATTTAGAGGCAAAGATCCAGAAATGTTCTATGGGCCATTAACGACTCAAAAAGCATTGACATACTTTATTAGAAAATATGGTCCGATCACTGTAAAAACAATTAAACCGGCACGTGCTGACGAATATAAAAAGTATGCGCAAACTGTACCTGTGAAGACTTATTCATTTAAGTCGCGTCCTCTCTATATGATGATGAGAGAATACAATGCTTATTCATCAAATATTCCGCCTAATATCCTTTTTGAAAAATTAGGTGGCGCAACTGCTTACAGCGCATTTATTAAGAATCGTCTTGGCTTTGATTCATCAAACTTAACTGTTTTAAATGGTTCGGGATATCCAGTTCTTTTAAATAAAGGACAGGCCAATGAGCAAAAAGTATACAATGAAGTTACATGCGGAAGTATCGTTCGTGTGATCCAAGATTTAGATCATATGTTGAAGGCATACAAGGGTTCAAAAAGCTTTCAACTAGCAGATGTTATGGCGGTTGGCGGACCTGATGAAGATTTCTCCACATTCAAGTCGCTATACAGCGACTCAAAATATGACAACACTCTTACGGCCAAAACTGGTTCGGCTGAAAAAGCAATTACATTTGGCGGAATGTTATCAACGACTGATGGACCACTTTATTTTGCGGCATTGACGGAACCTGAGGCCTATGAAAATTTAGGGTCTCCACGCAAATATATCCGTGATTTAGTTTCTATCATGGCAGATAGACAAAAATTAAAGAAATTCGACTATACTCAGATAGGTCCTATGACACCAACAGACTCTGCGGCAACTCTTGTTGAAGAAAGTGCTAATTTATCAACTAAGCTGAACTAGGTAGGATTACATGATAAAGCTAGACGTTATTATCACGACAGTATTACTCACTTTTAGCTCTGCAGGTTTTGCTAGCGGGGCTAAAGTTGAAACATCAAATCAATTTTCACAAGCGTATACGCAAGCATTTGAGGGAAATTTAAGGGCATTAAAAAGACTTCTTAGCAAAGACGTCGATGTCAACCAGACCAATAAAAATGGTCAAACGATGCTTATGGCGGCGGCAAGCAATGGCCATATTGATATCTTGAACTTTCTAATTAACAAAAAAGCGAATCTTAATCTCAAAGATAATGAACAAAAAACAGCGCTTTTTTATGCAATAGACAACGAACAGAGAGACGCTGCAAAGATTTTAGTCGGCAAAGGTGCTGAACTTACAAATTTAAATCAATGGAATGACACCGCTCTCATTCTGGCTACTTCTGTTAATGATAATGAACTCATGCAGCTCCTTCTCAAAAAACAATCTTCACTTATCAATGTCGCAAATAAAAATGGAAAAACCCCTTTACTCGAAGCCGCACGTCACGGCAGTACAAAAACAATTAAGCTATTAATGGATGCTGGTGCGGATTTAAAAGCCAAAAATGATGATGGGAAAACAGCTTTGGAAATTGCTAATAAGGCCCAAAACGAAGCCGCCATCAAACTCCTATCAAAAAAGTAGAAAAAGGTACCTGGTACCTTTTTCTTTTTTATTTCGTGCGATCTGGTGTTTTGATTTCACCGCAGGCGATGCGTTTACCAGAAGCTCCTGAAGGCTGGCTTTGATAATCGTCGGGACGTTCGTGAATAATGATGGTCGTGCCGCCTCTTTTGAGCAAAGAATTCGGACCTTCTTTCAAAGTCACCATAGTATTGATTTCTTCTGAATGTCCCTGCCCATCTACTTTAACTTCAATATTTTTCAAATCACCTGCATGAGGTCCGCCTTTTACGTGGCCATGCTTTTGTTTTTGGCTGGGATTGAAATGCTCGCCGGCCGATTTGAAATCAGGACCTTTGCAAACACCCTTTTCATGAAAATGAGCGGCATAAGTTCCAGGAGACAGCTTTGTAAGATTGATTGTGACTTTAACACCATCGGGTTCCTGAGTGAGATTGAGATCTCCGACTTGTTCCCCTTGAGCGTTGTTGATGATGACCGCGACAGGCTCAATCACTTTTTGCGCCGCCCACACAACAGATCCCGAACTGACAAAAACAAAACAGAGTAAAGAAAGTTTTCCCACACGCTCCTCCCCATTGACGTCATTGGAACACACGAAGAAATGAGGAGATAATTAAAAATAAGAAAGGGACCTTGCGGTCCCTTTTTAAAATCCGTCTTATGAGAAAAGACGTTTGAAGAATCCTGAGATCTTTTGTCCCAGTGATTTTTGTGCGACCACTGGAGCATGCTTTTTAGCATGTTGCGGGTGTGGTCCCTTACGATGTTCATGGCGTTTTTGATCGTGGCGTTTTCCACCCTCATGACGTCTTTGCTGATGTTGATCAGGACGCTTTCCGCCTTCATGTTTTTTATGTTCCGGACGTGGTCCACCTGGACGGTTGCCTTGAGCAGATCGTTGTTGATCACGAGGACCTTTTTCATGACGGCGCTGTTCGCCACCACGACGCTCGCCTCTTGGTCCGCCACCACTGCGACGTTCTCCGCCGCCACCGCCTTGACGCTCACGCGGAGCACGGGCACGGTCCAAAGATTTTGGATAATGACCTTCATGATGGTGAGACATCGCTTTGAAGTCTTTCACCAACTGATCGTTTTCCAAATAACCAACTTCTACTTTGTGTTTCAAATAATCTTCGATGCGCGCCAAAGCTTCGATGTCTTTGTCACCCACCAAAGAGAACGCTTGTCCCGTTGTACCCGCGCGACCTGTACGGCCGATACGGTGAACATACGATTCACTGTCGTTTGGAAGTTCATAGTTGATCACCATGTCGACACCCTTGATATCCAAACCGCGTGCTGCCACGTCAGTTGCCACCAAGATGTTCATGTTGTTTTCAGCTTTGAACTGCTCAATCACGCGATTGCGTTGCGCTTGAGTTAACAAGCTCGAGATCGCCATCGCAGGAATGCCGTTATCAACCAAGAATCTTGCGATTTTCTCTACACTCAACTTGAAGTTTGTGAAGATGATCGCTTGTTTTGGGTTGTGCACTTTCAACAAAGACAAAAGCTGCTGAGGCTTTTCATCACTGCCGACGTGGAAGATTTGGTCTTTCACGTTTTCAGCTTTGGCTTGATCGCGGCTGATGTTGATTTCAACAGGCTCGGAACCAAATTGGTAAGCCGTGTTCAAAACATCGAAGTTCAATGTGGCGCTAAAGACCAAGAACTGACGTTCACGAGGCACTCTTTGCAAGATGTACTTCATGTCGTCTTTAAAGCCCATGTCGAACATGCGATCGGCTTCATCGAACACAATCGCGCGAACTTGTTTCAAGTCCACCAAGTGTTCTTTGTAAAGATCAATCAAGCGGCCTGGTGTTGCGACAATAAATTCAACGCCATTTTTAAGCGCCTCTTTTTGTTTGTCGTAACCCGTTCCACCGTAAATCGCAAAACCGCGAAGACCTGAATCGACGCTGAATTTTGTGATGTTCTCTTGAACTTGTTCTGCCAACTCGCGAGTCGGAACCAAAATCAAAATAAAATTTTGTGGTTTCCAATCTTTGAAGGCGCGTTTTTCGTAAAGTGCTTTTTGTTCCTCAGTCGCGTCACCTGGTGCCGGACGAGCGCGAAGGATGCGCTCCATAAGAGGAATAACAAAAGCGGCGGTTTTTCCTGTGCCTGTTTGTGCAAGTCCTGCGACATCCTTACCTTCAAGGATGTGGGGCATGGCTTGTTCCTGAATCGGTGTGCAATCCTCGTAATTCAATTTTTGGATTGCAGACAACAAACTAGGCTCTAAATTCAACTCTGAGAATTTCAACTTTCTGTACTCCAGTCTGAAGCTCCCAAAGTAATCACCGGGAAGCGAAAAGTCAAAGCAGGTGCTTAAAAGCCGCCCACAAACATCTTCAAGGCCTCGATGAAAGCCTGAGGTTGATCTGAGTGCACCCAATGACCGGCATTGGGGATTTCGACGCCCTTAATCATAGAATTGTGCGCCAGCATTTTCTCGTAATTTTCGCGGCTAAGTTCCTTGGAGTTTCCGCCTCGGACCAACAAAGTCGGAACCTTAAGGCTCCCCACCTCGGCCCAACGGTCCCCTTGTCTGCCTAAACGGACCGAATCAATAATTGCTTGTTTAGAGAAGCGCCAGTCCACGGTTCCGTTCGGTTTTTCCTCCATATTAGAGTAAAAATAGTTCGCCATAACCTGCACGTTCTCGCGAGTCTTTGCCGTTTTTACGAAATCCTCAAAGAAATAGCGCTTCGCCTCCTCACGAGAAGCAAAGGGACTCGGCACCAAATTCAATAAATATTCGTAATACTCATGAGCTTGAGGGTTGCCTTCAGGGCCGATGTCCTCAATGACCAGATGGCTGAGATATTGGGGAAAACGAGAGGCAAAGTTTAAAACATTTCGCCCACCCATGGAGTGGCCGACCAAGATAAATTTGTCCCAACCAAGCTCATCCACGATTTTTTTAAGGTCATTGGCGTAATCTTCGGGAGAGTAACCTTCGGGAGGCTGAAAAGAACGGCCGTGCCCGCGTTGATCGTAGGCCAAGCAATGTTCCGTGGCCTCAAGGCCGGAGATGATTCGACGCCAGTTTTGCCCATAGCCCATCAAACCGTGCACGAAAATCCACTTCCGTCCGTCTTCGGGGCCATAAAAATGATGGTAAAAATTCGCTAAATAAGACATGGCCTTTTTATACTCCCGAGAAAAGGTCTCAACAACGTTTGAATTTTGATGCGAAGGGATGTAGATTCAGCCTCGATGACATCTCAGCAAAAGCCCCAGCTCCATGAGGACTGGATCGACTCCTACGCCTTAAGAATTGTCCGAAGTCTGCAAGACTCCGGGTTTGAAACCTACCTTGTGGGCGGCTGTGTTCGCGACTTGCTTGTTGGCATTCATCCGAAAGACTTCGACATCGCCACCAACGCTCTTCCAAATCAAGTTCGCAAAAAAGTTCCCAATGCCTATGTGATTGGTCGTCGCTTTAAGCTGGTTCTTGTCAAACGCGGCGATCAGCAATTTGAAGTCGCTACTTTCCGTCGCAACGTCACTCCTGAAGAATTAACAGCCATGGGAGACGACACGGTCGAGGGAGACAACTACTTCGGTACTGTCGAAGAAGACGCTCAACGCCGCGACTTCACGGCCAATGCGATTTTTTATGATCCTGTTCAACACAAGTTGCTGGATCATTGCGGGGGTCTTCAAGACATTCAAGATCGTGTTTTGCGCATGATCGGCGATCCGAAGGAACGCTTTATCGAAGATCCAATTCGCATTTTGCGCGCGATTCGTTTGTCGCATAAGTTGCATTTTTCTATTGAGTCTTCGATGCGTGCGGCGATTGCCGAATGCAGCGTGGAGCTTAAAAAATCCGTACTTCCTCGCCGTCGTGAAGAGTGGTTGAAGTTCTTGCGTTTAAACGAACCTCACCGCGCCTTCATGGAGCTTTTTGATTTGCACATCATGGAGCAAATTCTTCCTGGCTTGCAATCCGTGTTCGTAGATCCTGCAAAAATGGAGACTTTCGAAATCCATCTTGCAAGAATCAATTCGGCCCAAATTGACAAAGCCAATCCGATCGAGCTTTTTGCAGGCTTTATGCTGGCATTTATGAAAGCGCAATACGGTGAAGAACCTTGGAATCACGATGAACTCGCAAATGATCCAAAGCTTGCGTATTTCATGCGTGAAGAGATGGGTATTTTCAAACAAGAGATCACGATCTTCTTTAAAGCTTTGCACATCATGCAAGGTCTGCACAGAATCGAAAACTACTCTCGCAAAGGCGAGCGTCGTCAAATGGCCTTCATTCACAATGAATCGTTTGGCCTGGCTTTGAAACTGGCAAAAATGGATTACTCTCTTTCGGGTGCTCAACTAGCGTACTGGTTGCAGCAAATCGAAAAATACCGAGGTGGCCTTCCAATGAAGACTACCGAGGAACCTCAACACTAATCTTACGTTTCATATTCTCATTATAGTACATCGAGCTTCGATCTGAGGCTCGGAACTTGTTCCGTACTGATTGTCATAAGATAATCAAATTGTGTAACCATTAAGGAGTCGTCTCAAAGTGGCCTAAGCCAGCAACACGAAGACTCCAGGGAAGGTTAGCGATGGGGCAAGACAAAAAGAATACGTTTTTGATTATCAGTGGCGATAAGACGCGCATCCAGCGCTGTACCGATATTCTCACAAGAAACTTTGAAAACAGTTCCGTTTTTCATGGAGCAGAATGGTTTGAAGCGAAATACAAACTCGACAACGTTCACCCAAAGGCCGTGCTCGTTGATGAATATCTTCCTAAAGGTTCCGGCTTTGATATCGTCGCCAAAATTTTAAAGGAAAAAAACAATAACGATATTGCGATCATCATCATGTCTTACATTGCTGATCACGATATGTTTTCTTCCGAGGTTGCTTCAGGTCGAGTTCAGTTTTTGACAGAGCCCGATCGCGAACAAGCTTTGGTCGACTGTGTTTCCAAAATCGTGTCTCCTAAAAAGAACGACGATCAACCTCAATATCAACTAAAGCAATTGCAGGCCGGCGAAGTGCTTTTCAAAGAAGGCGACAGTACGGAGCTTGCTTACATTGTAAAAAAAGGAAGTCTGAGAGCTTACTGCTTAGGTCATGATGGCGACAAAGTGATGCTAGGTGAAATCATGGCGGGAGAATTCGTTGGAGAGATGGGTCACTTTAATCAAGACCCACGTTCTGCCACAGTGGAAGCGATCACTGAGGTAGAATTGATCGCGATTCCTAATAAGAATTTGGACAATGTGATCTTTGCTCGCCCTTCGTGGGCCAAAGCCCTTGTGAAAACACTTTCACAAAGGCTTAAGAAAGCAAACAAAGCTCTTACTGGATAGACTTCTTGTTACCCAGTTTTTCCCAGAGATAAGTGAACTCCAAAGTATTCCATAAAATACTTTGTTCTAAGTTGGCGGTCCTTGCGTGGCCGCCTTCTGTATTTTCATAGTAGAACAGAGGATGTCCCTGCGCTCTCATCTTCGCCACCATCTTGCGTGCATGGCCTGGATGAACGCGGTCGTCCTTTGTGCTCGTCATAAAGAACGCTTCAGGATATTTCGTCTTTGCATCGACTTTTTGGTATGGCGAATATTTTAAAATCGCCTCGCGCATTTTAGGATCTTCAGGGTTTCCGTATTCATCCATCCAACTCGCACCTGCAAGAAGCTTGTGATAGCGAAGCATATCAAGCAAAGGCACTTGGCAAAGAACAGCATTGAACAAATCCGGTCTGAGAACAAACGTCGCTCCCGTCAAAAGGCCACCGTTCGATCCGCCGCGAATTCCCAAGTGTTGAGGTGATGTGATCTTTCTCGCAATCAAGTCTTCCGCAATCGCGATATTGTCTTCAAAAACTTTATAGCGATTTTCCTTTTGCACAGCTTGATGCCAAGCCGGACCAAACTCCCCGCCGCCGCGCAAGTTGGAAAGAACGTACACACCGCCTTTTTCTAACCATGCCTTTCCTAAAACACCGTTATAAGAAGGCTGCATCGGAATTTCAAATCCGCCGTAACCATAAAGCAGAGTTGGATTTTTGCCGTCTTTTTTTAGCGATTCTTTTGACACGACGAAATAGGGAATTTTCGTTCCGTCTTTGCTGATGGCTTCAAAGCGCTCTGTGTGCATGCCATGAGCGTTGAATCTTTCTGGAGATCTTTTTAATAAAGTAAATTCGTTTTTAGAGTCCGCCGCGTTTCCCACGTAGTTTGAAGACGGTGTTAAGAAATCTGTGTACACCGCTAAATATTGATCTGAATTATCTTCAGTGGAAGTTACAACTGCCATTCCGTTTTTACCTAAAGACACCTCTTCTTGAGTCCATTTGTTAGGTCCTTGGTAAGTGACTTTCACAATTTTTGATAAAACATTGTCGGTTGTTGAAAGTATCAAATGGCCTTTTGTCGAACTTGCCCATTGTAAAAACTTTTTCTCTGTAGGAGCAAAAACAAGCTGCAAGGAATCTTGAGCTTTTTCACCATCAAAGATTTTATCAAAAGGCATCGCAACAAGACTGCCCTTTTTAAATTGTTTTAGGTCGGAGCGCAGAACGTAAAGTAAATAATCCTTAAAGACACCGTTAAACTGCGCATCTTGTGGCATCGGGATCTGCGTTTTCTTGCCTGAAGTATCTTCGTACCAATCGATGCCTTCATAAAAAGACAGACGACGAGTATGGAATGTATAGTTTTTCTCCGGTGTGAATTCCACCCAACTATAAACAGACATATCCGTCTTTTGTCCTTCGTTGACGACTTGAGCTGTCGATAACGGCGTTCCGCGCTTCCAAACCTTCACGATACGTGCATAACCAGAATCCGTCATTGAGCCCGGACCATAATCAGTGCCTACGAAAATTGTATTTTCATCCTTCCACGTCAGAAGATTTTTTGCTTCAGGAACCACGAATCCATCTTTAACAAATTCTTTGGTTTTCAAATTAAATTCACGGATCACCGTAGCATCTTTACCGCCGCGAGAAAGGTGAATGAACGTTCTTTCGTATTTAGGAGGAAGTTCCGAAGAACCTTTCCAAACCCAGTTTTCATTTTCTTTTTTCGCAAGAGCATCGAGATCTAGGATCACATCCCAATGAGGACTTCCTGTTTTGTAACTAGCCACCGTTGTTTTACGCCAAACCCCGCGAACGTGCTTTTCATCTTGCCAGAAATTATAAAGCTCTCCATTTCTAAGCTTCACATCTGGAACACGGTCCTTTGCTAAAACAATCTTACGAATGTCTTTTTCCAAGGATTTAAACAAAGGATCTTTTTTAAAATGATCCAAAGTTTTTTGATTTTCATCTTTTGCAAATTGCAAAGCTTTCTGTCCTTCGACTTCTTCAAGCCACAAATAAGGATCTTCAGCTTCTGAAGCCGCGTTGTTTTGCAGAGGTTTTGATTTGCAGGCCCCAAGCATCAGGGGCATAAGAAGAAACCACTTTGGAAATTTCATAGATAGACTCCTGTCGATAGCAGGAGTCTATTCTTAGGGAATACTCTTAAGGGTTCAAGGATTTAATAAAGGCCTCGACTTGCCCGTTTTGTTTCTCAGCGTTAAGCCGCGTTACGAGTTTGGATTTGACCTAAAAGATCTCCGGCAATCTTATCCAGAGGGAGAATCTTATCAGCAGCACCTAATGCCACCGCAGCCGCAGGCATTCCATACACCACGCACGTTTCTTCGTTTTGTGCGACCGTGTAAGCTCCGGCATTTTTCATCTCTAGCAAACCTTCAGCACCGTCCTTACCCATTCCGGTCAAAACAACACCCAAGGCATTTTTACCCACGTACTTCGCAACAGATTTCATCAAGTAGTCTGCCGCCGGACGCACACTGTGCAAAGCGGGGCCTTGATGAAGTTTTACGTAGTAAAAGGCACCACTGCGCGTGATTTCCATGTGATAGTTTCCCGGAGCAATCAACACGCGTCCAGGAACGACTTGATCACCCTCTTGCGCTTCTTTCACTTCGAAAGGGAAAAGGTTATTCAGGTTTTCTGCAAAAGATTTTGTGAATCCCGGTGGCATATGCTGAACAATCAAGGTTCCCGGAATATCCGCAGGCATACCACTTAAAAAAACTTTCAAAGCTTCGGTTCCACCTGTTGAAGAGGCCACGGCGATCAACTGATGCGTAGTTCTTGCAAGTGAAGTCGGGCTTACTTTTTTTACGGGTCCCGATGCTGGAATCACTTTTTTAATCGGATTGATACGTGCTTTGGCAACGGCTCTGACTTTTTCCAGAATCGTTTGCGACAGTGATTCCAAACTTTGTGAGACGTCAATGGAAGGTTTTTCCATGATCTCAATGGCACCCGCTTCAAGAGCGCGCAAATAAGTTTCAGAACCCGTTTTCGCCAAGCTTGAAAAAATAATCGTTCGAGTTGGAAAATGCTGCATGACCTTTTCCAGGAAACTAATGCCATCCATGCGAGGCATTTCCACATCCAGAGTCATAACATCAGGTTTGAGGGTCACCAGTTTGTCTCTTGCGATATAAGGATCTGAAGCTGTTCCTACAACTTCCATATCCGGTGCGGAGCTAAAAATCTTCTCTAGAAGTTTTCTGATCACCGCAGAGTCATCAACAATCAGGACACGAATTTTCTGAGCCATAAGGCGCCTCTATTAGAGCTTTTGGTAAACAGCTCTTGAAAGCGGTTTAAGTTGTTGGTGCTTGACGTTTCCAGATTCAGAGTGGCCTAAGATGAGGTATCCACCCGGAGCCAAACAAGTCACCAAATTGTCGATCACCTTCTTCGTTGTTGCTTCATCAAAATAAATCAAAACATTTCGACAGAAGATCACATGGAACTTGTGCTGAAATTCATATTTCGGATTCATCAGATTGAATGGCGCAAAGCGGATCATGCTGTGAATCTGATCCTTGGCTCTCCAGAACTCATCACCTTGCGCTTTGATTTTTTCAAAGTACTTGTGACGTTGCGCTGGAGGAAGACCTTGCATCTCACGCTCTTCATAAGTTCCTGAAGAAGCCTTTTTTAGAACTTGCAAATCAATGTCGGTCGCCAGAATACGCACTTTGCTAGCGGAGTTATCACCCACAGCTTCATTTGCCGTCATCGCAATCGTGTAAGGCTCTTGACCTGTGCTGGCCGCCGCACACCAAAGGCGGATGTCATTGCCAAATTTGCGACACAAATCAGGAAGTACACTGCCGAGGAAATCAAAATGATTCGACTCGCGATAAAACGACGTCATGTTCGTTGTCAGAGCCGAAATAAACTCTGACACCATTTCCGGACTGCCTCTATCGATCATCGTCCAATACTCTTCGTACGACTTCAAAGAATGTCGTCTTAATAACTTCACAATGCGATTGCGAATCAATGCATGGTTCTTTGGAGTCAGTGGAAGATCCACGCCCGCGAGTTCATACATGCGTTCCGCAAATTTTGTAAACATCTTATCGCTGAGCTTGATCTCTTCAAAATCGTAAAGAGAGCCTACAAGCTCATTCTTTTTTACAGCCGTCATGCTGCCATCTCCCTACCCTTAGTGACATTACTCACTAAAGCTCCTGGTTCAAGAATAAGAACCGTACGACCATCACCAAGAATCGCGGCGCCCGCAACTTCAGGAATATTTTGTCCTGTCGTAATTGGTTTAACCACCACTTGTGCCTGACCCAAAACGTCATCCACAGGGAATGCCATTTGGCCAGTCATGGATTCAATAATCACAAGCATGGTCTCTTCACGACGAGCACTCAAAGAGTTCTCGCGTTTTGCCATGAGCTGCTGGTCTTTTTTGTTGAGTGTCCAATTGATGGATCCCAAAGTTTTTGAAACATCAATCACCGGCAAGAGGAGTCCACGAATGCTCGCCACTTTTCCTGCTCCGGAAATATGCGTGTAGTCTTTTGGTAGGACACGCACGATTTCACGAATGGAATGAATTGGTAAAATATAACGGGCTCCATCCAAAGCCACGATGATACCGTCGGTAATCGCCGTGCTAAGAGGAATCGTCAAACGGAAGGTTGTTCCCTGACCTGCTTTCGAGAAAATATTGATCTTCCCGTTGATCTTATCCAAATTTGATTTCACAACGTCCAAACCTACACCACGGCCTGAAAGATCCGAGATCTTATCTGCCGTCGAAAAACCCGGTTGGAAAATATATTGGAAAACTTGTTCATCGGGAATTGATGCGGGGTCAACACCTGTTGGCACAAAGCCTCTTTCAATAGCTTTTGCCAAAACTTTTTCGCGATTGATACCACCACCATCGTCACAAATTTCAATGATAACGTTACCACCTGATTGTTTTGCGGAAACGACCACTTTTGCTGTGACAGGTTTGCCTCTTTCCAAGCGTGTTTCTTTTTTCTCAACCCCGTGGTCCATCGAGTTACGAACCAAGTGAACGAGAGGATCACCTAATAATTCAAAGACGGTTCTTTCAACCTCGGTCTCTTCACCGATAAGCTGCAAATCCACAGGTTTATCCAAACTCAACGACACGTCACGAACGATACGTTGAATTTTAATGAACATGGATTTTAGCGGCGTCATACGAATGCTGAGTGTCTTTTCATAAAGTTCACGAACTGCTTTATCCAATTGATCAACGATTGCTTCCAAACGAAGATTCACACCACTGCGAACTGTTTCATCATGGACTAATTGATTCTTTAAAACCACAAGCTCGCCGACGGCATCCAACACGGAATCCACACGGCCCGTATCGACTTTGATTGCGCTTGTTTGTTTTGCCGGAGCTTTTCCAGAACCACCATTGCCGTTTGAAGAGGCTGCAGGCTCAGCCGGTGCTGCCTTTGCTGGAGCTGGTTTTGAATTTTCAGCCACCACTTTCAATGCAGGCTTTTCAACAGCTGGTTGTGCCGCAACGGGTGTCGGCGCTGGTGCCTGTGCCGCCGCTTTTTTCTCTTGTTATTCTTTCGCATAGAACTCAGCTTGATCTTCAGGAGACAATTGCGCCAGAAGTTCTGCAAGCAAGTCATGGTTTGTAACATCGTCAGTCGCTTCAGCCACAGGGGCAGATGCAGGGGCCGCAAAGAAATCATCAGGAACTTGTTCTTTGATTTCTTCAGGAGCTGGAGCCGCTTCTTTTTTATGAGAAGAAGGTTTTCCTGAAAGCTCTTCCGTTAAAGCGACAAGCTGCTCTCTTAGAGCCGTTGTATCCCAAGGAAGATTTTTACCTTGCTGCAAAGAAGAGACGCGGTTTTTAAGTTCATCACCAGATTGAAGCAAAAGTGAAATCGCATTGGAGTTCACAAGCTCAGGACGCGAACGTAAAAGATCCAAAAGGTCTTCCATCACATGGGCAAATTTAGAAAGATCTGTGAGACCGACAGCGGCCGCGCCCCCTTTTACAGAGTGAGCTACGCGGAAAATATCAGTGAGATCCTTCGCAGGATCTTCACTGTTTTCTAGTCTCATCATATATTCCTCATACTGCTCCAGCATGAACGCAGACTCGTTGAGGAAATCCATCTGCAGTTCTTCGAAAAAGGCATTATCACCGCTCATGTGCGTGCTCCATTAGTATTGAAAAATCACAAGAAATTATCGGATGATAGGCAGGCTAACTATTTACATCATTGGTCCAGAATGAGATTAAATTCCAACCGGGTCGGGCCAACAATTTTGTCCTCAGGACCTTCGTCTTTAAATGTCTCAGTACGAGATTGCTCTAATCCTAATTTATTATTTTTTGAAAGAGTCGAGAAATTCTCTTAAGTCCCCTTAAATTTTTCTCGAAGAGTCTGGGGTAAGGATTTTATCTTCGACTTTGAAAGGCGATTACAATGAGCGATAAAGCAAAACCAGGTCAGTATTTGACGTTCCAATTGATGTCTGAACAATACGGAGTTGCTATTGAGACTGTGCGTGAGATCAACCAGTTCGGTGAAATCACTCCAGTGCCGCGTACTCCTGATTATGTTAAAGGCGTGATGAATTTGCGCGGTAAAATTATTCCGGTTGTAAATCTTCGCATTAAATTCGGTATGCAACCACAAGATACAACTCGCGACACATGTATCATCGTGATCGACACTGAAATCGGTCAAGTAGGCATGATCGTAGACTCAGTAAAAGAAGTTGTAGATCTTCAAGAATCACAAATCGAACCTTCTCCGGTACTAGGTAACGAACACGCAATGTCTTTCGTTCGCGGTATGGGTAAAGTCGACAACAAAGTTGTGATCCTGGTTGATATCGTTTCTGCATTCTCTGCAGAACAAATGGGTCACATGGCTCAGTTCTCTCACCAAGAAGAAGCGAAAGCTGCTTAATAATAGGCGAGTTTCCTCGCGTTTTTTGAAGATAAAAGGGCGAGCTCAAAAAGCTAGCCCTTTTATTTTAATAAACATTACTTAGTTGTTTTCTTGAGCGAGTTTAATAATAATCTACTATGCTCAAATATCTCTCTTTTATAGTGATCTCTGTATTTTATTTAGAAATTTCTGCCAGTACACTTGCATGTCCCGACGGGCAATATCCAGTTAAAGCTCATTATCGACACTCCTATTACCGAGCTAGTGGAACCCTTGTGAGGGCCACGAATGTCAAAGCACATTGCAAGTTGTTAACTCGTGGTTATATCTATACGAAAAATAGATTTAAGGATGGCTTACCCCAAGGGTGGCCCCATTCAAAAGAACGAGCGAAGGCTTGGAAAGATGGCGAAAAAAGCGTCCTCATAGATATACTCGACAACCTTCCTCAAGAAATTTTAAGCGAGAAAATTGAGGGATTTTATAGAGCCGAGCGCTCTAAAGATTATCCTAACCCAGCCAGTAGTTCTGACGGAATTATCGTCATCTATGACTCTGCTTTTGATAATAAAGACGGGTTAGACAGAGTAATCACGCATGAGTTGTCACATCAAAATTACGAAGACATTGGGGAAACTGCCAGACAGGACTATCGTCGCGCTACGGGATGGCACCTTGAGCTCGAAAAAGATAACAAATATTATTGGCAAGGCCGTAAGAATGGATACGTTGAAGAAGACGGAAAAATGTCGCCTAGCGAGGATTATTCCAATAATTTTGAACACTTTATAAACAATCCTGATAAACTGAAAAAGACCACACCTTCGGCGTATGAATGGTATCAAAAGAGATACGGCGATAAATTGGGAAGAAAGGGTTCCGGCAAATGAAATGTGGAGTTTTGATTACAAGCCTTATTATGTTGGCTGGTTGTGCAAGTACCTCAGGCAAAACTCAACGTCTTACCTACGAAAATGTTAAAAGCCTTTCGGTTGGAAAATCTACTTCCTCTGAAGTTATCGCTACTCTAGGGTCTCCGAGTGACAAGAACTCTCGGGACGGCTACTTTTCCCTGCAGTTTAATGATCCCTCAACAGGCGTTCAAAGGGTAACTGCCAACTTTGACGATAAAACATCAAAGCTCATTGGCATTTTATGGATCCCGACAGAGTCTGATCCACAGATCTCTCTTTCAAATACTCTTGAAAGTTTTCAAGGCGCTTCTTTTGTAACGGAGCAAAGTGAAAGAGATAGAATACATTCTATCTCAAGGGTCAAATTTTATATTGATCAAAAGAGAGGGATTACGATTCGATATGATGAGAACCTGAAACAAGTCGAAGGCATCTCTTTTTATGAAGGCACAGGCCGCCTTCCCTCTAACAATCAATAATGATACTTTTTAACTAATTTAGAAAAAGCCCACGAAGTGATTCATGGGCTTTTTTCCGTGAACGTATTTCAAAAAATCACTCGCATGCTTTTAGTTCTTCTGCAATTTCTTTTCAATCATTGGGTAAAGAGCAAATGAAGCTCCAAACACGATGTGAGCGGCCCAATCCCAAAACATCGGAACTTCACGGTTCCAGTAATCCACGCCTTGCATGATATTCATCACAAGTGGAATTAAGACATAAGGTCCTGCCATTGAAACCACGCTGACGCCAAGACCCAACATCAAAGCCGCACCCTTAGACTGAGGCTGAAGTTTACTAGCCACGACTCCGTAAAGGACACCCCAAAGAAGTGATGGCCCCAATTGATGCAACAAAAGTCCTGCGAGCAATGCTCCAAGGTGAAACCCTTGTAGAGCCGACTCACCAAATAAGACCGAACCAATCACTTGCACAGGATAAAGAGGGCTCTTTCCCAAGAAGACGGTAAAAACGACCATGACAACGACCGCCATGATAAGTCCCGCGATTTGTCCTGTCACAATACCCGTAACAAGAGAGCGAGACATTCCGGAGTCTCGAGACGAAACAGCCGTTAAAGGCTTTACAGTGTTTTCCATAATTACTCCTTTTATAAAATTCTTTCTGGCTTCATAATGATCCCGGGAATAAAAATGGTAAATACTGTTTAAATTGTTTAAATAGATAAAGAGGTCCTATGCAAAGTCTGCACGCCAATCAAAAGAAGATTTTGGAATACCTTTTGACTCAACCGGATGGGGCCACTTTAGATGAGATTGCGGACCATTTGGAGATTACAAAAACAGCGGCCAAAGAACATCTTATCAAAGTCGACGGTTTGGGATTTCTTTCCTACAGAGATGTCAAAGGCTCCGTGGGACGACCTCGTCGCTATTATCTTCTTTCTCAGGAAGGACACGAAGCTTTTCCCCGTCAGTACTCGTGGCTTTCAAATATTATTCTAGAATTTCTTGCTGAAGACGTAGGAGCCGCTTCCGTTGCAAAAATGATGGAACGACTTGCAGTTCGTGTCGCCGAATCTATGAAACCCCGCTTTGAAAAAGCCGACTCCACGGCAGAACTTTTAAGTGAGATCGCCAAAGCGCTTAATGAACTCGGTTACCGCGCCACCCTTAAACAACGTGATCTTCGCAAAGGTGCTGTTATTGAAGCCACAAACTGCGTTTATCACACCGTTGCCAAAGCCCATCCGGAACTTTGCAAGTTCGATACGAAATTTATCGAAAAGTCTTCTGGAGGATTGAACGTCAAACTAGAGAGCTGCATAGCCCGAGGTGGCTCTGTCTGCCGATTCTGCATAAGAAAAAACCCATGAATTTCTTCATGGGTTTCTCTGAAATCTAATTCAATTTTCAATTTTACCAAGCGCCGCTTTTTTGAAAGAACGTGCCGACAGTTTCAACAATCGCCGAAGCATCGACTTTGTGTTTGCGGTAAAGATCCAAAGCCGTATAAGCACTTTGTCCGAATTCGCCGTGAACACCCAAACTCTTTGCAGAGACCGTCGTATCCGCCTGCAAAAGCGCATGAGTCAACATCTGGCCGAAACCACCGACTAACTGATGATCTTCCACAGTCACAAGGCGACCTTGAGTTTTTTCAAGAGCATTCTTCATTGTCGCAAGATCCACGTGATTCACACACGCACAGTTCACAACAATCGCGCCCACACCTTTTGTTTCCAAATCTTTTGCAGCTTGCAAAGCTTGTGGAACTAAAGAGCCTGTTGTTGCAATCGTCACAGATTTTGTCTTGTCTTTCGCTGTATCCACCAAGATCTGCGCTTTTTTCAAATCATAAGAGCTTGGGGTCACATAAGACTTAGGGAAGTTTTCACGACCCAAGAAGAACACCGCTGAATTTGGAACTTGTCCCTCTTTACGAGCCTTCGCAAAATTCTCAATCACGGCGTAAACCAAAGCATCAGCTTCTTCGCTGCAAGAAAGAGAATACACATCCACGTGAGGAATCGAAGACACCATCGCCATGTAACTCAAAGCCTGGTGAGACGCTCCGTCTGCCGCATCTTGAAAACCCGTGTGTGAGAAGATCGCGATGATCGGAGCTTCTGATAAAGCTCCCATCGTCAAAGGCAACGCGCCTTTTGTCACACCAAATTGCGCGAAAGTATCTACAACAGGAATGTATCCCAATTTAGAAAGACCCGCCGCTGTTGAAACCATGTTGCTTTCGGCAATACCCACATCAAAAGAATCTTGTGGGAACTCTTTACGGAATCCAGCAACACCTGTGGAGCCTGGAAGATCCGAAGTCACACTCAAAACCGGAAGGCCCGCTTTACGAGCGCGTACCATAGCAGCAGAGACACCCGTTTGAATTTTTTCGCCCGTGTCTTTCACAGCTTTGGCTTTAATCTCTGCTTCCCATTTATTGAGTTCATCAATCCACGTGTTGTAAACCGCCGGCAAAGTTTCGCCACCGTAAATTTCACTTAAGAAAGCTGGCAACTCAGAAGGACTTTTCAGAGGGAAACCGTGACCGCCCGAAGCAGATTCGGCTGTTTTCTTAGTACCGATGCCTTTGATTGTCTTTGCATGAATCACAACTGGTTTCTTCGGATCAGCTTTAGCTTGCTCAATCGCAGTGACAATCGTGTCATAGCATTTTTGCAAGTCGTTACCTTCAGCCAATGTGATCACATTCCAACCCAAATCTTTTAAAGAGTTGAATGTTGGAGTCATTGAGAAAGACTCCGCATCAATACGACCCGAAAGTTTTGTATTGTTATCACTGATAATCAAAACGTAAGGACCCATCTTTCCTGTTTGCGCAAGACCCGGAATCGCCGCGAAAGACTCTTTCGCTTCACCTTCCATACAAGCGCCATCAGAAATTGTCGTCACAGTGATACGATTGCGACCCGAGATCGCTTCTCCCATAGCAAGACCTTGAGTTTGCGGAAAGGCCGAACCTAACGGACCGTTAGAAATGAAAACGCCTTCGGGGAAACAGTGAACTTCACCGTGACCTGTTAGGCCGCTTTCAATAGAACGGAATTTTTTTAGACTCTCTAACGTCAAGCCCGCCATGTGGTAGTTCGCTTTTAAAGCATACAAACCATTTTCGCAGTGACCAGCGTCGTTCACCAAGTGAAACAAATCATACCATTGCTTTTTTTCGCGAGCGGCAACATCAAAAACGTGACCATGCAAAGCGGACATCAACTCAGCCAAAGCCGCCGGACCACCGTAGTGAGACGCTGCTCCGCCAAGGACCGCATTCATGTCCATCAAAGAAACAAGAGCACGAGTCGAACGAGGGTCCACGACTGGAATCTGACGTCCGTCTTTGCTTTTAACGAAAGTTTTAAATTGAGGTTCCTGTGAAGGGTTCCCCGCGAGTTTTGTTTTGATTTGGATGGGTTCTGTCATAGGATAAAGTTTTACTCTGGAAGACGAAGTGGGTAAAGGGAACAAAAGCTTACCGGGAGCGTTAAATGGAAAAACTCTACTCTCATAACATTCGCGATATCCTGAAAGTGGAATTACATCGCCACCTGGACTGCTCGGTGCGTTGGAGTACGCTTGTAGAACTGGCCCCTCAAGTCGGAATTCCCCTAGCCTCGACCTCACAGGCGCAGAAGGAACAATTTTTAATTACAAGCCCGATGAAGGATTTGAGTTCAGTTCTTAATAAATTTCTCAACGCTCAAAAAGTCTTGGCAAGCGAAGAGATCCTAACACGTATTGCTTTTGAAGCCTGTGAGGACGCGTACAATGATGGCATTCGTCTGCTCGAACTTCGTTATGCCCCCACGTTCATTGCCGAAGGTCATAAGAATCTGACTTTCGAAAAAATCCACAAATCTTTACACAAGGGCCTTGAGATGGCCCGCAAAA
Organism: uncultured Bdellovibrio sp.; assembly: GCF_946478835.1. The sequence goes on along the minus strand of NZ_CAMLDV010000028.1, from coordinate 4,425 downwards.
AATACCACATGCTCATTGGTCTGATCTGCATCGTGCAAAGAGTGAAACCTTTCGCCGAGGCAGAGAAAGTCGTGGATTTTGCAATCGCTCACAAAGATAGTTTTATCGCTTTAGATCTTGCCGATAACGAAGAAGGTTTCGATCCAAAAGTTTTTGCACCTCTTTTTCAAAAAGCGAAAAAAGCAGGTTTACGTATTACAGTTCACTCTGGCGAAGCCCCCGGGCCGCTCTCAGCACAGTGGGTGCAAGACAGTATTGAAATTCTGGGTGCTGAACGGATCGGTCACGGAATTCAAATCGTGCATGATCCAAAAGTAATCAACTTTGTACAAAGTCGTCGTATTCCTTTAGAGATATGCCCGATCAGCAATTACCTGACCCAAAGTTTTAAAACTTATGAGGACCACCCGATTCGTCAACTGATGAATGCAGGAGTTCTTGTCACCATCAACTCTGACGATCCCGGAGTTTTTGCAACCACACTCAGTGACGATTACGAAGTTCTTCACCGCGTGCATGGTTTTACAAAAGAAGATTTTCATCGCTGCAATCAAGTCGCTTTTGATGCCAGCTTCTTTCCTGATGTGGAAAAAAACAGATTTATGACGGATTTTTTTGGATGAAACTGAAAGAAGAACTTCTCCACTTGATGCGTGAAGATGAGGCCGTTCGCGAAGTACTTGCGAGCACAGGAGAACTTTTTCACGGATACAATCCGCAAATGGAAAAAGTGCATTTACGAAATGCCCAGCGCCTCAAAGAACTCATCGAAGAAAATAAAGGTTTTCCAACGACCGCCCAAGTCGGCGAAGAAGCCTGCGTCGCCGCGCTCAGAATTGTATTACACGCCATCAGTTGGCCAGAATTTATGCGTGCTCAAGAACAAGTGTTGACGGATCTTGCAAAGAGAAAAGAAGTTCCTGCACTGTATGTGGCTTGCCTGGTGGATCGCATTCGTTTTTACGAAGGACTTAAACAAGTTTACGGGACAAATTCAGATTGGGACGAAAACGGAATTCTTAGAATCACGGATGTTGAAGATCCCGACAATCTGAACAGACGCCGCGCCGAAGTAGGACTTTCTCCTCTAGAAAGCATGATCATCACGCCGATGAATGTCGAATATCATCCACCGGACCCGGCAAAACGCCAGCAAGAATTTCTTGAATGGACCAAGAAAACAGGATGGCGAACGGCTTAAAATTCCAGTTCGCCTTTTTTATTAAACGGAATGGAGAAAAGTCCCATCTGGGCCGAGCCTTTAAGTTCGTACTCTTTACTCAAAGTACCCTTTAAAAGACCATCAACCAAAGTGCCCACGGTGTTGTATTTAAATTTCAGTGGGACAACGACCGTGTTTTCACCTTGTGAAGGAACGTCCACGCCCTCTTTAAATTCACCTTCGGTCACGTCTTTCCCTGACAACGTCAAAGCATAAGTTATTTTTCCCACACGCAACGGAACAGGATTTGGATTTTTCACATTGAGTTTCACATGCACCAAGGCGTCTTGGGCCGTGACATTGGAAACATCAAGTCCCACAACGGAAACTTCCGGATCCTTCAAAAGGCCTTTTGTAAAAGACGAACAAGCCGTTGCCATTGTTAGAATTACTATCACGAAAAAATAAGAGATCTTGTTCATAAGTTCCTTCACTGCAACGGACTATTGCAAATTTTCGGTCTTCGGTTCATCTGCGAAACGAATTTTGATTTTTTCAGAAGGCAGTCCTCCCGTCACTTGGGAAAGCCAGCCTTTGATGAATTGCTCAAGGGACGTTCGCGCTTGTTCACGCACAGTTTTACGATGCTCAATGGATTTTTCGACAAGCAAACCCATCAACTCTTTCTGAATTTTTTCAAGAGAGTCTTTTTCACTGCGAAAAAGACTGCCTTTCACCACGTCAAAACGAAGTTTGCCAATATCCACGGCCGGAGTGCTATTGCTGAGTCCTGGCACATCCACAAGAATTTCGTTATTCACCAATTGAAACTTCCAGCCTCGATTCATATCAACGAAAAAACTATATTCTACCGGGACCGTGGCTTTCACGACCACATCAGGAAGATCCACCCAAAAAGCTTTGAGCTTTGATGTTCTTTCAAAGACTTCGGTCTCTTGAAGTTTTGCCACCTGCAAACGTTGTTTTCCGACGATTTGAGTCGCATACGAATAAAAACGGTGTTCGATATTTTCCGTAAAAAGATCTTCAACGGTGGTCGTCTCTTTCCCGCGATAGGCGTTAAAAAGGCCGAAAGCAACAACGCCAATAACAAGACCGGCAAGGAGATATTTAAAACGAGAAAATGACTTCATATCTGCATCTTATCTTAAGAAAAGCCAACCTGCCAAGGTCGAGAGAATTGCAGAATTACTACTCAGTCAAAATGAATCACGTTAACCTAAACAAGAGAGGCACAACTATGAATATCAACTCCATTTTGCATCATCCCCTTTTTAATCAAATTGTTCTTTGGGTCGTTCTTGGACTTGGTGTGGGCGTCGCCGCAAAGTTGGTCATTCCAGGCAGTGAAGCCATGGGCTGGATTCGTACGATCCTGCTAGGTCTAGCTGGATCTTTTCTGGGCAATTTCCTGGCGCCTCGTGTGTTTCACTGGCCTACTTACACTGCTTTTAGCTGGCAAGGAATTTTAATCGGCATCGCCGGAGCTGTTATTCTTGTTCTTATCAACCGTGTGGTCACGAGGTCTTAATGAAAATTTTTAGAACGTTTTTAATTTGTTTTCTTGCGGCCCTCACAATAACTTCACCAGCGCAGGCGAATGTTTTGGGAAATATGCAGACCTTTGCTCCCAATCCAGATTCCCTGGTATTTCAGAACATTCACTCTTCGCAAACTTTGGAAAAGAATTATTTCAATATCGGCTTCTTCGCCGCCTATGTACGAAACGAATTGAGTGTTTACGATAATCTCGTGCAAAAGAACTTTGTCGATTACAAGGATAAAGCTTTTACGTTCGACTTGATTTTCGCTTGGGGTGTGACTCGCAATTTGGAACTCACTTACTCAATGCCAGGATATTTTAGTCAGGAGCCCGACTCAGGCCAAAGTCAGCAGAATTTTATCTCTGAAGGAATTAACGGACATCGATTGGGATTTAAATACAATATCTCTCAAGAAAAAACCGGCGGTTTCGCTGTCGCTGGTTCCGCGGATCTGACAACTTCCGTCGACAATCCCTACATTGGAAACTCCCCTGCCCCGATCTGGAATATTGAATTCATTTATGACAAAAGAGATCGCGACAGCGGTTACGGATTTAACTTAGGGTACAGAAAAAGAACTCCGGGAGATCCTGCTGCCACAGATTATTTCTTGCCAGTGAGTGACCAACTGATCGCCTCTGCGGGTTATGTTACAGGACTCACAAAAAAATGGCGTTTCCATGCCGAGCTTTTTAGCTCTTACGGTCTTAAAAAAGACGATCATCCCGATCAAAAATACATTAGTTCCCTCGAAGTTCTTCTCGGTGGAAAATACCGTCTGGCGAGAAATCTGTGGGGCCATTTCGGTGCAACAGCCGAAGTGATGCCAAAAGGTCTAGCTCCGGATTATCGGGTGTATCTCGGTATCAATCATTTCTTTGGTTTCAGTGCAAAAGAAACGACAACAACGACCGTTGCAAAAACCTCGACCTTGTCGGTTCTTCCTTACGAACTCAACCTCGCCCAAAACGAAAAGCAAAAAATCACGGTCAGTGGCGGCGTCGCTCCTTATCAGTATGAACTCTCTCAAGGTCTAGGTTATTTTGACGAGACGACGATGGAATATGTAGCTTACGATCAAGTCGGTGACGATGAAATCATCGTGAAGGATGCCGAAGGTGCTGTGGTCACAGTTCCTGTGCATGTTCGCGAAAGCAATGCCGCTCCAAGTACTTCAGCAGAACCACTAGAAATCAATCCATCCGAAATCACGGTCTATACTGGTGGTGTTGCTCACATCAAAGCCAAAGGTGGAACTCCTCCCTACACGGCGGATTTAAGCCCTGAGTTCTTTGGAAGTATCTCAAGCCGCACTTTGAAGTACATGGCGCCGACACATCCCGGTGACGTTGAAGTTATTGTTAAAGATGAACAAGGACAAAAAGCCAAAGCGCTCGTGCATGTTGTGGCAATTCCAAAACCGGCTAAAGCGCTTCTGCTTAAAAACTTGAACTTCATTTTCAACACAAGCAACCTGACGAAAGCTTCTCAAAGAGAGTTGGATAAAAATCTTTCAAGCATGTCTCAGGTCAAAATTAAAAAAATCATCGTTGTCGGTCACACAGACAGCATTGGTTCTGACGAATACAATCAAGAACTCAGCCAAAACCGCGCAGAAACGGTCGCGCAAATTCTTCGTCGCAAATTCAATCTGAGCGAAGACCAAGTGGAAGCCGTGGGTTACGGTGAAACTCAACC
>NZ_CAMLDV010000027.1 GCF_946478835.1 uncultured Bdellovibrio sp. | reverse complement strand
AAAGACAAGGCTGTCAGCGAAGACGAAGGTAAAAAAGCCGAAGCAGACATCCAAAAAGTAACTGATGATTTTATCAAAAAAGTCGATCAGGTTGCGGATGAAAAAGAAAAGTCTATCTTGACGATCTAATCTTGCAGTCGATGAATTTGCCTAAGCATATTGCAATTATTATGGATGGTAACGGTCGCTGGGCTCAGCTCAAGCGCCGTCCTCGTACGTTTGGGCACATCAAAGGAACTCGCGTCGCGAAGAAAATCATTACCGCTTGTTCGCGTCGCGGGATCAAAAATCTCACTCTTTACGCTTTCAGTACAGAAAACTGGTTTCGCCCTCAGGCTGAAGTCAGTTTGTTGATGCAGATTTTGCGTCGTTACTTGAAACGCGAAACTGAAAATCTTGTTAAAGAAAACATTCGTTTCTCTGTGATTGGCGACATGAGCCGTATTCCAGGGGATGTTGCTAAAGCGATTGAAAATTCGATCGAAGCCACAGCTCAGTGCACAGGCCTGCATTTGGTCTTTGCCTTGAGCTATGGTTCTCGTCAGGAAATCACCAACACCGTGCGCGAGATCGCTCGTCGTGTGGAAGCCGGTGAGCTTTCTGCGGATGACGTGGATGAATCGTTGATCAACTCAACACTCAGCACTTATCCAACTCCAGATCCTGATTTGATCATCCGCACGAGCGGTGAACAAAGACTTTCAAATTTTCTTTTGTGGCAAGCTGCGTACTCTGAGTTTTACTTCACAGATGTATTGTGGCCTAACTTCACCGAGTCTCATCTTGATGAAGCCCTGGCGGCTTTCTCCATGAGACAACGCCGCTTCGGCAAGGTCTCATCGAATGACAACATGGAAAAGTTTTCTAACTAGAGCCGCGTCGGCTTTGGTCGCACTCGCAATTATTATTGGTCTTTATATCGGCTGGGCCGTCGACGGTCTTAAAGTCACTGTGGGTTTTGCCGTTATTGTCGGTGCGTGGGAACTTTTGGGAATTCTTTTTCAGAAAGAAAACTCTGTTGTTATTAAAGCTTCTTTCTTTGTGCTGTCTTTGCTGGTGTTTGCAGCTTCCGCAATTTCTTTAAGTTCGGGCTCTTTGGTTTATTCATTGTCTTTGATTGCGATGATCATCATTGTACTTCTTTCTTCGCATAAAAAAGGTGATCTAATTTACATGTCGGGCGTACAAGCGCGCGCGGCTTTGGGTCTTTTCTATGTCGGTCTTCTTCCTTCATTTGCTTATCGTATTTTAGATCAGGCTTACGGTATTTATTGGTTCGTGTTTTTACTCGCAGTTGTTTTTGCAGGCGACACCATGGCGTATATTTTTGGAGTGCTAATCGGCAAACACAAGGTCATGCCTTCCGTGTCCCCGAAAAAAACATGGCAGGGTTCTATCGGTGGAATTATCGGATCATTGATCGCTGGATTTGTTTGTTGGCACTTCTTGTTTCCAGAACAGTCTCTTGGAATTTTCTTAGTTCTTTCAGCTCTTTCTGGTTTTGTAGGACAGTTCGGAGATTTCTTCGAATCTCTCTTAAAACGAGTCGCTGAAGTGAAAGATTCTGGGAAAATCATGCCAGGCCACGGCGGTGTCTTAGATCGTATTGACGGAGTCCTGTTCGCAAGTCCTGTTATTCTCTCAGGAATTTTGATTCTGTCTCATCTTTCGTCATAAGAGAAAAGTCTGGCCCCAAAGCAAAATCACTTTAATTCTCTGGCCCAGTTCCTCTGTGCCATTTAGAATATTTGAATGAATATTTTTTCTTATCTTCAATCAGGCTTATCCGCGATCATTCCATTTGTAATCTTGCTCGGCATTTTGATCTTCGTGCATGAACTTGGACACTTCCTTGTAGCACGCTGGTGTGGAGTGCGTGTTGAGGTCTTCAGTCTTGGTTTTGGTAAAAAACTTTTGAAATACAAAAAGGGTGACACTGTTTACGCCCTTTCAATGATTCCTTTGGGTGGTTACGTCAAAATGTTTGGCGAGCAACCAGGTGATCATATTGCTGAAGAAGATAAAAAGTATTCCTTCACGCACAAAAATGTGTGGCAAAGAATCGCGGTAGTTCTTGCCGGTCCTTTGATGAATTTCTTTTTTGCGATTGTGATTTTCTTTGCCGTGGCTTTGATTGGTGAAGATGCAAAAACTCCGGTGACAGGTGATATCGCGGCTTCCTCCCCAGCTTATGCAGCGGGTTTCCGTTCAGGTGATAAAATCGTTTCTATCAACGAAAAGCCTGTGACGACGTGGGAAGATTTCCAAAAAGGTTTAAGCCTAAAAGAAAATCATGATCTTCACATCGACGTTGTCGTGCAACGTGAAGGCACTGGTGAAGAAGCAAAAATCGCAACAACAGCGAAATCAGAACCAAATCCAAATGTTCTTAGCAGCTTTGAATTCATGGCGAATGTTGATGGACTCACGCCTTATTCTGCAGGAACGACCATCGGTGTTCTTGGTGGATCTCCTTTGGCCGCTTTGGGTCTTAAAACGGGTGACACTATCACGTCTTTGAATGGCCAAAAAATTTCTTACTGGAGACAGCTTGAGCCTGCACTTGAAAAGTTGAATACCAAAGAACCTTTGACGATTGAAGTTTTGGGGATGCGCGAAGGCGACAAGGTTGAAAAACCAATCACTGTGACTTTAGCTCCGCTTGAATCAATGAAAACATTCACGATGCAAGGTTTGGGGCTTGAGAGTTCTGAGCTTTATTTGAGCAAAGTGATTGACGGTTCTCCCGCACAGGCGGCCGGTCTTCATGCCATGGATCGTCTTGTTACAATCAACGGTGTAAAATTGCAGAAATGGGATGACGTCATTTCCAACATCAAATCTTTTGATGGAAAAAATCCTGTCGACATTTCCGTTCTTCGCGATGGTCAAACTGTGAGTTTGAAAATCACTCCGAAAATGACGACACAAATGTTGCCAACAGGAACTGAAGAGAAGCGTTACACAATCGGCATTGCTCCGATTGCGAATATCGCAGCTCCTGAGTTGATGGTTCTTCGCACAAGCAATATTGGCGATGCCTTGATTCGTGGCGTACAAAAAACTTGGGACGTGTCAGTGATGACAGTTATGAGTTTTGTTCGTTTGTTCCAGGCAAAGATCTCTCCAAAAAATATCGGTGGCGTGATCTCTATCGGTCAGGCGGCAAGTGAAACATTTAAAATTGGTATCACTCAGTTCTTGCAGATGATGGCGATTATTTCTGTGAACTTGTTCATTCTGAATTTGATGCCTGTTCCAGTGCTTGACGGTGGACACTTGGTGTTCTACATCATCGAGATTGTTAAAGGTGCGCCTCTCAGCATGAAGAAAATGGAAGTCGCACAACAAGTGGGCCTTGCGATCCTCATGAGTTTGATGATCTTTGCCCTCTTTAATGACTTCACTCGTTTATTGGGACTATGAAAATCTTAGCTATGGAAACCAGCACTCTCGTCGGGGGAGTCGCTGTGGTTATTGATGGAAAAGTTGTCGCAGAGGAAAATTCTTTGCGACAAAAATCCCATAGCGAAAACATCAGCCCCTTCGTTGACCACTGCCTTCTTAAAGCCGGAATCAAATTAGAAGATATCGATGTGTTTGCCGTGGGCCAAGGTCCTGGTAGTTTCACAGGTATTCGTATTGCCGCAAACGCCGGTAAAACTTTTGCTTACAGTTTTAATAAACCGATGGTGACGATTGATTCGTTGATGCTACTGGCTCACCAAGCTCGCTCCTCTTCAAGACCTGTTTTGGCTGCGATCAATGCTTACAAAAACATGGTGTACATGGGCCTATTTGATGTGAGTGGTGATGAACCAAAATACATCAAAGGTCCTGACGCTGTTCCTGTTCGTGAGCTGAAAAACCACGTTCAGCAGGAATGTGTTATGGTGGGAGACGGCTGGGAAGCTTACCACGAGTATTTCCCGGAAGAACTTTCATCAAAAATTTCTCGTGATTCCAACTTCCCCGATCATCCGCTTGCTTCTACTTTAGCAATGATGGCCGAGCAGCGTGCGCTGAAGGGTCAAACCTTGGACTGGAAATCATTTATTCCCCTTTATATTCGCGCCTCTGAAGCCGAAGAGACAAAAAAAGGAATTTTAATCTCTCCGCTGAAATAGAGGATACATCATGGAAAGAGATCTTCAAAAAGCTTATCTAGAGTCTTTGGAGCGCAAAGCTCATTCTGAAAAAACAACGGACACAAAATTGTGGGTTGTCGCTTCCGGTAAAGGCGGCGTTGGAAAGACTTTTGTATCTTCGAGTCTCGGCATGACTCTTTCTAAACTTGGTCACTCTGTTGTCATCGTTGACTTGGATCTGAGTGGTGCAAATATTCACACGTCTTTAGGACTTCCTCCTTCACACATGAACATCCGCCACTTCTTTGAGGGAGTAAAAACTCTTCAAGAGCTTGTGATTCCCACTCCATTCCCTCACCTTTCCTACGTTCAGGGTTTTTGGGATTCATGGACTCCGACTGATTTTTCTTACAATCAAGTTCATACTCTTTTGCCAGAAATCAAAAAACTTCGTGCTGATTATGTGATTGTGGATTTGGGCGCGGGCGCTTTGGAAGCTCACTTGGAACTTTTCAAAGCCGCTGATGAGAAATTCTTGATCACAACTCCAGAGCCGACAAGCATCGAAAAGACATATCGTTTTATCGAAGCTTTTGTTTGTCATTCGCTTCGTGAGAATTCAACTCCCGATGCTTACGGCAACATGATTTCCACTCTTCGCAATCACCGTCAAAGAACTTTGGAAAAGCCTTTTTCATTCCGTTCGTATTTGAAAGAGCAAACCGGAGTTCAATATGATTTCTTTGAAGCTCTTTCTTCAACACCAGTTCGTTTGGTTGTGAATTCCATTCGCAGTCAGACAAATTCTGAATTGGGTTATTCTATTAAGAGTGTTTGCAACAAGTACTACGACTTAGGTATTGATTACCTCGGTGCCATCGATTACGACAATGCGGTGTGGCAGTCCATTCGCAGTCGCGAGCATGTCTTGGTCTCTCAGCCATTCACTCCGCTTGCAGGACAATTTTTGGCTACGTGCAAACAACTTATTGATCCAGAGGAGCTTCGCGCCGTAGTATAATAGCTACGATGGAAGCAACGTCTCGTTATAACTATTATGAAATTCTGGAACTCACAGCGAATGCACCTCAACATGAGGTGACGACCGCTTACGAGCGTGCCCGTGCGACTTACTCTGGAGAAAATCCTGCGATCTACACGATTTTCTCTGAACAGGAAGCTCGCCAGCTTTTAGTCTTAATCGAAGAAGCTTACCAAGTTCTTGGAAATAAAATTCTAAGAAACATTTATGATCAGCGCTTACTCAGTGGCCGCTCTTCTTTGAACGATTTGACTTACGAATCAATTCTTGAAGCCAGCAAACAAGTCTTTCCTGAACCAAAAGTTGAAAAGCCTGCAGCTGCTTATAAAAAAGATGAAGCGTTTGAAAAAGAAATCGCGTCCCGTGAAAATTGGGATGGTGCTTTCCTTAAAAAAGTGCGCGAGTACAAACAGCTTTCTACTCAACGTCTGAGCGAAATCACGAAAATCAATTCTTACTACGTAACTGCTGTTGAAAACATGGATCCGGCAAACCTACCGGCGGTGGTTTTTGTAAGAGGCTATGTCGTGCAAATTGCAAAAGCCTTGGGTCTTGACGACAAAAAAGTCGCAGACTCTTACATGAAAAATTTCAAAGGTCTTGGAAAACAATAAATCATCTCAAAAACTTTCAGTGACAGCCACTGCCGATATGCATGGACTTCGTCTTGATAAAGCTTTGGCTTTGATTGAAGAAGTCGGCACTCGTTCGCGTGCAAGTCATTTAATTGAAACCTCGTCTGTTCTTCTGAATGGAAAAATCGCCAAGGCTTCGGTTTCCGTAAAAGAAAATGATCTGATTGAAATTTCTTTACCTGAACCCGTTCCAACAGAGCTTCAACCGTATGATTTAAAGCTTGATGTGCTTTTTGAAGATGAAGATTTGATCGTCATCAATAAACCTGCGGGCCTTGTTGTTCATCCGGCGGCAGGACATGCGCATGATACTTTAGTGAATGCGTTGCTTGCTCACACCGATGATCTTTCCATGAAGTTTGGTGAAGAACGCCCCGGCATTGTTCACCGCCTGGATAAAGAAACCAGTGGTGTGATCGTTGTTGCAAAAAATGATAAAACTCACGAAGCATTGACGGCGCAGTTTAAAGAGCGCAGCACTCATAGAATTTATTTTGCTGTTTGTATTGGAACTTCGCGAACTTTATCGGGAACCTTTAAAAGTTTTTTAGCTCGTCATCCTGTCGATCGCAAGCGCTATGCTTCTGTTCTTGGCGATGACCGTAGACCTTTGCAAGATCAAGAAGATCCACCTTTAACTGGCAAATGGGCTGTGACTCACTTTGAAGTTCTCAATCGCAAAAGCGGTCTAAGTTATTTGAAACTTAAACTTGAGACCGGACGCACTCATCAAATACGTGTGCATCTTTCAGAAAATGGTCTTCCCATTGCCGGAGATGCACTTTATGGGGCCGACAAAAAAATTAAAAATGTCGAGGCCAGAGTGATCCAGGAAGATATTCGGAGTTTACCACGCTTTTTGCTTCACGCGGCTGAATTGGCATTTACTCATCCCCGCACTCAAGAGAGAATGTCCTTTAAGAAGGATTGGCCGGAGGACATCCGCCAGCTTCTAGATAAATGGGGACTGTAAAGATGCACTTAGAACAAACTCAATACGGATATGAAATGCGCACGCCGCATATCACGGTCTTTATGGGCGGTGTTCAGTCTCAACTCACTCAACTCACGCCTGCTTATCCCGATTACAAACTTGTTCGCGTAAAACAGATTCACTGTGATGCGGTTGTTGAAACCACAACTCCTGAACAAGATTATCAAGTCATTGCCGATGCGCACTTCACTCGCGAAAAAAATCTCGCACTGTGTGTGATCACGGCCGATTGCGTGCCTGTTTTTCTTTACGATCATCCAACTGGAATGATCGCCGGAATTCACGCTGGTTGGCGCGGAGTCGCTGCGCGAATCATTCCGAAAACAATTCAGAAACTTGTCAGCGAAGGGGCCGTTGCCAATCGTTTAAGTGTGATTATCGGACCGCATATTCAAAAACAAAGTTTTGAAGTCGGCATTGATGTGCGCGATCAGATTCTTTCAAGCCTGGGGCCGTTAAGTCCCGCCGAAAGAAGTCTTTATGCAGAATCTATTTCACCGACGAAGGCTCTTGTAGATTTAAATCAAGTCGTTCGCACGCAGTTGCAACAAGAGGGCGTCGACCTTGATAATGTTTTTGCTTTGCACATTGATACCGTGACAGATCCACTCTTTCATTCTCACCGTCGCGACAAAGAAAAAGCTGGAAGACAGATTAGTTTTATCTGCCGCACTTCATGATCTTGCCTCAAGAATTTTATTTTGATGATACGACCTCGGTAGCAAAAGCTTTGCTAGGAAAAGTATTGCATATCAAGTCCGGTAAAGAAGAACACAAAGCTCGCATCGTTGAAGTGGAAGCTTATCTGGGTGTTGAAGATCCCGCCTGTCACACTTTCGGAGATCGCAGAACCCAACGAACTAAGTCCATGTATTTAGACGGCGGACATTCTTACGTGTATTTGATTTACGGAATGTATCATTGCTTAAATTTCGTCACCCGAACGACAGAACACCCCGAAGCGGTTTTGATTCGCGCCGTTCAACCTTTTGAAGCCGATCACAACCCTAAGAAGAAAGACTTAAAAACCAACGGGCCCGGAAAGTTGTGCAAACACTACGGCATCACCAAAGAGCACGATGGTTTAAGACTCTGGAAAAAGAATTCCGAACTTTACGTCAGCGACGATGATTTCAAAGTCTCATCAAAACAAATCGTCGCCTGCCCCCGAATCGGCGTCGACTACGCCGGAGAAGCCGCCCAATGGCCGCTCCGCTTTTACCTCAAAGACAATCTCTTCGTCTCTAAAAAATAAACTGTCCGATATCAGTCCAGCATTCCCTTTATAATCCAATATAGTGCGTTTCCATCCAGGAATAGGATTCGCATTTTTATCTTATTTTACTTTGTAGCTACAATTGAGGTACACTTATGTCAGGTCTTCAGGGAAAACGCTGGTATTTCTTTGATTGGGACGAGGACAATATAATTCATCTTCTTAGGCATGGTGTCGAGTACTGGGAAGCTGAAGAATTGTTCTTTAATCCGTATGTCATCACTCCCAACAAAAAGAAACACGGACCTAAAAGATTCCGAATAGATGGAAAGACCGACGCTGGTAGATCTCTTCGGATTATTTTTCAAGATTTAGGAAGCTGCAAAGCGCGAATTATTACTGGATGGAATATATGAAAAAGATTAAGTCGAAAAACTATAAATACAATCCCAATGAGTGGGACGACTCTAAATCAGAAAAAGTAATTCCTGAGAGAAGAATTATCTCTGGAGTCTCTACAAGCATTCGCCTACCTAAAGAGATGATTACGAAACTAAAAAAAGTGGCGAAACAAAAAGGAGACGTCGGATATCAGACTCTTCTTAAAATTTGGATCGCCGAACGTTTGGACCAAGAACTTCGTGCGAAAAGATAGGTCGGACAAGACCTATCCTACTTGAAGTTGCATTCTTCTGGTGAGTACACCATCGGCATGTCATAGCTCATGCCTTCAAAATTAAACGAAAACGTCACTTGATAAGACTTGAACGTGTATTCGTAAACTTTGGTTTCGATCACACGGGTAATAAGGCTATATCCTTTGATATCCAAACCATTGATCTCAATCGCATCGCTTGAACCGCAGGAATACAAACCGGGTCCGAAGTTTTCACATTTGTCAGACTTAAAGCGAACAGTGAAAGTATCGCCGAGCTTTTTCATCAAGTTCGCTTTCTGCTGCAGGTAAGGGAAATCCGACGCCAGCACCACACCTTGATGAATCGGCATTGTGTTCGCTCCAAAATGGTGAACAACTTTGAGTTCTGTCAGAGGTTCACTTTGAGAGCCGTTGGACTTTACATAAAACGTCGTACTGGGAAGCTCCGTCATGCATGTAAACTCAGGACCAACGTTTGATTTTGCGAATGAAAATGCCGGCAATAACATCGCGATCACAATAAAAAATCTCATCTTGAACCCCTCCAAAAGATTTTATCAGCTGCAATTTTCTCTATCAGTGATACCATTTATGGAAAGAACTGGAACGTTCTTTTTAGAAAGAGGCACGTTAAATAATGATACCGCAAGTCCAATACGGCGAACGATTCAATACTTTCTCACACGCTCTGGGAGCCTTTCTTACGCTTATTGGTTCTGTTCTTTTGCTGTATCTTGCAGCTTACAAACAAGATACGTGGCGCCTTTTTTCATTTGGTATTTACGCTGTGACGACAGTTGGCCTTTACTGCATCTCCACTATTTATCATGGTTCGAGCGGCCAAAAAAAAGACTTCTTCCGCAAACTTGATTACATCGGAATTTATCTGAAGATCGCCGGCAACTACACTCCGTATGCGATCTTAGCCTTGCGTGGAAAAACAGGTTGGGCTGTTCTCGGAGTTGTTTGGACTCTCGCCGTAGTTGGAATTTTGTGGGAGCTGATTGTCGCTCCGAAAAATCGCAACATGTCGCTAGCACTCTATGGAATCATGAGTGTCACAGTTCTCCCCGCGCTCAAACAATTGATGGACGCTGTTCCTCCAATGGGATTTGCGATGATCATGGCAGGATTTACTTCTTACGCGATCGGCGTTTATTTCTTTTTCAACGATGAAAAAATCAAACACGGCCACGGCATGTGGCATCTTTGCGTAATGGGCGGAACCGCATTCCAGTACCTTTGCGTTCTGCTTTATCTCACTTAAATTTTTTGGAAATTAAGACTCTAAAAACTAAAAAACCCGCTTCGAATGCGGGTTTTAAAATGGTGGCTTGAGACGGAATTGAACCGCCGACACAAGGATTTTCAGTCCTCTGCTCTACCAACTGAGCTACCAAGCCACGGAAATCAAGAGACCAAATGTGTATCTTTTGGCCCCTATGATGTCAACAATTAGGCTTTATCAAAGGCAGATTTTAAATCAGCGAGTAGATCATTCAGGTCTTCAACCCCTACAGAGAGGCGAATGAGCGAATCATCGATACCCAAAGCCTTACGATTCTCTGGCGGAACGGAGGCGTGCGTCATAATCGCAGGGTGTTCGATCAAGCTTTCAACCCCACCCAAGCTCTCGGCCAAAGAAAAAACATTCACATTTTCCAAGAACTTACGAGCCGATTCCAAGCCGCCCTTGATGTAGAACGTGATCATGCCGCCGAAACCATGCATTTGTTCTTTCGCCAAAGCATGCTGAGGATGGCTTTCAAGACCCGGATACAGAACTTTTTCTACTTTCGGGTGAGACTCCAAGAATTTCGCAACAGCCATCGCGTTTTCTTGGTGGGCCTTCATACGAAGAGGCAAAGTTTTCAAACTTCTTAAGCACATGAATGAATCAAACGGACTTTGAGTCGCACCGATACCGTTGCTTAAGAACGCCATTCTTTCTGCAATATCTTCACGAGACGTCACCGCGATACCGCCAACCACGTCACTGTGACCGCCGATATATTTTGTAGCAGAGTGAACAACGATATCCGCACCCAATTCCAACGGTCTTTGGAAGTAAGGGCTCATGAATGTGTTATCCACAGCGACGATGATCCCTTTTGTTTTCGCAATCGCCGCGATTCTTTTGATATCGACAAGTTTCAAAGTCGGATTTGTCGGAGTTTCAAGCCATACCAGTTTCGTGTTTGGTTTTACGGCTTTCTCGAAGTTTTCTACTTTTGTTAGATCCACGAATGAAAATTCCATTCCGTCGTGTTTCAAAATCTTATCGAACAAACGGAAAGTTCCACCGTACATGTCATCCATCGCGACAACATGATCACCCGCTTTAAGAAGATGAAGAACCGTTGTCGTCGCTGCACAACCTGAAGCGAATGCGAAACCATATTTTCCGCTCTCAAGACTTGCTAAGCAATTTTCATAAGCGCGACGAGTGGGATTGTGAGTGCGTGTATACTCCCAACCTTTGTGCACGCCTGGAGATTCTTGTACATAAGTCGAGGTCATATACACAGGAGTCATGATCGCTCCTGTTGTTGGATCAGGGGCTTGTCCCGCGTGAATAGCACGTGTTGAAAAACCTAGGTTCTCTGTTACTTTTTTCATCTCACACCTATTTTTTAGAAAGATTTTTTAAAGCATCTGCCGCTGAAATCACGCGGTTGAATGCATTTTTCGTGTCTTCAGCTTTCAAGAAGCCATTTTCGATCATCCACGTGTCGTTAAAGGCTTTGCTCAAATATTGACGACCACTGTCAGGGAAAATCACAACGATGTTCGATGGTTTTTCCATTTTTTCAGAAGCTTTGATCGCAGCCACAAGTGCTGTTGCGCTGGAAGGACCTACCAAAAGACCTTCTTCAGACACCAAACGACGAGTCATCGCAAACGCCTCAGGGTCACTCACGCGAATGAAACCATCGTAAATATCCAAGTGAACGTTTCCAGGAAGCATGTCCTCCCCGATTCCTTCCACTTTATAAGATCCAGGAGGATCTACGATCTTCTTATGGTAATAAAGATCATACAAAATACTTCCGATCGGGTCCGCGCAGATCACTTTCACGTCTGATTTATGCTCTTTCAAATATTTTGCACAACCTGAAAGAGTTCCACCTGTGCCCGCACCACCGACAAGCATGTCGATCTTGCCATCCATTTGTTTCCAAATTTCTGGACCTGTCGTTTGATAATGACGGGTTGGGTTATCAGGATTGAAGAATTGGTTCACCAAGAACGCTCCCGGAGTTTCTTCAGCGATTCTTTTTGAGACAGAGTAGTGACTCATCGGATCTTCAGGTTCCACCATTGGCGTGATCACCACTTGAGCTCCGTAAGCGCGCAAGATCGCGCGTTTTTCTTCGCTCATTTTTTCTGGCATCACGAAAATACATTTGTAACCTTTAACCGCCGCAGCCAGCGCCAAACCCACACCCGTATTTCCAGAAGTGGCTTCAACAATAACGCCGCCCGGTTTTAGATCGCCTCTTTTTTCGGCCTCTTCAATCATCGCTACGGCCACGCGGTCTTTAATGCTGCCACCGGGGTTGAAGTACTCAACCTTCGCGAAAAATTTGTGCTTAGAGCCTTTTGTGACGTTGTGAAGAGCCACCATCGGAGTGTTTCCGATAGTATCCAAGATCGAATTATAGATTTGTGACATGATTTACTATCTTTCTAAGTCTTTTCTTCTGTTGGAAGGAAGAATAACTGAATTCATGGACTGCAAAACTGTATTCATTTGAGTCATCGGGTCCACAGAATAGGTCATACCAAGTTCGGTAGTAAGCTGCTTTACAAGCTGACGGCTGGGTTGATCTTTCATCAACTCATCCACCAATTTCGCAAGAGCGGCTTTCTTTTTATCGAGCTGTGCCATGGCTTATCCTCCAACAGGGCCACTCTATCACCCCCCTCCGAAAGAGTGAAAAAAATTTTTCAGCAGCGGTCCAAAAAGGAGCATCAAAAAGGCGGGAAATTGAAATAATAAGAGCGGGATCAGCATTATAAATGGCAGCTGTGCAATTTTATTTGTGATTTCCTCATGACAAGCCTCCACCATTTCTTCTTCTAGGCGCATTAAAACGCCGTGGATGGACTCACCGCGAAGTCCGCGCTCCAAAATTTGCAAAAGAGTGCGCCGATGCAGCGAAACCACAGCCTGCAAGCATTCGCGGGTGTCTTGTCCTTGCTGTAATAGCGCAAGCCAGCGAGTCACAACCGTTGCAAATTCGCCTTCTCCCTTTTTTATATATTGAAGAACACCTTGTTTGACGGACTGACCCTTTTCGATGGAGCGTTTTACGCACATTAAAAGCTCTAGTGGTGGCGCTATACGTTCCATTTCATCCTCCTACCCGCTAAAAATATCCACAAAAGACCGCCGCAAAATATTATGAAGGACATCAGAATAAGATTTCGGTGGTCTTTAAATCCGAATTGCACAATTACAAAAGTTAGAAGCGCGAGATAAAGCGCGGTGACAATTATCGCCTGCATTTTTATTTGCTGCGTGACTTGTCCAGACCTACGTCGAAAATCTTCGAGCATCTTATATTCTCTGCGAAGCGCGCGAACTTGTTCCACGCAACGAGTTTGCGAGCGATCAATTTCCAAAAGCTCTTCGCGGAAATCCTTGAGCAGAGCGGATTTCATGGCGATGACATTTTCCGACATCGCCAGCGATTCAAAAACTTCCATGAGTTGAAGTCGCACCCAACCGGTTTGGTTTTCGATCGCGGAGTGAAGAGAAAGGCGGAAAGATTTTCCCGTTTGCAGCCCCAAGATCACGCAATCGAGCAACGGAATGAGTGCGCTTCGCAGTCTTTTTAATAAGAAAAAACGCAAAATGTTTGGAAAAAACTTTAAAGTTATTAAAAGAATGCCGATGAAAAGCCAGCATGTGGTGGCAGAGGTGCTGCTGAACGTGATGAAGCAGATCAAAACAAGGTTTGAAATCGAAAGAAGACGAACTAACTGTTGAGAGAACGCAAAATCGCGGGCCATGGTTGAAAGAATTCGGTGAACGAGCGCATGTCCGAGCATCGAAATCGAAAAAACAATAAGCAAAGGGCACCTCCACGAACACGAATGCTCGCAAAAAATATGCAAGGTAAATTTTTTGTTGACGGCGCTGGTCGAATTGTGAAGACTTAAGGTAAGTAAAGTTTTTAAGTTAAGAAACAACAACAACGTTTGCATCCTAGGAGGAGCACATGGCAAAGAAAGCAGCAAAAAAAGCTACAAAAAAAGCAGCTAAGAAAACTACTAAGAAAGCCGCTAAGAAAACTACAAAAAAAGCTACTAAAAAAGCTTCTAAGAAGTAATTCTTACGGAACTAGTTTAGTTCTTAACGAAAACCCCAGAGGCAACTCTGGGGTTTTTTTATTTCCGAATACGTCTGAAAACCCGCACCAGTAGCGGATTCTACAGCGATAAGTATTTCACTGAACCGCCTCTATTTGATTTAAATTTTCACGCGAAAAATTTTGCTTCGTTGGTTGAATCCTGAATTGCGATGCAATTCAGGATTGTAAAGTATGGTGGGTTCTTTGCTGCTTTGGAGTTCTGGGAGTACTCTCCCAGAACTGCCGTTTGAGCCACAAATTTACGAATAAAAGAAAAGATAAAAACGAAAACGGAGTGCCGAAGGTTCCGTTTCAAACGAAGCCCTAGAAGTAGTAAATCGCTCCAACCGAACCATTTGGCAGAAGCATTGAGCGATTAATTTCATACATCGCCGTCAATTCGCCGAAAAAAGAAATGCCTGCGAAGTCACCAGAAAGCTGGTTGTACTGCAAACCGAGTGACGCATTCACAAAATCCGTGCCAAAACGGCCTTCTTTTTTCTCATTATCGCTCAAAACACGGTCCAGAATGTTGGATTTGCTAAGATCATCGCCTCTTCCGCGTGAATTATACCAGCGCGAGTAGCCGACAGACGTGTATGGAGCTAAATAATCGCCATCGAACGCATGTTTCCATGCAAGTTGAAACGAATTATATCCGGGCCCTGTTCCGAATCCCGCAAGAACTCCATCCGCGTCTTCAAAATTAAGCTCCATATTAAATCCGACAACACCAAGTGTTCCGCCGACCGCCATGCCCGCGCCGACTTTGCGATCCGCGCGCATTTTCAATGTCGAAGGATAAGAAAAGCTGTTTGTGCCGGAATAATACGTGTTCGTTGCACCTGGAATTGAATGAAGATCGACGTTTTTATTTGTCGAAGCCGGTGCTGGCACCGTCATCGCGGAATCTCCGCCACCCTCTTCAACCACAATCGCACCTTGATGCGGAAGATTATCAGGGTCCACGGCTTGTTGGTTTTGATTGCGCATGTTGCGGCTGTATTCCACTTCGATAGAGCGGGATTTAGCTTTGATCGTGTTGGGATCAGACCCCAGGTTCAAGGTTGCAGCATTCGCTTGCATCGCAAGGAAAAGAACAGCTCCCCCGAAACATACTGAAAGTTTAAACATAGGACCTCCCTTTTACGGAGATCTAAAAAA
Source organism: uncultured Bdellovibrio sp. (assembly GCF_946478835.1). The sequence goes on along the minus strand of NZ_CAMLDV010000027.1, from coordinate 14,449 downwards.
TGCGGGCCTTTACGCCTTCTTCTTGGAAGAACTTTTTAAGTGCGGGACCATCAAGAGGTTCCAATCTAAAAAGGAGCTTATGAACGAGGTCATAAGTTTCTTCCGCTTTCTTAGATCTCAAGTTGTTCGTCATGTATGCCATGTCATCGCTGATTTTGACCGCATTATCAAGCAATCTAGCCACTTCACGATTTTTTGTCGTTTTATCTAAAAGTGCCAGAGTTTTATTGAAGTTTGTCGTGAGTCGATCCAACTGTTGGATCATATTTGTCACAGAGCCTTCGTTTTTCTCCACCAAATCGATAATTTTTCCGGCCAAACCATAACTTTGCGAGATCAATTGATCAATTCTTGGAGGATCTTCACCGCGAACATAGTCTCCGGCTGAAAATTCAGAAGCTTCTGCTGTTCCTGGAGAGATTTCCAGAAACTTTTCCCCAATCACACCGGCTAAGTTGATGAAGAATTTGGAATCTTTACGGACGCTGGTCCAGGCTTTTTTATCAATCGTGATCGTGAGACGCAGTTTTACTTCTTCACCATTCGCCATTTTATAAGACGGGTCAAAAATGATCGCTTTTACTTTGCCCACTTTAATTCCCATCACACGAACAGGCGAACCTTCTTCAATGCCACCGGCATAGTTGTACATGACGTTGAGTTCTTTTGCGCTGGAGAATGGAGAAATGAAACCCATAAAGTAAGCAAACACCACAATCAGTGCCACTGAGACAAGAGCCAGCAAACCCACCTTGGTTTCAACCTTCATACAACGTCCTTCTGACCGGTCACGCCGGATTAGTAAAGATAGCTAAAAGTATAAGATAAAATAAAATCAATCACAATAATTGCAATCGAAGCCACGACCACAGTGTTAGTTGTCGCACGTCCCACACCTTCTGCGCCCGATTCGCAACGAAATCCATAGTAACAAGCCACGAGAGGAATCACTCCTCCAAAACAGGCACCTTTAATGGTCGCAAAAATAATATCTTTGAACTGCACAAAGCGGTGCATGGAAGTTAAAAACATCGAAGGAGTGTATCCCAAGTAGGATTGACTCACGGCCATTGCAGCGAAAATGCATGTCATATTCGCAATCACTGTGAGCATCATGCCACCGAGTACGCAGGCCAGAAATCTTGGGACAACAAGGTAATTCACAGGATCAATACCAAGCATTTTTAGTGCATCGACTTGTTCTGTGATTTGCATTGTTCCTACTTCGGAAGCATATCCAGCGCCCACCCGTGAGGTAAGGAGCAGCGCTGTTACGACCGCACCAAGTTCTCTTAAGATAAGCAATGCCGCAAACCCCGGAACCATGGAGTCGTTTTGAATCACAAGCTTCATATGAAACGACGACTCAAGAATTGTAACTACGGCCGCAAAAGATACGCAGAAAACAATGATAACTAAGCTTTTATTCGCAACAAAATGAAGCTGCTGAAAGAACTCTTTTCTGCGAAAGGGAGGCATAAAAAGACCGGTCAAAGTTTCTGCGATAAGAGCAATCATGAGCGATATCCTCTAATCATTGTCAGAACAATTTCACCGATAAAGCTTGTGAGCCAATCCATCACCACAATACAAATCATCGTCGCAACGGCTGTAGAGACAACAGAGCGGCCCACACCTTTAGCTCCGCCTGATGTTGTAAAACCTTTATAAGTACAAATGGTCGCAAGCACGACAGCAAACGCAAAACATTTAATAAGACCATTTAAAATTGAAACCGGGCTTACGATCAATGGCACATGGCGGAGATATTCTTCGAAATTAACTCCCGCAAAGGCTTGTCCCATCAACATCCCGCCGAAGACGGACATAATAAGTCCTGCCCCGAGCAGGAAAAAACTTGAAATAATAATGCCGATAAATCTTGGAACAATGATTTCTTGAAGAGGATCGGCCCCCAAGCAGCGGACAGCGTCGATTTGTTCCGTAACCCGCATTGTTCCTAGTTCTGCTGAGGTAAATGCACCGACTTTTCCGCTAAGCATGAAGGCAATTAAAAGAGGACCTACTTCGCGGAAGGTTCCACTTGTGGCAAGGCCGCCTAAGTAACCAAGCGCACCGAACTCTTTCATCTGCATCGCAAACTGCACGGTCATGATGGCACCCACAAAAAAACCCGCCATTGCCGTGTTTGCAAAACTGTCGGCCGTGACTTTCCAAATCTGCTCGAAGACCTCGTGCGATTTGATCTTCTTCACAAACATTGTTCTCAGGATTTTTTGCAGAAAAAGGAGAGCGCCCCCGATTTCATCTAAAATAGATATGAAAACGGTCATGCGCTTAAAACCTCTGCTAAGAAATCTTTCACCAATGGATGTTCCGAGCGTTTAAGTTCCTCTGGTGTTCCCAGCGCAACTATTTGTCCTTTATCAAGAACAACGATGCGATCAGCAATGGAAAGCGCACAATTCATATCGTGACTGACCACCATGGATGTTGTTTTAAGCTCTCGGGAAAGATCATAGATCAATTGATTCACGGCAGTTGTCGTAACTGGGTCCAGACCTGTGGTGGGCTCATCGAACAAAAGTATTCTTGGTTCCAAAGCCACCGTGCGCGCAAGGCTCACGCGCTTTTGCATTCCGTAGGAAATTTGTGCGGGCTTTTTTTGTTCAATGCCAACAAGATGCACAAGCTTTAAAGCCTTTGTGACTTTTTCGCGAATGGTCTCTTCGTCCAATTGATAATGGCGACGAAGTCCAAAGGCTACATTCTCGTAGACTGTGAGAGAGTCAAAAAGTGCTGGATGCTGAAACACCATTCCGCATTTTTTGCGGATCGGAAGATATTGTTCTTCGCTGAATTTTGAAACCTCTTCGTTGTCGATCCAGATTTCTCCTTCATCAGGAGTCATCAGGCCCACAAGATTTTTTAGAAGAACGGATTTACCTGTCCCGGATGTCCCCAAGATGAAAATGATCTCGCCCTCATGGATTTTTAAACTTAATCCATTAAGAACTGTTCTTGTGCCAAATCTCTTAACGAGGTTCCTAAATTCAATCACCTAGTTATGTTAGATGGGCACAAGATCGTGGGTCAACTCACAATATGGATCATTCGCACTTCTTCACGGCTACTTTTACGAACTCATTTCTATCAAGATAAGTGCGGGGATTTGTTATCACACCACACTGACCGAAACCTTCGAAATAAACGGTCAGTCCGCCGCTTCGCCATTGATCAATTTTATCAACAACAAGCGAACTCATATGACCTTCTGCAGATTCAAAGGAGCATTTTCTCCCCGGAACGGGTGAGGGTTGATTGCGTGTGGGATTGCTCAAACTTTGCGCCATGCAATTTCTTAAGTTTTCGCGGATGATTTGAGCTCGTTGATAAACTGCGGGCAAAGTGTAGTTGGTCCCGTTGTAAAGTGAATCGTAATACTCTTTGGGATAGACGCCGCCGGATTTAAAACTCACGTCTCCTCGGCAGAATGCGTAACGGGCTTCTCCGATCTCAAGGCCAAAGTAAGTTTCAAAATCTTTTGAAGCCCCATTGTAATACAGACTGCCAAATGCGTTTTGCTGTGAGGTTGGATCATGAAGCAGTGATTGAATGGTTGCAAACTGAGTTCCTTCAAATGCAGTATCCGGATAATCCGCTGGTGAACATTGAATCAAGCGCGCCAAAAGCTGCTCTTTTGTTGGCGGAATATAACCTGCGGGATCACTTTTGTTGGGAACTGAGCACCCAGCTGCCATGATGTTTAAAAGCTCCTCTGCTTTTCTAGAAAGAAGAGGTGGAGGATTTACAGCTTCAGTCGAGTTACAGCTTAAACACGACAAAACATTTTCACCTGTAACAGAACACGCGCCACTTTTAAGAACCATTGTAGGTTGCGGTGCCAAGACGGGAGGAGTTATCGACGGCAAAGACATTCGGCTTTCAGTTTCGTTGCTTGAAAAAAGAAGCTGGTTATTACAACCCACCAAGGAAACAGAGCTTAACATAACTACCGATACGAACAGGTCGCGAGATCTCATAACATCCTCCAAGTGGGCTTGTCTTCAAGGGCTGTTCCTATATGTGAGCCAATAATTTTTCTGCAAACCCTTGTTTCATTGGTAAAAATTCAAAATGAGACGAACGCGAGTGTTCGCTTTTTTGTAGAGAACTTTTAAAGTGTCGATCTTGATGACGATTCTTTGAAGATTGAGAAGAAATTTAACGTGCGCCGAGCTTACAAATAATTTTTTGCAACGCGAGTTTCCGTTTTCAGAGGGAAAATGCCGTTATTTTTCGGCAAAGTTATAGACGCTGCGATGATCGCCGATCTGTTTTTGAAGCTCTTTTAAAAGATCACGAGCCAGCTTTGGATTTTTCAAATGGATATAAAGTTGCGGATGAATTTTTACGTCTTCAACCAGCCAATTTCCCGTTCCAAGTAAGATTTCTTTTTCATCCTTAATAAGATATTTTGAGTGAGTAAAAAGATGGCCAGGACCAAAATGAAGATCCGTAATTCCAGCTTTTATGAGTCTCATTGCCGTATCCCGGGTGCGCCGTACATACCACAAAGCAAAGCTATTGTGATGATGGATAAAGCCCGAAATTTTAATTCCTCTTTGAGCTGCGCGAATAAAAGCTTTCTCAATTTCTGAATGAATAAAGAAGTAAATAGAGAAATCCAAAGACGTCTTTGCCGTATCAATCATTTCGATAAGAACGTCCTTAAAGTCGCCATCGGCCAACATAGGTGGATCAAGTTTGATTTCCCCGTGATGTCCACCGTTCCAAAGATGCATGAAGTATTGATCAAATACTTTGGCGGTGTGCGGATCATCAATGAGCAAATTTGTTTCGTAGTTTTTAAGAATGCTTTGATTTGTTAAATTGGTTGAACCAAAAAGCAAATAGCGATTGTCGACACAAAAACCTTTCGCGTGGGTTGAACCATATATGACTTCCACTCCCGCTTTTTCCAGAAAATCGACTGTGGTTTTATTGCGTGTCACCGTTTCTCTAAGTCCCTCGACATAAAGACGGATAGAGATTTTCTTGCCATATTTTTTCTTAATTTCGGCGAGTTTCTCCGCGATTTTATAGGGCGCATTTTTTGTGGATAAAACACCCTTGGCACTCCCAATGGCAAACGAATAAGCCAGAATATCAATGCTTGAACCCGCCCGATCTAGAAGATCTAAAAGAACTGGCAAATATGCTTCATTTAAAACAAGTTTTATATCCGTTTTTTGTGCCATTTACTCATATCCAGACTGGAAGATTTTTTTTAGTTTTGCGAGAGGCAAAGTGTTAATGACATCTTTCTTTTCAAGCCACCCGCGACGAGCCTGACCGACTCCGTATTTCATGAGGTTTAACTGATTCACACTATGCGAATCCGTGGAGATCGCGATTTTGACCCCTAGATCTTTCGCCATTCGGCAAAGGGTGTCTGAAAGATCCATGCGCTCGGGTTGAGAATTAAGTTCCAGAATAATTGATCGCTCTTTGGCGGCTTTCATGATTTTTTCGACATTCATCGCATAAGGCTCGCGCTTTCCGATCAATCTTCCCATGGGATGCGCAAAGATTCGAAAGTGGGGGTTATCCATCGCGCGCAAAATGCGATCGGTTTGTTTTTGTGACGGAAGTTGAAAATACGAATGAATGGCGCCCACCGTGTAATCTAATTTTTCTAAAACATCGTCGGGTAAATCAAGGCGACCGTCTTCAAGAATATCCACTTCAATGGATTTTAAAATCGTGATCCCCTGAATTTCTGCATTGAGTTCATCAATCTGATCGATCTGTTTTAAAAGCTGCTTTTTGTCGAGACCATGTGCCACGGCCACTCGACGAGAATGATCCGTGATGCCGATATAGGCGTAGCCCATTTTTTTGGCGGCCAATGCCATCTCTTTTAAAGAATTGCGTCCGTCACTGGCCGTCGTGTGCATGTGCAGATCGCCTTGCAGGTCTTTTATTTGAATCAGATGAGGAAGCTGTCCTTTCACTGCCGCTTCGATTTCTCCTCTGTTTTCTCTTAATTCGGGTTCGATGTAGGGAAGCTTTAGGAGCTCATAAATTTCTTCTTCTTTGGCAGAGACAATGCTTTTTTCGCCCTTAAAAACTCCGTACTCATTGATCTTTAAACCTCGTTTTAAGGCTCTCGCACGCACGGCGATGTTGTGCGCTTTTGAACCCGTAAAATAAAGTAAAGCGGCTCCATAACTGTTGTTATCAACGACACGCAGATCGACTTGCAAACCGGATTTCAAATTCACCGTGGATCGTGTGGAACCCTTTGAAATGACCTTCGCGATATTTTCAAATTTTAAAAAATGCTCCATGACCGGCTGACTTTTTTTCGCGGTTACCAAAATATCAAGGTCCGCGACGATCTCTTTTCTTCGTCGGAAGCTCCCCGCCACTTCTAATTTTTGCAGACCCGGTGCCTTTGAAAGATAGCGCGATAATAAATTTGCGGCTTCTTCAGCTTCGAAGAGCAAAACATGTTTTTTCTGTTCTTGTTGGATTTTTTTAATACCTTCAAGAATTTCTGCCCGCGTTTTTTCTCCAAATCCGCGCACTTTCAGGATTTCATTGCTTTCAGCCACTCTTTGCAGGTCTTCAAGACTTTTAATCCCCAATTTTTCATGCAGGATCTTGACCCGTTTTGGTCCTAGCGTGGGGATTTTTAAAAAATCCAATAAAAACTTCGGCGTTTTTTCGGCAGCTTCATCGAAAGCTTGCAGGTGTCCTGTTTGCGCAATCTCTTCTATTTTTGAAGCGAGGTCTTTTCCTATGCCGGGATATTCGTAAAGTTTTCCGTGAGCTTCAATCACGTCCGCCACATTCTGAGAAAGTTCTATCAGTGTGCGCGCCGCTGTTCGATAAGCACGAATACGAAAGGGATTGGCTCCTTGAATTTCAAGAAGATCCGCCAGCTGACTGAATGTCTGTGCCACTTCCGCATTTTGAATCGCCATAGAATATTCTTTGCGGATCCACCGCTAAGAATATTAAGCCATTGTCGTGAGAGGACCCTCAAGAAGACCTCTGACAAATTGGTGCACGCGCGGGTCTTTGTGATTTTGTGTTTCTTCAGGAGTCCCTGTGATGATGAGTTGTTGGTCCATCACCACACCAATGCGATCTGCCATTTGATAAGCGCGATTCATGTCGTTCGTGATCGCCACAACCGTCGAACCTTTTTCAGCTTTGAGTTTCAAAATCAGTTCGATGATTTTTTTTGAAGTGATTGGATCCAGTCCTGCCGTCGGATCATCATAGAAAATAATCTCTGGATCTAGAGCCAGCGCTCTAGCAATTCCGAGGCGCTTTTGCATCCCACCGCTGATTTCATCGGGATAAAGATCGCGCGCGTGCGGAATTCCGACCGCATCCAAGAAAGTCTCAGCTCTTTTTGTAATTTCCCATTCCGTGAGATTTGTGGTCTCGCCCAAAGGAAAGCTGATGTTTTCAACGCAGGTCAATGAATCAAAGAGAGCGTTCTTTTGAAACAAAATTCCCATCTTTTTTAGCAACGGCAAACGCTCTTTAGGACTTAGCGTCATCCACTCTTTCTGTTCAATAAAAACTTTGCCATTCTGAGGAGTTATCAAGCCTGACATGGTCTTAAGAAGCGTCGTTTTACCCTGCCCACTCGGACCCACAATCACGAAGGATTCGCCGGCCGCAATATTGAGGTTCACTTGCTTTAAAACAACATGATCTTCAAAGGCCACCGTAATGTCTTGCAGGCTGATGATGCTCATCGGGTCGTCCAGTTCTTGCTCTCTAAGGTCTCTGCGCCGAGCAGTAAATCTTGTTTCTATATATGATTTGATATTGAATGTGTCATCGAACGCAAGTTTTAAATTTTTCCATTCATTTTGAAGCCTTAAGGAGATTAGTCATGGCTCACAAAAGAAATAAAATTGCCGTTATCGGCGCAGGATTCGTAGGTTCAACAACTGCTCATTGGGCAGCACAAAAAGAACTTGGCGATGTTGTTATCTTGGACATCAATGAAGGTGCAGCTATCGGTAAGGCATTGGATCTTGCTCAAGCAGGTCCTATCGAAATGTTTGATACAAAAATCAAAGGAACTAACAAGTACGAAGACATCGCTGATTCTGATGTTGTTATCATCACTGCAGGTATGCCACGTAAACCAGGCATGAGCCGTGACGAGCTTGTCGGTATCAACGCGAAAATCGTAAAAGATGTTTGCGAAGGAGTTAAAAAATACGCTCCAAATTCATTCGTGATCGTTGTTTGTAACCCAATGGACGTTATGGCTGTTTACGCAAAACAAATCTTGGGCTTCCCTCGTGAGCGCGTTCTTGGGATGGGCGGTTGCTTGGATTCAGCTCGCTTCCGTGAATTCATCGCTGAAGAGTTGAATGTGTCTGTTAAAGACGTCACTGGTATCGTCATCGGTAACCACGGTGATGCGATGATGCCTCTTGTTCGTCAAGCTTCTGTATCTGGTATTCCTCTTACAGAACTTCTTCCTGCTGATAAAATCGCAGCGATCGTAGCTCGTACAAAACAAGCTGGTGCTGAAATCGGTGGCCACTTGAAAACAGGTTCTGCTTACTACGCTCCTTCACGTGGTGCAGTTGAAATGGCCGAAGCTATTCTTAAAGACCAAAAACGCGTTCTTCCAGTGGCTGTTGAGTTGACTGGTGAGTTCGGTGTTAACGAAGGTTTGATGGTTGGCGTGCTTGCAACTATCGGCGGAAAAGGTATCGAAAAAGTTCACAAGTTCGAAATGAACCCAGCTGAACAAGAAGAATTCAAAAAATCAGTAGACGCAGTTCGCACACTTGTTTCTGCTCTTAAAAACGTTCAGTAGTCTGGAGTTATCAAGATGAATATTCACGAGTATCAGGCCAAAGAGATCCTCAGAAAATTTGGAGTTGCGACTTTAAAAGGTAAAGTCGCTCACTCTCCTGAGGAAGCTGTGGCTGCAGCAAAAGAAATCGGTGGAAGTCTTTGGGTCGTTAAGGCGCAAATCCACGCTGGTGGCCGCGGTAAAGGCGGCGGTGTTAAGATCGCAAAAACTTTGGATGAAGTTGGCGAGCTTACAAAAAAAATGATCGGCATGACTTTGGTGACTCACCAAACAGGCCCTGAAGGTAAAGTTGTTCAGAAAGTTTACATCGAACAAGGTTGCAACATCGCGAAAGAATACTACGTTGCTTGCTTGATCGACCGTGCAACTGGCAGAGCCGCAATGATGGCTTCTTCTGAAGGTGGTATGGACATCGAAGAAGTTGCTGAACACAATCCAAATGCGATCAAGAAAGTAGACATCGATCCAACAATCGGTTTGGCTCCTTTCCAGGCTCGTCAATTGGCATTTGAAATCGGCATGTCTCCTGAAATCGTAAATAAAGCTGTGAAATTCTTCACAGGTCTTTACAACGCATTCATCACAACAGATTGCTCCATCGCTGAGATCAATCCCCTTGTTGTGACTAAAGAAGGCGACGTTCTTTGCTTGGATGCGAAAATGAACTTCGACTCTAACTCACTCTATCGCCATCAAGACATCGTTGAAATGCGTGACTTGAATGAAGAAGAGCCTTCTGAAATTGAAGCTTCTAAGTATGACCTTGCTTTCATCAAACTTGATGGAAACATTGGTTGCTTGGTCAATGGTGCGGGTCTTGCGATGGCAACTCTTGACATCATCAAACTTCACGGCGCTTCTCCTGCAAACTTCTTGGACGTTGGCGGCGGCGCGAACAAAGAGAAAGTAACTGCGGCTTTCAAAATCATCCTTAAAGATCCAAACGTAAAAGGAATTTTGGTTAACATCTTCGGTGGTATCATGAAATGTGACATCATCGCTGAAGGCGTGATCGCGGCTTCTAAAGAGTTGGGTCTGAAAGTTCCACTTGTTTGCCGCCTTGAAGGTACAAACGTAGAACTTGGTAAAAAAATCTTGAGAGAAAGCGGATTGAATATCACTCCTGCTGACGACCTCACAGATGCAGCTAAAAAAATCGTGGCTGCGGTTAAAGGATAATCGACATGGCAATTCTTATTAACAAAGACACTAAAGTTATCTGCCAAGGTTTCACTGGCGCTCAAGGGACTTTCCACTCTGAGCAAGCTTTGGCTTACGGAACTAAAATGGTGGGTGGTGTGACTCCAGGTAAAGGTGGCACAACTCACATCGGTCTTCCTGTGTTCAATACAGTGAAAGAAGCGAAAGCAGCGACTGGTTGCAACGCTTCTGTGATCTTCGTTCCACCTCCATTTGCAGCGGACTCCATCATGGAAGCTGTGGATGCTGATTTGGATCTTGTGATCTGTATCACTGAAGGCATTCCTGTTCTTGACATGGTTAAAGTGAAGAAATTCATGGAAGGCAAACGCACTCGTTTGATCGGTCCTAACTGCCCTGGCGTTATCACTCCGGGACAATGTAAGATCGGTATTATGCCTGGTCACATTCACAAACCAGGTCGTATCGGCGTTCTTTCTCGCTCTGGGACTTTGACTTATGAAGCTGTTGGACAGTTGACGGCTTTGGGTCTTGGTCAATCAACGGCTGTTGGTATCGGTGGTGACCCAGTGAACGGAACAAACTTCATCGACGTTCTAAAAATGTTCAATGAAGATCCAGACACTGATGGCGTTATCATGATCGGTGAGATCGGTGGATCTGCAGAAGAAGAAGCTGCAGAGTACATCAAAAAGAATTTCAAAAAACCTGTGGCTGCGTTCATCGCGGGTGCTGCGGCTCCTGCTGGTAAACGTATGGGCCACGCGGGTGCAATCATCAGCGGCGGTAAAGGAACTGCGGAAGCTAAATTCGCGGCTCTTGAAGCAGCTGGTTGTAAAATCGCTCGCAGCCCAGCGGACATGGGTATTACTTTGAAATCTATGTTGAAGTAATTCTTCGAAGGAAATGAGTCATTTCAGAACCCACGGTGGAAACATCGTGGGTTTTTTATTTTACCATTGCGCCGTATTTACTAAAAATCTTTTCAAGAGTGCCATTGGCTTTAATTTTATCAATAGCCTCGTTCAGATCTTTGACTTTGACGTGGCCTTTGCGACTGAGTGAACACGAAATCGGATACTCCTGCATAAATAGACGCTCACGGTTTATTTCGATTTTCGGGTGTTTTAGCTTAAAGTAATCAATAAAAATTTCATCTGTGACAATATACTGAATACGCCCATTAAGAAGTTTTTTAAGATTGGCTTCTTCACTAAGACTGTCTTCCCTGATGAGTTGTTTTGATGCAAAAAGAGGGTCCAGTTTCGGATACACATACTGCAGCATGGTCCCAATGGTTTTATTTTTGAGGTCCGTGATTTTTTTGGGCATCGGTGCCGGCCCAATAATCACTTCTCTTTTCATAAAAAGAGGCTTTGAGAAGTCGAGCTGATCCTGACTGCTTGCCCACACCTTGCTTGTGTAGCACATCATATCGACTTGGCCTTTAAACAAGTAACCATCCAAACGATACCTTGTGATCACACTGAAACTGCTTTTTCGGCCCATAGCCTCTGCCAGTGCCGTTGCGTAATCCACGACGAGACCTTTAGTTTCGTTGGGTTTACCTTCGAATAACAACGGAGGCGCAAGTCCCGCCGGAACACCGACGCGGACTTCAGTGATCTCCTCCCCGAAAACCTGAACGGACATTATTGAAATAAAAAAGGCTAGCACTATCGCGGTTCGCATAACTTAACAGTGCCGTAAAAGCGGACGGTTTTCAAAAGGTCATTTCCTTTTAAACTGAATTTAATCGGGATCAAAGTTTATTGCCTTCACTTATATCCTGACAAAAACAGAACAAAAAACGCCATGTAAACTTCACAACCGCACTACTCTTTCTGCTGTTCGCAAGGTACAAAGCCCCATCAAAACTAATGGAGGTTCTTGTGAAGTCGGTCGCTTTCGTTGTCCTTTCTCTATTCATTTCTGCATCTAGTTTCGCTGAACAGCTTGAATTGCCTTTAGAGCCAAAACAATGCGTGACTCTTGATCAGGCAAAAACGGCTTTGAATAATTATCTTTCTCCGCTTGTGGGTCGTTCTTTGAACGATGATTTTTATTGGATCATCGATGGTGAGTTCATCCTTACAAAAGACGACGTGAAACGCGCATTAAAATCTTTGAGCTGGGATGCGAAGTCTTTCAAATATCAAACGTCTGCGATTGTTGACGGTTACTGTGCTGCTGGCGCTTCATGCTGGGGTTGGTACACTGTGGACTGCTCTGGAAAGATCGATGCCCTCGTTGATGGCGAAGACTAATTGGTGAAAATATTTCAGGGCTTCTGCTTCGGAGGCCCTACACTCCCTGTCAAAGAGCAGAATATGATTGTCTTGTGTTGCGCCTTCGTAATTAAACTGGGGCATGAAGACATACATTCTTGCAATGTTCACATTTCTGCTTTCAATTTCTGCCAACGCTTTTGCTCCGGATTGGTCGGAAGGCACACTGATTCCGGAAGGTGGCCGCGAGAATATCTATCAGTGGTCCGACGCTGATTTTCTTCACTACAAAAATCAAGGAAAGATCCACACGCAGATTTATCCCGTGACTGTAACTGGAATGCTTCCGCCTTATGCTCCGATTAAAAAACTGATTGATGAAGATTCCAACAATCCATTTAAAAAATGGCTGCAAGGAATCCTTCAGGGAGTCAGCGGATACAAAACATTTAATGATGTTCTTAAAAACCTAGGTCTTCATCCTTATCCAAAACAAACGGACGATGGCGTTTATGCCGTTCCTTATCCCAACAATATTCGTCCTGATGAATTGATGGGTTTTGGTCTTATTGAAAGAAATGGCGCCAAAGGTTTTACATTTAGCTGTGCCGCCTGCCACTCAAGCAATCTTTTTGGCAAAACAGTTTTGGGAATGACGAATCGTTTTTCCAGAGCCAATGAGTTTTTCATCAAAGCTAAAAAAGTGATGGCCGTTTCTGATCCACTTATTTTCCAAGCCTACACAGGGGCAACTACGGCCGAAAGAAAACTTCTTGAAGAGTCGATGGGAAATTTGCGATTCGTATCTTTAAAGCAGCCGATTGCTTTGGGACTGGATACGTCTTTGGCTCAAGTCAGTCTTTCGCTGAATCGTCGCTCCAAAGATCCTTATGCAAGTTACAGCGAATGGTATGCCACCTTCCCTCGTCATGATGCGATTTTAGATAACAATCCTGCCGACTCAAAACCTGCGGTGTGGTGGAATTTAAAATATAAAAATCGCTGGCTTTCTGATGGCAGCGTTTTGAGCGGAAATCCTATTTTCACCAATATTATTTGGAATGAAATCGGTCGCGGAGCAGATCTGGTCAAACTTGAAAAGTGGCTCGATGAAAATAGCCAAGTGATTGAAGAACTCACGACGGCTGTATTCTCAATCCAGGCGCCACTTATCACGGATTTTATTCCTGCAGAAAAAATTGATTTGGGTCGCGCAAAATTAGGTGAACAAGTTTTCAATACCAATTGCGCAAAATGCCATGGGCACTATGACAAGGCTTGGAACGTAGCAGGTTCGGAAGCGCTTCCATTCAAAGATCAGCTGAAAACCGTGCAAGTCCGCTACAAAGAAAAAACTCCAGTTGTGGATGTTGGCACAGATCCTTACCGCCGTCTTGGAATGAAGTCTTTAGAACAACTCAATGATCTTGCGATCTCTAAAAAGAACGGCATTGTGATCAAAGCACAACCAGGCTATGTGCCTCCGCCACTTGTGGGTATCTGGGCAAGATGGCCTTACTTCCACAACAACTCCATTCCAAATCTCTGTGCATTGCTAACACCTTCTGAAAGAAGACCTGTGGCTTATTACTCTGGAGAAGCCAACAATCCTGCCACGGATTTCGATCTTGAATGCAACGGATACCCCTTGGGAGACAAGACTCCGAAGGCGTGGATGACCCGTGACCATTATTTTGACACTCGCAAAAAAGGCATGAGCAATGCTGGCCATGACGACCGTATTTTCATCAAAGACGGCAAAGAGATTTTGTCTAAAGAAGATAAAAAGAATCTCATCGTCTTCTTGCAAACCCTATAGAAAGCAGTGTCGATCCTTTAAACAGCCTAAGAATTCTTTTCTGAAAATATTTCGGGGGCCCACCGTTATCGGCGGTTGTGATAAAACCTCCTATATGACAAAGACATTCGCCTTTATCATCACAGCAGCGCTCTTTTTTGGTTCTCTGACAGCCCTTGCGGATGAAGAAAACCAATATTCTCGCGGCCTCATTATCGCCGTAGACACTCGCGATCATGCCCACTGTGAAATGGCGCAAAAAACTGTGCAAGGTATGACAACGGCAAAGGTCACGCAAGTCTGCGAACAAGACGGTCGTAATCCTTATGCGGTGATTATTATCACAGCACCTATGAGCGAATTCGATTATTCAAATGAAACGTCACCTGCTTTAGGCTCGAAGGTTTCCTTAACGGCCATCAATAATCCCCAACT
>NZ_CAMLDV010000026.1 GCF_946478835.1 uncultured Bdellovibrio sp. | reverse complement strand
ATATTGACGCGCGTCAAGACCGAAGACGCGGTCACTTTGCCAAGTTACTTATTCAAATATCTTTTCGCGAATGCTCCAGTAATGCTTTTGTTTTCTTGCAATGACAAACATTGGCATTCGAAACTTTTTTTGAATATGCAGGACATCGTCGACAGTGCGCACGTGGATTTTTTGTTCAGGCAGGCGATTGTGCATACGAATAAAATTAAAATAAAAAGTGCGACCATCTTCAACGGTGTTTAAATAAAAATACTCTTTTAGCACTTGAGCGTCGGCATCATAGTAATGCACCTCTAAACGCGCATTGCCTTTTTTATCAAAAGTTTTTTGAAAGCTCATGGTTTCAACCCGCATTACGTGAGCATCTTTAAGCAGCATGGCCTCTTTAAGCTTTTTATCATTATCGACTAAAACATTGCCGCAATCCCCGCACGCACGGGCTGCGATATCGTTTTCACATCCGCATTTCTCACATCTTTTAAAACGGAAACGGAATCCGCAAGAAGAAATTTCTTTGGTGACAGGATCTTCGAAGGCTCCTTTGCATTGTCGTCCAAAGTGTTCAAGCAAAGTTCCGTCACTTTCCATGAGTCCCCAGAAATGGTTTGTAACTCCACACTGCGGGCAAAGCACTTCCACCTTCTGCGCTTTGCTGGAGGGTTTGTCTTCATCAATCTCAGGAGAGTAAAGATCGTGTCCCTGGCCCGTGTAATCGAGAATCAAGCAATCCGTCTTACCCGGACTTAAACGCAATCCTCTTCCGACGATCTGTTGATAAAGACTGACGGACTCTGTCGGTCTTAATACTGCAATGACATCCACATGAGGTGCATCAAAGCCTGTCGTCAGAACCGAGACATTCACAAGAAATTTCAACTCCTGCCGTTTAAAAGCCTCAATGATCTCATCTCGCTCAGGGCCCGGAGTATCTCCCACGACCAAGGCAGCAATATAGGGCGGAAGATTTTGCATGATTTCAATGGCGTGATTGATAGAGCTTGTGAAAATCATCACGCCCTTTCTTTCTTTTGCCATATCGATGATGTTTTTAATAATCAGCGGCGTGATGCGTTTTTGATCTTTCAAAAGCGCTTCGACCTGCGCCATAACGAATCGTCCCTGCTGAAGTTTCAAACTTGAAAAATCATAACAGGACACCGGCGAATCAATTTTTACAGGCGGAGTCAGATAGTTGTTTTTAATAAGATGTCTGATCGAAAGCTCATAAATACATTTTTTAAAAAAGCGGTCTTCTGTCGTTTGCTGAATATTTTTTTGCGCATGGTATTGATAAATCCATCCCAATCCCAAACGATAAGGCGTCGCTGTCAAACCGAGGACACAGAGTTCCGGATTGAGTTGCTGCAACTTAGACATGACTTGCAAGTATTGAGTGTCACCGTCAACAGAAACACGGTGACACTCATCGATCACGACCAGAGAAAAATTCTCAAAAAAATCTTCCTGCGCCCGCGCGATAGACTGAATGCTTCCGAAAATAACTTTCTGGGTGATTTCTTTTCTCTGAAGCCCTGCGGAGTAAATACCCGCTTCTAAGCCGAAAGAAATATATTTTGCGTGATTCTGTTCAACAAGCTCTTTAACGTGGGCCATAACCAAAACACGTCCTCGGGCCAAACGTGCCAATTCAGCAATAACCAGACTTTTTCCGGCACCTGTTGGAAGAACGACCACAGCGGGAGTTCTTTCCTTTCGGAAATGTTTTAATGTCGCCTGAACGGCTTCCACCTGGTAGGTACGGAGTTGATACATTTTTACACATTACAAAAAATAGCAGCGACTGCCCAGGGTAAAATTTTGGTTGAATAAATTTATTCCGACGGTAAATATAAACTCGATGAAATTTCTGGTACTTTTCTTTCTCTTTTTCATTACTTGCGTTTCCCTTGCAAGCACTCCTCTGTCAATTGGATTTCCCTTTGGATTTTCTCGAAATGAAGCCATCAATCAATATTTTTTATTTCTGACGGACGTTTTAAAAGATGCAGGTTTTGAGGCCGTGTATAAAAAAATGCCTGGTGTTCTTCCCTATGAAGCTCTGCTTAAAGGCGAAGTTGACGGCATAGCCTATGATGACTTTGCCTTAACGAAAGGACGCGAGCAAACGGTGACAGTGTCATTTCCGATTGTCTATATCAAGGTGCACGTTTTTTATAGGGTAGAGAACAAATACTTTGATGAGAAAAATTTAAAAAAACACCTTGGCGCTTTGGGTCTTAATAATTCAATGATTGAAAAAGAAGCAAAACGCCGAAAATTAAAATATGTTACGTCTGCAAATCCAACACAGAATGTACAACTTCTTTTAGATAAAAAAGTAGATTACTTTCTTGCCGTAGAGGAGGTTGGCCAAAGCGCTCTTGCCGCTTCTAATCCTGAACTCGCAAAGAAAATCAGAATGAGCGAACGCGTGTTCATGAGTTTTCCTCTTTATTTCACCTTGAATAAAAAGTTTAAAAAAGATCTTCCCGCAATTGAAGGCTCTTTTAAAAAGCATCTTACGGGTGATCTTAGCAAATATCCGCTGTTACGCTCGCTGAACAAAGAGCTTCTGCTGCCTCCACCGCGCAAGTAAATCTAAGAAGCGGTTGAATTAACTAAGGCATCGATTTTAGCCGCACAGATAAAGTCGTTTTCTGAAATCCCTCCCCGTCCTTCATTGACGGAGTGAGTATTAAACTTCACAACGCATTGATTGTAACTCACCATCATTTCTGGATGGTGATCTTCACGGTGAACAATAAATGCCACGGCATTCACAAATGCCAAAGTTTCATAGTAGTTCTTAAAAGAATAAGTTTTCATGATCTTACCTTCTTTTAAAAACCAGCCATCAAACAGTTTCAAATATTCGCGAACATCCTTTTCAGGCAGACCCGTGTCCATCGGATGACTTCTTTTCTTTAATAATTCGTTAGCCGTGAGCACGGATCCTCCTTTTTAGTGCACTGAAATTTGTTTCGCTTTGGAAGCTTCGCCCTTGGGAATATTCACGAGCAAGACACCATCTTCAAACTTTGCATCCACCTTCTTTTCGTCGATGGGTTGAGGCAAGGTGAAACTGCGCACGTAAGAACCATAAGAGATTTCCGACAGATGTCTTTTCTTCGCCTCTTTGGATTCATCCAACTTTTCTTCTTTTCTCTCGGCGCGAATGGTCAATCGGTCGCCGTCGACTTCCACTTTGACGTTTTCTTTTTTGACGCCGGGAAGATCTACTTTCAATAAATAATTTTTCTCTTCTTCTGAAAATTCGCAAGAAGGAGAAAAATCAAATTCTGTTGGTGAACCTTCTTCTCGGAACCCCATAAGTTCATTCATCAGTCGATCCATGCGATCCTGATAGCGAGAAAATTCACGGAAAGGACTTGCAAAGCGTCCCGATCTCCAGCGGTCTGGTAAGTTAGCCATAGGCCCTCCTGTTCATTGTTATTTGGGTGAATAGTAGCCCACTCCGAAGGAGAAACTGGCGTTAATTTTTTTTAAATTGCAGAGCCACATAAAAAAAAATTTTCCTCTGTTTGAGGTCATCTTGCAAGACTGTCAGACCGGATTATCATCAAAGCCAAAACAAACGATGGAGATTTTATGGAGCGCTTCGCAAGCCGGGAAGAAGCCGGACGCCTTTTGGGTGAAAAACTTATTTCTTTGAACGATCAAAATCCCGTAGTTCTGGCGATTCCGCGAGGCGGCGTTCCCTTAGCTTTTGAAATCGCAAAAATGTTAAAAAGTCCCTTGGATCTTTTAATGGTCAAAAAAATCGGCGCTCCCCGGCAGCCGGAATTAGCCGTCGGGGCCGTGAGTGAAGATGGCGAACCTCTTTTTAACGATTCGATTGTTAAATTTTTAAGCTTAAAGAAAACTTATCTCAATCAAGCCGCCAAACAAAAAACTTCAGAGATTCAAGAGCAATTAAAAAAATTTCGGGGCTCCAAGAAAACAGAGAACGTCAAAGACAAAACGGTGATTATCGTGGATGACGGGATCGCCACCGGGGCGACTCTTCTGGCGGCGATTCAGTTTCTAAGAAAGAAAGAACCAAAAAAAATTATTGTCGCAGCTCCTGTGGCGGCGAAAGAGACCGTGGAAAAAATCAAAAAAGTCGCGGACGACGTTGTCTGTTTAATGACACCCGACAATTTTGTCGCCGTCGGTCTTTGGTACGAGGATTTCACTCAAGTTTCCGACGAAGAAGTGATCCGCCTTATCGCCGAATCACGATTTATGAATGCCGATAATGAGCGCGAAATAACGATTGAGGATGGAAAAGAAAAACTTTTTGGTGACTTAACAACTGTGGATAAAGCCAAGGGCTTAATCATCTTTGCTCACGGAAGTGGAAGCAGCCGCAAAAGTCCCCGTAATCAGTTTGTCGCCAGAGAACTTAATAAAGCCGGATTCAGCACCCTCCTCTTTGATCTTTTAACCGAACATGAGTCTAAAGACCGCAGCAATGTCTTTGATATCAATCTTTTGGCGCAACGTTTGTTGTTAGCAACTCAAGCCGGTCTTGAACAAACCCATCATATTCCTATTGGCTATTTCGGAGCAAGCACCGGGGCCGGCGCGGCCCTTGTCGCCGCTGCGAAATCTAAAAATAAAATTTCAGCCGTCGTCAGCCGGGGAGGACGTCCCGATTTAGCCAAAGAACATCTTAAAAAAGTAGAAGCGCCCACTTTGCTTCTGGTCGGTGGCAATGACCTCGCCGTCATTCCATTAAACAAAAGTGCCGGTTTACAACTTAAGACATCTCGTTTAGTGATCGTGCCAGGCGCCACACATTTATTTGAAGAACCGGGAACTCTTGATGAAGTCGTTGAATATGCAATCGAATGGTTTAACGAGCACCTTCCGGAAAAAAAAGAAACCTCCTTCCCCAAAGAGCAAGTCGTCGACGAGCTTGAAGGTCGTGCTCATTCCATTAAAGATTCTCACAGCTGGGATGACTTGATTGCGAGTGTGGCGTCCGCTCGAGTTGTCATGCTCGGTGAAGCCACTCACGGGACGGAAGAATTTTATAGTATTCGTCGGCACATCACAGAACGCTTGATTCAAGATCACGGGTTTAGTTTTGTCGCCGTCGAAGGTGATTGGCCTGATTGCCAAAAATTGAATGACTATATTCACTTTGACAAAGGCGAAAGCGCCAAGCAAATTATGAGAGAGTTTCATCGTTGGCCGACATGGATGTGGGCTAATGATGAGACCGCTCTTCTGATTGAGTGGATGAAAAACTATCACGCCAGCTTCTATGGCCTTGATGTCTACTCGCTTTTTGATTCAATGGATTACGTCATTGAGTTTGCTAAAAATGTGGATCCTGATTTGGCAAAATCTGTGCAAGAGCAATACGCGTGTTTTGAACCTTTCGCCCGCGACGAAAAATCTTACGCTCGCTATCTTGTAAAATTCGAAGAAGGTTGCCGCGACGATGTTATTGCGAACCTAAGAAAACTTCTGCGTCTGCGCATAGGTGAAATCGCGACGAAATCTCCGGATCTTTTCAGCGCCCAGCAAAATGCGCGTATTGTTGCGCATGCAGAAAATTATTATCGCTCTATGCTTTTTGGCGGCCCCGACTCCTGGAACGTGCGTGATCATCATATGATTGACACTCTGGATATGCTCTTAAAGCACAATGGCCCGGACAGCAAAGCCATCGTGTGGGCGCACAACAGTCATATCGGCGATTATCATGCGACAGACATGCTTCAAGAAGGATATGTGAACCTCGGTGGCCTTGCCCGAGAACGTTTTGGTATTGATCAAGTCGCCCTGGTCGGTTTCGGAACTTTCCAAGGACAAGTGCTTGCCGGTCCTGCATGGGAAGGCAAAGCCACCGTGATGACACTTCCTCCTGCCCGCGAATCTTCATTTGAATATTTTTGTCACAAGGTTGCGGAAGATCTTAATACCAAAAGATTTTATATTGTCTTTGATTCCGAAGCGCGATCCGGAAACCTGGGGACGCGCAGTTACGGACACCGCGCCGTCGGCGTTGTCTATAGTCCGCATTATGAGCTCAAAGGCGTGAACTATGTTGAAACAGTTCCGGCCAAACGCTACGACGCTTTTGTATTCGTCGATAAGACCACAGCTTTAAAATCCATCCCGACCGGAACAAGTCACCTGGATCTTCCAGAAACATGGCCGGGAGGAGTTTAAATATTAATTGCAACTTTTGCCCCACGTGTTGGCGACTTTGTCACCGACACCGATATGCAAAGAGGCACTTCCATAATGACCGATAGCGCGAATGCGTTTTTGACTGCGCATTTTGCAAAGTTCGCGAAAGGCGCGATCTGCCTCGCTGTTACTTGCAAAACGCACATCAATGGAGGTGCCGTAAGGATGTCGGCCTGCGGCTCCACCCACATTTTTATTGTAAGGCTCGGGACGCCACCAGTTGTAGATTTGACTGACTTTGATTCCTTTGGCTGTCAGGTCGTGAAGAATTTTGACGGCTTCGATAGGATATTTCCAGGTGTTCTCATCAGGATGAACGAGATTGTGTGCCTGACTGGAACCATACGTGCATCGAAATGTTGAGACACTGCGAGGATTCGGACGAACCACTTGGTCACACCAAAATGAATTGTTCGTTTCTGCTGCACATTTTTGTAAAAACCGATCTTTCTTACTCAACCCTAAGTTCACCTGAGTTTTTTGACTTCCGCTCGCTTTCATACATCCTAGACTTTGGATTTCTTCGTCCACAGAAGCGTCGTTGTGAATATGGTCCGCAAGATCTGCGCTGTCTTCGGTGTATTCATTAGTACCTGCTCCGCCGCCCTGACAAGCAACAGTTCCCAAGCCTAAAAGAGCAATCAAGGCCAATGCATTGAGTTTTAAATTCATCCGATCTCCTTCGTTACTGTTGAGCAATGAAGCGTCAGAATAAATGCATTGCGAAATAGCATTCTATAGGACTTTCAGTTTTCTAGAGGAAGGGACAGTGAAAAGCGAATGAAGTTTTAAAGTGAAGTTTGCCAATTAACAAAAAGTTGATAGCATTTGCACGCGATGGAATTTGGAAAAATATCTAACATTGAAAATGTCTCGTGGACCTTGCCTCCTGATGTCGATTCATCGGTGGAGTTTTTAAGAAGTCTGAATTCCTCTGTCGGCCCTGCGAAATACTATATCGGTACGCCTGCTTGGGGTCACAAAGAATGGATCGGAAAAATCTATCCGGAAAAAACCAAAGCTGTTGATTATCTTTCGTTTTATTCCCAGAACTTCAACACGATTGAACTTAATACTTCTCACTATCGCATTCCTTCAAAAGAACAGACGGACAAGTGGAAATCACAGCTTCATTCAGAATTTTTATTTTGTCCGAAAGTATTCCAAGGAATCTCACATGCACCAGCGGGCCTTCTTGATAGAACTCTTTTGAAAGAATGGTTTTCGTTTTTAGAGAATTTAGGCACGCACTTAGGCCCCTGCTTTATTCAGTTTTCTCCGGGATTCGATTACGGAAAAAAGGCGGCCCTTTTTCATTTTCTCCAACAGTGGCCGAAAGATTTTGAATTGGCTTTGGAGTTTCGCCATCCAAGCTGGTTTCAACAAGGGCGTATTTTGCCCGCTCTGGAAAAGTATTTGCAAGCTCAGCGCATTGGCTTGGTGATTACGGACGTCGCCGGCCGCCGTGATGTCCTGCACTCTTCCATCAGCAGCTCTTTTACGATGCTTCGTTTTATCGGAAACGATTTACATGCGAGTGATTTTTCCAGAGCGCAAGAGTGGGCCGCGCGCTTGAACTCCTGGAGCCAACAAGGCTTGCAAAGAGTTTTTTATTTCGTCCACGAACCAGATGATATAAAATCTCCTGAGATGGCGCAGGCTGTGATTCGTGATCTCAATGAAGAAGCCGGAGCCTCTTTAGAACCTTTAAAATGGCTTTCATAAAACGTATCAATTTTCGTTTGTTCACGGAGCTTGGTAGAGGATTATCCGAATAACCTCAGATCCTATTCAGCTAAAGGTCTTATTTTTAATGTTACCGTAATGAATTTTTCCTTTCTGTAATTCTTTTCCTCTTAGTCTTTGTTCACGCACAAAGATTCATGGAGGAATAATGGCGATTAACACTAAGGCAAATTCATTATTCTCACGTTTTAGCACTGCGCTTCTCTTAACATCCGTCCTGAGCCTCGCAGCCTGCGGAGGAAATCCTGGCGGTGAAGTCACTCTCCCCGACGACACAACTCAAGAACAGATTGTCGACACGCCTGATGTCGCAAATGACAAGCTTCTTCCGGATCCTTCGGATGCAATGGTGGCAAGCTCTCAACGCGAATCCATTTTAAAAAATTACGATCATGTCGATCCTAAGCATGTCGTTCCTTACAAAGCATTGGGAGATGCTTTGGTGTATTTCGATCAACACAAATCGAGCTTTAAAAACACAGACTATATGGCGGTCTTGAATTTTGGACAAAGCTCAAAGCAAAAACGTTTTTATATCATCAATATGAAAACAGGTAGCGTGTGGGCCATTCACGTAGCTCACGGAAAAGGTTCTGATTCTAACCATGACGGTTACGCTGAAAAGTTCAGTAACGTGTCTGGTTCCAATGCGAGTTCACTCGGAATCTATAGAACCGCAGAAACTTACAGCGGAAGCCACGGTCTTTCTTTAAGACTTGATGGTCTTTCTTCTACGAACTCACGTGCGCGCGCTCGTGCGGTTGTGGTTCACGGTGCTTCATATGTTCAAGAGTCCAACGTGATTCAAGGTCGTAGTTGGGGTTGCCCTGCTGTGGCGATGGAAAATCGTGATGCTGTGATTAAGTACCTTAAAGGCGGAGCGATGATTTACGCCACCGTCGACAAAGGCGGCACCGAGCGTTCCGGCTCAGGTTCTACAACGACTCCGGATACCGGCGCTTACAAAATGACTCCGCTTTCTTGGGAGACTTCCAGCAAACCCGAACGCAAAGCCTGGTCCCAATATCTAATGAAACTAGTTTCAGAAGATTGGAGCAGCTTGCTAAAAGGTGCTGATGATATGAGAGACTTTTGCCCTCGCTACAACTCTTTGAGCAATAACGAGCGTGCAAACGTGTGGGCGCAATTGTTTGTTGCGATGACAAAATACGAAAGCGGTTACAGCCCGACTTCACGCATGCAAGAAACAACGATGGGAACAGATCCTGTCACAGGAAGACCTGTTTACTCTGAAGGACTTTTGCAATTGTCGTATCAAGATATCACGGGTTGGAATTTCTGTAAGTTCGACTGGAGTAAAGATAGAAACTTAAGCTCTACAGATCCGCGCAAAACCATTCTTGATCCGTACATCAATCTTCATTGCGGTGTCGGAATCATGGCAAAACAAATCGCGCGCACAGGAAAAATTAAACTTGCTTCCGGCGCCTATTGGGCCGTGATCAAAACAAATAGTAGATACAGTCAAATTAGCGCAATCACTTCCATGGTGAAATCGCTTCCCATGTGTCAGTAACCCCTCTTACTGGCCCTTTTGCCGAGTCATTTCCCCAATGGCTCGGCATTTTTTACTCCCGCTTCTGCATATTTATATAACGGTATAGTGAAAAGCGCCGTGGTTCCTTTTCCAAGCCCTTCGCTGAAGACCGCAATTTTGCCCTTATGCGCTTCAATCAAATGCCGTGAGATCGAAAGCCCCAGTCCGAGACCGCCGTATTTTCGCGTGCTGGAACTATCGGCTTGCCTGAATGCTTCAAAAATAGAGGGAAGAAATTCGGGATCGATTCCTTCACCTTCATCACACACACGCACTTGCACCGCAGGGCCTTGAGAAGAAATATCCACCAGAATTTTTCCGCCCTTATTAGAAAACTTAATCGCGTTATTTAGAAGATGAAAGGTCACCTGTTTAAGACGCTCTTCATCTCCAAGAATAAAAGCCTTCTCGATACTTGAGCGAACTTCTATTTTTAAATTCTTTGCCTCTGCTTCCGGCTGAAGTAGAGCTATCTCGTTACGAACAAGCTGAACCAACTCGAGCTCTTTGGCTTTGATTTGCAGTTTTCCCGACATAATTCGGGAAGAATCTAAAAGAACAGCGACGATCTGCGATTGATGTCGTGCATTTCGCTCTATCGTCTCCAGTCCCATACGCGCTTCTTCATCTAAAGGGCCATCTAATAAAATTTCAGTCCACCCCAAGATAGCATTTAACGGTGTCCGCAATTCATGTGACACCGTCATTAAAAATTCATCTTTGGCTTTATTCGCCATTTTAAGCTCTTCAATACGTCCTTCGAGTGTTTGATAAAGATTCAAGTTCTCTAAAGCGATAGATGTGGAATTTGCTAAAGCCTGCAAAAGTTCGAGTTGCTCGTCGGTTGGAATATGCTTTTCTTTCCAATAAGCCCCGATGGCGCCAATCGGAGATTCTTTTCGAATGGGTGTCATGGCTAAACTTTTAACGAAAGTCGGTGCGTAGGCATCAATAGGAATGCGGGAGTCTTGGTAAATATCTTCGATGACGACCGCTTTCTTGTTTAGCATGGCCCAGCCGCTAATGCAGGTTTGAATTGGAAATCTTTGTCCTTTCCACAAAGGGCCAATGGCATCCTCATCCGCATAAAAGCAAAATTCACCGTCTCTGAGAACAAAAGTAGCTCCGTCAGAATTAGCAATCGCCCGAGCGGCTTTTCTGACTAAAAACATGACCTGTTCCAAAGAGTGAGCGGAAGAAAGATCCTGAATGACCTCGACAAGCTTTTTAACGCCACCTGCATATTGCATAGAAACCTCCGAGTCGGAAACATTTCTAATTATACACTTGTGTATTTAGGTGGCGGAAAAAACTGGTCGATTTTGTGAAAAAGCAAAAGCTCTTGTCCTAAAAACTTTTTTTAGAGCGAATCCACAGCCGGATGGGAGAAAGCTCTTTTTCTGTGACGCCCACAAAATGGGTTTGAATTCGATAAGTGGTCTCAATTCCTGAAATCTCTTCGCAAGAGTCAATGCGCAGAGGAATTTTTGGTATTCCAATGTCTTCAAAAATCGGACTGTTGAGACGCAAGATTTTCCCAACAGGCAGAGGAATTGCGGAAATCACCGTGAGTCCTAATTCAGAAATGGACGTGACTTCGGTTTTTATTTCCCACTCGCCTTTAAACTGCACGACGGCCGAAGCGAACTGAACAGAGTCCGTGGGTTTTGACGTTAAGATATTACGAATTTTCGCAATCAATAATTCGGGATCAATAGGTTTTACGATGTAGTCATTCGCGCCAGAATCAATTCCCTTTTCGACATCACTGCGCTCTCTTTTGCCCGTGAGCAGAATGACCGGAATCTTTGCCAAAAGCGGTTGACGACGGATGGTTCGAGTCAACGAGTAACCATCACTGCCGCCAGGCATGATCGCATCCGTAATCACCAGATCATAAGTTTCCGCGGCCAGGGCCCGCATCGCATCCACTGCATTGGTAGCTGCAGTGACTTTATATCCATGTTGGGTCAGCAGTGCTTCTAAAGTCAGAAGGACACTTTTCTGATCGTCTACAATAAGTATTTTTGTCATGTGTCCTCCTTTCTTTAAAGTTTATAGCAACTAAACGGCTTCTTTTTTGACGGCGTAACGTCTTAAATCATTCATGCTTTTTTCAAACTGATCTTCAATCTGTGCAATAAAAGAAGAAGCCCCCGTTAATTCTGTGAGATCTTCTAAAGCCGCACAAAGTTCCGACAACTTTTTAGCCCCTAAAGTCGCACTGCTGGATTTCAGGGCGTGAGCGGCTTCTGAAATACCTTGCAGGTCTAAATTATTCAAAGACTTGCGCATAGACTCAATCAAATCCGGCGCCGATTGTTCTAAGTCTTCGATCAATGCTTCGACAAGATTCTGATCGTTGACGACATAGTTCTGCAATTGAGTCAAAGCATTGACGTCTAAAGCGTCGGAAGATGTCTTTAACCATTTATGCAAAATATCCATAAGATGGTTCAGCTCTAAAGGTTTTGCCAAGAAGTCATCCATGCCCGCTTCATGATAAACGGTTTTGTCGCCATGGCCTGCCTCCGCCGTCAAAGCAATGATTGGCGTGTGTCGACCTGCGCGCACTTCCTCTTTGCGAATGCGGCGTGTGGCTTCAAAACCATTGAGCACTGGCATCTGACAATCCATAAAAATCAGATCGTAGTGACGAACCAAACATTTCTCAAAAGCCACAAGTCCATTATTCGCAATCTCAACATGCAGGCCTAATTTTTTAAGATAACTTTGTGCCACCCTTTGATTCACCACCTGATCTTCAACAAGAAGCACGGAGCCTGTGAACATCGGAGAGAACCGGGATTCATTTAAACGAGGAACATCTTGCACAGAGGCCACCGGAATTTTGACGGTGAACCAGAAATTGGAGCCTAAGCCCACGACACTTTCAACACCGATTTCACCATTCATCAAGTCGACAAGCTGTTTTGAGATCGAAAGGCCAAGCCCCGTACCACCGAACTTCATTCCGGTTTTCGTTTGGAAATATTTTTGGAATAAAGACCGACGCTCGTCTTCTTTTAAGCCGGGACCCGTGTCTTTGACCTCAAAGCGCAACTCGCAGAAGGTTTCGTTTTCGCGCACTTTGGAAACTTCAAGACTCACAAAACCTTTTTCTGTGAACTTAACGGCATTGCCCAAAAGATTTACCAAGACTTGGCGCAAACGTCCCTGATCTGCCACAAAAAACCACGATGTGATTTCATCAAAATGCAGTTTCAATCCTACATTTTTTTCCGCCACCGCCGGACGAAAGATTTCTGTCACGTCATGAAGTAAAAACTGCAAATCAAACGGCTGCGGATCCAAACTGATTTTACCCGCTTCGATTTTTGAATAATCTAAAATATCGTTGATCAACATGAGCAAAGATTCTGCGGATCTTTTCACCGTACCCACATATTCCGCCTGCTCGGCATTCAAAGGCGTATCTGCCAGCAAGGTCGTCATCCCAATAACACCATTCATCGGCGTGCGAATTTCGTGGCTCATTGCCGCCAGGAAATCGGATTTCTTTAAGGATGCTTCTAAAGCCGCCTCGCGGGCACGATGCCATTCTTGTTCAACCATTTTTCGGCGGCTAATATCTTTAAAGACCACCAGTGCACCCGAAATACTACCGTCAATGTCATTCAAAGAGCGACTGCTCACGCTGATATAGACGCCCTCCGGATGCGTTTCGTTTTGCACGAAGATTTCTAAGTCATCGACCTCTTCACCGAGCAAGGCTCGATGAAATGGCAATTGGTTTTTGCTATAATGCTCGTGGTTTGCAACGTTGATGAATCCTAATGCTTCAGCGCTGGATTCCGTCGCAACTTCTTTAATTTTTGTTCCAATGATTCGTTGAGCGGCGGCATTGTAATGAGTGAAATAGCCGTCTTTATCAATCACAATCAAAGCTTCACTCATGCTGTTCAAAATCGTATCAAGCAAGATAGAGCGATTTTGCAAAGACTTGGATGTTTGTTTTTGCTCTTTTAGGTCTTTCTTTTGCCACTGACGGCTAAGAAAAACTAAAAGCACAAGCCCGCATAAAAGACCCATTAAAAATTCGGCGCGTACGTAAAAAGGCGAAGCATTCTGTGTTAAACGCAGAGTTGCATCAAGAATCTCCGTCACGGAAACGCTTGCTGGAATTCGCGACGGAACTGCCAGACCCCGTTGCCTTTTTACCAGAGCTTCGTTCACTTCTTCGAAATGGTCGCGCAATGCTTTGTTTAAGTGCGCTACTTGTTTTTGCAATTCAGAGTTCGCCACCACGTTTTTGGTGAGGTGGCCCATTTGATAGTTTAAAAGTAAGACTTGCCGGTTGTATTCTTGCAGATCTTGTTCGCGGCGAGTTTTGATAAAAGCTTTTTCAGCCGATTCTGCTTTTTCTACGATCTCTTTGATTTTTGCTACAGAGGTGCGCGCTTCTTCAGAAACCTCTGGCTGTGTTTGCATTCGAGTCAACACGGCCGGATGTTGGTAAAAATAAAATCCCAACGCCAGCGCTGCAAGCAAACTGAACTCCACACCAAAACGAGCGACAATGGATCTAAAAAAAGATGCTGATTTCATAGGCATCTTTTCGGCGTTTTCCCTCTGTAAATTGAAAGATTTCTGAGAGACCTAGACCATGGTCTTTGCCATAGTGGCTAATTGTTAGGCAATTTGCGACTAATACCCGCAGGAGCGACTGGGAAATCTCTTAAAGTACACTACTGCGTCAGCTTTAGATATTCTTGCTGTTCCGCTTTTGGATAATAACGGGAATAGATTTTTTCAAATGCCGCATCAAGCTTGTATTTGCTGCGGAGTTCTTCCGTCTTACGAACGATCTCTTTACCAAATGCCGTCTTTTCACAAGAAATTCGCGGCTCTAAAAGTTCTAAACCGTCTTTGACAAAATAGAAAACGAGATTCGGATTGTGCTCGACTTCGAAAGGATAACCGATATACACATCCAAACGTCCCAGCGTTAATAAAGTCCTTAACTCATGATCAACATTAAGACCTTTGCGCTCGGTGATTCCCGCTCCGTGGTGCTTCCCTATGCTTTTATTAATTTTATCACCATAAAAACGCTGCGAAACAATTCCCACGTTCATGGTTTTATCTTTGAGCAAAGCATCCAGATCTAAAAGTCTTGGCTTCACCATAAACTTTTTTAGTTTCTCATTGTTTTTAAGAGCGAGAAGTCCCGCCGGATAGCCTTTGATGATCGGTGTTCCAAACTCAATGAATTTTTCTCGTTCAGAATTTTTAAGAAGCATCATGGAGCACACGCCTTGATGCTTTTTCATTTGTTCCATAATTCTTAAGAAAGGAACTTCAACCACCTGATGAGTGTACTCGGGCATTTTCTCTATAATCAGACGATGCATTTCGATCAGATAACCCGGAGGTTTTTCTTTCAAACGCACGGCCAGCGGAAAATCAAAAAACAACCAGTACACCGTTTTAGGATCAGCCTCTTTTCCCATGGCCTGTGAAAAAGAAACCCATACAAGAAATGAAAGAAAGATACGCGACATGATCTTCAAGCTTTAATCCCCACTTGAACCAGGTGGGGTTTTAAAACTTTCACCACGTCATGCGGATCCAACGAAATCAAATAACCTCGTTTACCGCCGTTGATATAAATTCTCTCCAAATCCAAAATGGTTTTTTCCATGTAGATGGGCATTTTCTTTTTAGTACCAAAAGGAGAAGTGCCGCCGACCTGATATCCCGAATGCCGATCCGCCACCTCGGGTTTGCATGGAGAGATTGTTTTAACTCCGAGTTCGCGGGCAAGCTGTTTTGTTGAAACTTGCATATCTCCGTGCATAAGAACGATCAATGGCGATTTGTCATCGCTTTCCATGATAAGCGTTTTTATCACTATACTTTCGGGAACGCCGAGGGCTTTGGATGAAACGGACGTTCCACCCTTTTCTTCGTAAGGATACAAATGACTGGTAAAGCTGATGCCTTCTTTTTGCAGCTCTCGAATCGCTAACGTCATGGGAAGTTTATCTTTATCAGTCATGTTGAGTCAGCGTAACATTGACTTTGTCGGTACGCAATCGAGGTTTTATTGACGTATCTTCTGCGAACACAAGAACGGCATCAAGTCACTCTTGGGCTCAATGCGACCTTTGCTGCCGAAAAGAGGTGTCACATAATTTAAAATCTCTACAGGATCCGCGCTGCTCACAGGATAAAGTTCTGCGCTTCGACGATAGGTCGGGTTGTAAGCGACACCAAAAATTTTAGCCTTCTTTGAACCTTCTTGCGAAAGTCCCAGGTACACGACAACGCCTGTTTTACGTGGAATTCCCGCTTGGCCTGCTACAAAATTTCCTAATGAATAAGCGATCAAGGTCTCTCGTCCGTCTTTTGTGACATACTTTTGCCAAGGTTGCAGAACATGGGGATGAGATCCAATAACCGCCAGAGCGCCAGCCTCGAGATATTTCTGTGCAAAATTTCTTTGCTGCTCTTCTGGCACGGGAGCATACTCCACTCCCCAGTGTGGCATCACAATCAGCGCATCAACATCAGAACGCGAAGTGACTTCTTCAATGATTTTTAAAATCTGACCGCTGTAACAATAAAGAATTTGATCTTTAGTGTCGGCTTTTCCATTGGTCATTTCTGTGCATCCCAAAAAAGCCACCTTAAGATTTTTTATATCGACTATTTTATAAAAGGCGCCATTTCGTTCCGACGAAGAACGTGTTCCCACAGTGATCAATCCGGCCTGCTTGGCAGCATCCAGTGTTTTATCAATACCAATAGAGCGGCGATCCAAAGCGTGATTGTTCGCCGTGGTTAAAAGGTCGTAGCCGGATTTCTTTAGATCCGACAAAATGCGTGGATGATAGTTGAAAGAAAAATCTGTTCCCGAGTAAACGGTGCGATCGTACACAAAGCCGACATCACCATGATCTTTACCATCACGGTCAATGCCCATCGCGGAAGGACCTTCCAGATTCCCGACAGAGTAATCTGCCTTTTGAATCAAACTGTCCGTGCGCCGCCAGATCTGGGAAAAATGCTGGCTTTCGGCCAACACAGTTCGATAAAGCATGTCATGAACAAGAATATCACCGACAAATGAAATCGTGACCTGTTCATTATTGCTATCGCAGTTTACTGAGTAGACCAAATCACGAGACACGTTTTCAGCGAAGGCGGGTCCCGAGAACATCAAAAGAAGAGAGAGTAATTTTATTTTCATGAGGTTTATTTTTGAATGCTCTGAAAATCCGCTCAAGATACGAAATGGAAAGCTGCTAATGAACAGGAAAGTTGCTGACATTGCGGGCAGATTTATTTAAATTGCCGTCATGCTGATTGATATATCGCCTCTTAAAAAGTACCGCGACTTCCGCCTTCTTTACTTCGGACAACTGATTTCATTCTTAGGGAGCATGGTGAGCTATGTCGCCATTCCTTATCAGGTCTATGAACTTACAAAAGACAATTGGCTTGTCGGTATGTTGGGAATTGTCCAACTGTTCCCCGTTTTGATTTTTGGAATTTTGGGCGGCACTTATGCAGATCGCCTCAACCGCCGCAAGCTGCTTTTGATTTCTGAATTTCTAATGAGCGTTTTAATATTAGGACTTACACTCAACGCTTGGAGTGACAAACCTTCTGTTCCGTTGATTTTTATTTTGGTGGCTTTGTTTCAATCCGTTCTTGGCTTTCACCGTCCCGCTATGGATGCGTTGACGCAAAAACTTGTTGATAAAAAAGATTATGCTGCCATTGGAGCTCTCGGAAGTTTTCGCTATTCTGTCGGTGCTATTGTTGGGCCCGCATTGGGCGGTATTTTGATTGCGAGTTTTGGAATCAAAGGCGCTTATCTTTTTGATTTTATCAGTTTCGTCGCAGCCTTTATCGCTTTGTATTTGATGTCGAGAGTTCCGAATCCTGAAAAGAAAGAACACTCGCCGTGGCAAGATGCTAAGGACGGACTTCGTTATGCGATTTCAAAACCCGAACTGATCGGCACTTATTTGATTGATATCGTTGCAATGGCATTTGCTTTCCCAGTCGCCCTGTTTCCGTCCATGTCAGAGCAATGGGGTGGCGCTTCGGCGGCAGGAATTTTATTTTCCGCGATGGCCATTGGTTCTCTTGTTATGACTCTTTTTAGTGGCTGGACTCAAAAAGTTTCCCGTCACGGAAAAGCTGTTATTATTGCCGCCACATTGTGGGCCGTCTTTATTATCGGTGTGGGATATGCCCAACATCTTTGGGTGGCTATCGTATTTTTAGCTCTTGCGGGAGCCGCAGATATGATGAGCGGTCTTTTCCGTGGTATTATTTGGAATGAAACCGTTCCGAATGAATTGCGTGGGCGTCTTTCGGGGATTGAGATGATCTCTTATATGTCAGGACCGCTTTTAGGCAACGCTCGTGCGGGCTGGATGGCTGCGAAAGTTTCTGTGCCTTTTAGCATCAGTGTTGGCGGAGCGATTTGCGCTGTTGCAGTTATTGTGACAGCGTTTTGTCTGCCAAAGTTTTGGCGTTATCACGGACACGCTTCGCATACTTCATAAAAGGATTTTCTTCACCTAATATCTTGATCAATTTCTCTTCAGCTTTGTTTGAATCTATCCCTTGAGATTTCAACCAAAGCTCTTCAAAAAGATTTTGTGTCGCGGCCATATTTAACGACGGAAAACTGGAATCATCCACTTCACCAAACCCTACGATATAAAGATAATTCCACAAAGGCTTCATCGCACGGTTGTAATGGCTTTCCATCATTTTTCCCTGCCAGCCTAAGTTTTCTTTGATAATCTTCGTCGACTGTGGAGAGTCCAATAAGAAGCTATCCAATGCTTCCTGAGATGAACGGGGTAAGTGAATGCGATCTTGTGAAGCCCCTAAATATGACAACAAATAAATGAAAACTTCCTTAGAGAAAAAAGTCGCGCGATTGCGAAACCACTTTGCATAGACGACTTCTTTACTGCGTGAAAGCTCTTCACGCATCACCCACATCTCGGCCACACGGTTGTCTCCCGCAGAGTCCCACTCCCAGCGCATTTTTGTGCGTGGATAAAGCTCTGACCAGAGACTTGCTGGTTCTTTGCGGTTTTCCAGAGGATAAACCAAGAGACAACCTCGCTTATTGATCGCCTGAATCATCTTTTGCTTTTTTTGTTTTGAGCTCATGGTTGGATTCTAACTCTGTTTACATCAGAGCGCCAGCTTGGCCTGGACGAGGGACTATTCGTCGTCTTCAGAGTCAAACTTAAGATCTAAGAAATCTAAAAGAGACGCATCTGCAGATTTAGGAATTTCCGGTGCGACACGATTGAGAATGCGACGCTGACGAGCCATCACATAAATCGATGGTCGATCAATGCGAAACTTACGCGGATTTGGCAGAACCGCGGCCATTAAAGAAGCTTGATAAGGATTTAAACTTTTTGCGGTCTTTTTAAAATACTTTTGCGAAGCCGCTTCAACGCCGTAAACGCCAGGTCCCAGCTCGATAACATTGAGATAAACTTCCATGATGCGCTCTTTAGGCCATACAAATTCTATCAGAACTGTGAAGTACGCCTCAAAACCTTTGCGAACCCAATCACGATACGGCCACAAGAAAACGTTCTTGGCTGTCTGTTGACTGATAGTGCTCGCCCCTTTTTTTCTTTTGTGGGTTTGATTGAACTTCATCGCTTTTTGAATGGCATCGTAATCAAAACCATTGTGATCAAAAAAACGATAGTCCTCAGCTTTAAGAACGGCTCTTTGTACAGAAG
The DNA here is from genome assembly GCF_946478835.1 of uncultured Bdellovibrio sp. The sequence goes on along the minus strand of NZ_CAMLDV010000026.1, from coordinate 10,974 downwards.
GAGAGATATCTTCGAGCGGCACCCAATCTTTGTCGATGCCGACAAATTTCTCAGCACCTAACGATTCAACAGAGCGAATCAGCATGAGTGGTGTTAACGGAACTGGTACGAAACGATAAAGCAAAACAAGGCCTATGCTGCTCACAAAAAAGAACAGCACTGCTTGCAATATCCATTTTCTTAAACGCGCCCAGTTTATTTTCATTGTTTTATTCCACAAGAGTCCTAGGAGTACCATATTTTTGGCAACACTTCCAGAAAGAAGCGGGGCCATCCTGCGCCCAAACCTCCTGGCCCACCCCTTGCTATAGGGGATACCAGGTGACGATTGTCACCGGCTCTTCGGGGGAAGAGCGATTATAAGGGGGAATTATGTGGCGAGGCTTCGCACCATTGGTTGGTTTACTTTTATTTGTACTCTCTCAACATTCACAAGCACAAACACCTCCAGGTGTTCGAATTCAAAGCCTGCAAGCCGTGGGGAGCGGTTGTCCGGCGGGATCTTACAATGCGATGATTTCTCCTGATGGCCAGACTTTTTCCCTTCTTCTTGATAATTTTTCTGCGGCCTCGACAATGCAAAATCCGATTGTTCGTTTAAATTGTGAACTGAAAGTGAATTTCTTTGTTCCGCGCGGCTGGACGTTCGCGGTTTTATCTGCGGATTACCGCGGTTACGCCTACTCTGAAGTCGGCACAACTGTGATGCATCAAGCTCTCTACTCGTTTGATGGCAGCAAGCCCCGCAACGAAAGACCAGGCTATGAAAACGGCGGCACTTACAACTTCCGTTTGCAAGAGTTCCGCGGTCCTTACAACGACAACTACTACATTCATCACGACATTGATCCGCGTGTCGCACCTTGGGCTCCTTGCAGCAACCAAGAAAATCAATCGCTCTTTATCACGACATACTTAATGGCAAGAAATCTGAACTTGTCGTCACTGGTTCAAGCGCAAATCACTTTGGACAGTATCGATGGCCAAGTGCAATCGCAAAAATACAAACTTGCATGGAGACAATGTGCCCCTTCATCAGGTGGTTCACGTCCTCCCGTGCAAGAGCCTGGCAATCCGCGCCCAGGTCCGAATCCAAATCCAGGAAGACCTCCACGTTTTCCAGGTGGCCGATAAAAACTAAAATTCAAATTTAAGAAAACAATTTAAGGGAAAAACAAAAACCAAAAGGGGGAACCATGAAATCTAAACTATTACTAATGCTTGTTGGTGTGATGTCGGCCTTGAGCCTTGAAGCACAAGCTCAAGTGAGCTTAGGCGAACCAGCTTACGGTGGTACAGGCTGTCCTGCGGGATCGGCGAGTGTCACTTTGAGTCCGGATCAAACGGCACTCAGCATCCTTTTTGACAACTATGTTGCAGAAGCTGGTGGTGCACGTCGTGTGGATCGCAAGTCTTGTAACATCTCTATTCCAGTGAAAGTGCCACAAGGTTACAGCGTGTCTGTATTCCAAGTGGATTATCGCGGATTCAACTCCGTTCCTCGTGGCGGACAATCGCGTTTTGACGCTGAATACTTCTGGGCTGGTGCTCGTGGTCCTCGCGTTTCAAGAACTTTCGTTGGACCTTATAACGATGTTTACACTTTGACTGACAATCTTATTGCAAGTGCGGTTGTTTGGACTCCTTGCGGAGAGAGCGTGAACCTTCGCGTAAACACTTCGATGATGGCGCAAACAAATGCACGCGGCGAGCAAACTTTGGCGACTGTGGATAGCGCGGATATTACTTCTGGCGTGATCTACCATCTTCAATGGAGACGTTGCAGATAGTTTGACTTAAAGCACCGGGCTTCTCAGGCAAAAGTAGATGTTTTCCATTCAAAAATGCGTTAACATCTACTTTTGCATATTAACAGGAGCCCGCTGATGTCCCAACAATCCGCCCACCACTCTAAAGCCCTTCAAGTTCGTCAAGCCCTTTGGGCCCTGCAAAAAGAAGTTCTCAATTCTCTTAAAGAAGAATTCGACCGCGAGGTGGGTTATCAAGCAGCTCCAACAGAGTGGTTTCAAGTTTTGATGACGGCAGAAAGATATGTCTGGCTTCGTGAATTGACTTCTTTGATGGCCGACATTGATATCATGACGGAACTCGAATTTATCACAGACCAACACGCCAGCACAGCACGCTCTGAAATCGAAAGACTTTTGTTTGACCAAAATGCGACCGATGCAAATAGTTTTGCAAAACAGTATAACGGTCTTTTGATGTCGGGGGCTTCGCTATTGCCTTTGCACTCGCAATTGCGCGCGACTTTGCAACACCTGCCTCAGGCTGAAATCGCCAAAGATCAAGCGGCGGCAGAAAGAAAAAGCTGGCAAGAAGAACATCGCCATCAAGCCCGTAAGAAACGAAACTAAAGTTTTATTCTAAAAAACAGCTCCCTAGTGATTCCTTCAAGGATTATGATTGCACTGAAGGCTTGGAGGATCACCATGTTCCGAAATCAATTCCTAACTTCCCTCTTTGTCGGCGGAAGCCTCATCATTCTTATTGTTCTTGGAAATGCGGCAGGACTTTGAACGGAAGTTCTTGTGTAAAGACAAAGCTGTCACCGTCGTAACATTTCAGCCCGCTTCTTTATGCTAAGATGATGTTATGGCCCGAGTTCTGTTATTTGTCTTTCTTATGCTACTTGCTCAGATTTCTTCGGCACAAAATTCCCGGTTAAGAATTTTGACGGAGAACTGGCCTCCTGTTACCTACGAAAAATCCGGCGCCCCTCAGGGCATGGCAGTCGAACTTACGCAGCTTTTGCAAAAACGCATGAACTCAAACGACGCTATCGAAGTCGTACCGTGGCCTCGTGGTTATCAGCTGGTTAACACAAAGCCCAACGTTCTTCTTTTCACGATGACCCGCACTCCGGAAAGAGAAAAACTTTTTACTCTGTTAGGTCCGATTGCCAACGGCGAAATCGCGCTCTACACGCGCCGTTCTTTTCCCGCGGAAATTCACACGTTAGATGAAATCCGGGAAAAATTCACCGTCGGAGTTCATCGTGGCACCGTCTTTCAAAAAACTCTGGAAGAATATAATTTTAATAAAATAGTTCCTGTGAACTCCCCTCTCAGCAATTTAAAGATGCTGATGGCAGGACGTTTGGATTTTATCTGTGAAGATGCTTTGGTAATAAAAGAACTCTTGAAAGAAGCTGGCTATCCTACAGATGCCGCGCAAAAAGCTTTTTCCCTTCTGAAAAAAAGTTCTCTTTATTTCGCTTTCTCACGGGGCACATCAAAAGAAACGGTAGAGAAATGGCAAAAGGCGTTTACTGACGTTAAAAAAAATGGAGAGTTTAAAACTCTCCATCAAAAGTGGTTTGGAACTCACCCAGCACCTATGGAAGTCGTAGTGATCAATCCTCCTGATGAATTTCTGTTTCCTGAAATGCCTGCAAGAAAATCTCTTTCGGCTGGGCTCCTGAAATTCCTATTTCCCGATTCAGAATAAAAAACGGCACGCCGCTGACTCCTAAGTTGTAAGCCTCTTCAATGAGATTTTGCACTTCTTGAATGCCTTGGGAACTCTTTAAAAATTCTTCGACCTTTTGCGGTTCGTAACCGGCGCGACTCATCGCAACTTTTAGATTTTCAGTTTTCGAAAGGTCTTCACCCTTCACAAAGTAAGCATCGTAGATGGCTGTTGTGACTTCGACTTGTTTTCCATCTTGGGTCGCCCACCAGATAAGACGATGGCAATCAAACGTGTTGATATGCACGTGCATCTTTTCAAAATGGATTTCTGTGCCGGCGGCTTTCGCGGCTTTTTGCACCATCTCTTCTGCTGCCTGAAAGCGGCTGTCACTGCCAAACTTCTTTTTCAAGTATTCAGAGCGGGAGACTCCCTCGCGTGGAGTGGAGGCGTCTAATTGAAACGGCAGAAATCGCACCTCAATGTCAAATTCACTGCGACTTTGAGCGACGGCATCTAAGAGGCTTTTCTTCCCGACAAAACACCATGGGCACACAATGTCGACAACAGCTTCTACGACGATTTTCTTTTTCATATTCACACCTCTCACATATTATACTCAAACATATGGGTTTACGCCATCATCTCCAAGAGGCTCTTAAAATTAATCCTGTTCCTTCTCCATGGCCACGCATGGTGGTGTGTGCATTTGCGACAGGTTTTCCGCTGGTGATAGGCGTGCTTCTGGGACAATTGCCTTTGTCAATTTTTGGAGCTTTAGTCGGATTTTTATTAGTGCTCAACGATCATTTGGGCACCTTGGGACATCGCCTTTGGGTGATCACACTGACATTTTTATTTTTATTAGGCGGACTGCTTATCGGTGTTCTGACCGGAGATCACAGATCCTTGATGATTCCCATTCTACTAGCGATCACGTACTGGATGGGCCTCATGGGAGGCGAAGGAGCAGAGCTTGAGCGAGCCGTTCTTTTTGGCACGTTCCAAATTTTAGCAGGTGCTTATTCCGTTGCGATTAAAAAATATTTTGGTGCCGCTTTAGCTTACGCGTTCTTGGGATATCTCTGTGTTGTGCTTTTCTTATCGCTCTTAGTTTTTCTTCGTCGTCACAATCCCAATCCTTTTGCACGACTCCGCACCAAGCTTAAAGAGTCCTTTATACAAGAAAAACGTCGACATCTGTATGCGTTTAGTTACAGCCTGAGTGTTTTAATAACTTTAATTATTGTCGACTATTTCAAAATCGATCATGGCTATTGGGCGGTCGGTACAGTGCTCATCATCATGAGACCTGATGCAAAACAAAGTATTTACAGAAACGTGCAAAGATTTTTTGGAACTTTGATTGGTGTTCTTGTCGCCGAAGGACTTATTCTTACCATCCACTCACCGTGGCTTGCGATTCTTGTTTTAACAGTGATTAGCTTTTGGGGTCCTTGGGCTTTAAGTCGCAGTTATTGGCTCGGCTCTGCCGTGGTCGTTATCATGCTGCTGCTGATTCTAGACCTTCCCAGCATTGAGCACGGTGACACTCACACACCGCTTTTGCGTCTACAAGCGACCGGTCTTGGCTGTCTGTTAAGTCTTTTGGGAGTCATTTTTGCGAACCCCCAATTTCTTTGGAGAGACAGCCCGCCTCCCCGCGAATAATTATTTATTTAATTTTCCCATGTATTTTGGATTGAGCAGGTTCTCGATGGAGAAAATCTCATCGAGCTGCGCCTGAGTGACAACGCCCCTTTCAAGAGCCACGTCAGCGACACTTCTTCCTGTCTCTGCACAAATTTTACCAATCTTGTCACCCTCCTCATGTCCGATCAAAGGATCAAGGAATGTGACGATACCGATGCTATTCATCACATAATCGCGACAGCGCTCAACGTTGGCCGTAATGCCTTTAACGCATTTGTTTTGCAAAGTCGTGCACGCGTGCGTGAGAAGATCCAAAGATTCAAACATGCTTGAAGCAATCACTGGCTCCATCACATTGAGTTGCAACTGCCCGGCCTCCGCCGCTAAGGTGATGGCTAAATCGTTTCCGATAATTTTAAAAGAGACCTGATTCACAACTTCAGGAATCACCGGATTTACTTTGGCAGGCATGATGGAAGAACCTGCTTGCATCTCTGGCAGATTGATTTCTTTAAGACCCGCGCGAGGACCTGAGCTTAGTAAACGCAAGTCATTGCAAATTTTAGAAAGCTTCACAGCCGTACGTTTCAACGCACCAGAAATAATAATATAAGCGCCACAGTCACTTGTAGCCTCAATCAAATCTTCGGATTGCTCAAAAGGATAACCTGTGACTTCGGCAAGTTTTTGCACCGCTAAAGGCGCATAGCCCGGAGGAGCATTGATGCCCGTTCCGATAGCCGTGGCACCCAAGTTTACTTCAAGAATTAACTTTTGAACGTTTTTAATAAGGCGACTGTCTTCTTTTAGAAGTGTTGCAAAAGCATTGAACTCTTGGCCGAGTGACATCGGAACCGCGTCTTGCAATTGCGTGCGACCCATCTTAAGAACGTTCTTAAATTCTTTACCTTTGTTTTCAAAAGTCACTGCTAGTTCATCAATAGCTTTAACTGCGACATTGATGTGCTCATAAAGGCTCACACGAAATGCTGTCGGATAAGCGTCGTTCGTGGATTGGCATTTGTTCACGTGATCGTTGGGATTGATAACAGAATAACTGCCCTTTGGAATTCCACGTTTTTCCAAAGCGATATTGGCAATCACTTCGTTCGCATTCATATTGACCGAAGTTCCTGCTCCCCCTTGATAGACGTCGGAAGGAAATTGCGAAGCCCATTTTTTTGGATCTTGTAAGATCACGTCGCAAGCTTCGACAATGGATTGTGCAATATCTTTCGGGATCGTACCAAGTTCGCCATTGGCAAGGGCTGTTGCTTTTTTTACCAGCGCCAGTCCACGGACGAAGAACGCACTGTCGCCAATGGTTTTTCCAGAAATCTGAAAGTTTTCAATCGCGCGCACGGTATGCACACCGTAGTAGGCGTCAGCGGGAACATTTTTTTCACCTAAAAGATCTTTTTCAACGCGGAATTTTTGCATAAGTCCTCTTTAATTATTTAACTTCAAAATTTCACCGTGCTTTAAAACACGGAAAGCTTCGGCACTGAGATTTTCTTTTTCTAAAGCTTTTTTCAAATCTTCTGGCGGTGCTGCCATCGCTTCGTCGGATAAACGGAATGTGCCCCAATGAACGCCGATGGAAAGTTTGGATTCTAAATCTTTATGAATTTTTACGGCTTCTTCGGGATCGACGTGTTGCTTTTTCATAAACCAACGAGGCTCGTAAGCTCCGATGGGAATGAGTGCTAGGTCCACGGCTCCTAATTTTTTGCGAATATCAGCAAAGTCTTGCGAGTATCCCGTATCGCCCGTGTAAAGAGCTTTGAGATTTTTTCCTTGTATGTGCCAACCGCCCCAAAGAGTTTTGTTCGTGTCAAAAAGACTCCGCTGACTCCAGTGCTGGGCAGGCGTGAATGTCAGTGTCAGGTTTTTGAACGCAAACTGATCCCACCAGTCCACTTCTTTGACGTTTTTAATTCCTTCCGAATTCAAAAGCGCTTCATCACCTAAAGGCACAAGAAATAAAGTTTTCCCATCTCGCTTTGCAAGTTCGCGCAATGTTGGAAGATCCAAGTGGTCGTAATGCGCGTGAGAAATCACGACGACATCAATTGCGGGAAGATCGGCAATTTCAAAAGGCAATGACGTGAGACGTTTGGGCCCCAGAAAACTCACCGGAGACACACGCTCAGAGAACACCGGGTCCATTAAAATATTGACGCCTTCAATTTGCAAAAGCGACGTCGCATGTCCCACCCACGTCAAAGTGTTTTCGCTGCGATTGTTGCGAAGATAATTTGTATCCGTTTTTACAACGACGGGCTGAAATGGCGACTCTGGGGGCTTTGAGTCTGTCAGGCGCGCCCACTGCCACTTCCAAAAGTTCGCTTTGGGAGAATTATCGTAGTTATTATAAAAACGATTTTCGCCACGATGAGGCTTTTTCGGATCGTAATAACGATAGCTTTGACAGCCCGAAAAAAGCAGCAATCCTGTGGTCGCAATGAGGGTCCATTTCATCTGAGCAGATTCGCATTGAGCCTCTGCTCTAGGCAAGAAAGATGTTGCCTTGCGCGCCATGAAATAATAGGACTGATCTCTGACATCTCTCACAAGGAAAACACCCGTGATTCGTGAATTTTGGAAGCAGCAAAGTACAGCGCAGAAAGTCACAATTCTCTTCATTCTTACACTGCTATTTCGAGCTTTTTTCTCGTTAAACATTGGTTTGATCGACGATGAAGCGTATCACTGGTCTTGGTCAAAATGGTTGCAGCTTTCTTACTTCGATCACCCCGGCATGATTGCGTGGCTTGAAGCCATCACAACAAGTCTTTTGGGTGATACGTATTTAGGAGTTCGCCTTCCCGGCTTTCTGTGTTTTGTCGGAACAGTTGTTTTACTTTATAAGCTCACCAAAGATTTGTTCGACGAATGGGCCGCGATTTTTGTCGGCGTGATTTTGTTGTGGTCTCCGTTTTGGGGTTTCGGTGGTTATGTCGCCTCACCAGAGCCACCGTTTATGTTTTGCTGGGTGGCGGCTTCCTGGGTCTTCTGGCAAGGCGTGCGCGAAGATGACAAACGTTGGAGCGTGAAAAAAACATGGCTATGGCTCGGCGTTTTGATGGGCCTGGGACTTAATTCCAAATTCATCATCGCTTTGTTAGCACCGGGGTTTGGACTTTATCTTTTAGCCACTCCGAATCGTCGCAAGGATTTACTAACACCGTGGCCGTGGGTGGGTTTCTTAATCGCAACTGTCTTGTGCACACCGATCTTCTGGTGGAATCAAGTTCACGAGTGGCCCGGATTTAAGTATCAATTCCACGATCGTCATACGGGCGAGCATTTCAATTTATCACGTTGGTTCGTGTTCTTTGGCGCTCAATTGCTGTTCACAACACCGTTCTTGTACGTGATGATTGTCTTGGCATTCATTACGTCAATTGTAAAAATCAAAGAAGCGCGCTGGAGATTTTTATTCTGCCTGACAGTGCCCTCGATTGCCGTCTTCTATCCGCAACCGTTGTTTGCTGACTACAAACCGCACTGGAGTGGGGCTGCTTACACACTGCTGTTGATCGGTGCTGGGGCCATCTGGTCTCAAGGTCTTTACTGGGGCCGTCGCAAAATCGTCAAACCAAGAAACAAAATCTATACGTGGGGTATTGCCGGATTCTTCATCGTGTTGGGACTTATCAGTTACACTCCGTTCGTGTATCCATGGATTCCAAAAGCCTACAAACTTTTTAACCCGAACGGCGAATGGAAAACCACTTACGATTTCAGCAACGAATTCACAGGCTGGGAAGATCTAGGCCGCTACGTGAATCGCCGCCAAAGAGAAATTCACGCTGAGAGCGGAAGAAAGCCGTTTATTGCAGCTCACCGTTATGAAAACACGGCACAGGTTACTTGGGGCACGAAGCAAAAAGTCTATATGCTGAGTTCTACTGTCAGCAACTACACTGTGATGCAATCACCGGAAGAGATGAACAATCTCAAAGGACAAGATGCGATCTTTGTGAGCACAGAAAAATATCCGGCCGATCCGATGGAATGGGCCAAGTGGGATTCTTGCCAAAAAGAAGAAATGAAAACATTCCGTCATGGGATTCACGCCCGAACTTTCTACGTTTATTACTGTACTAACTTTCAGGGCATCACGAAGTAATTGCCGATTGCTTCGAGCGAGGATTTGAAAGACGAGGCCTCGTGCATTTTTCTGGCGCGAGCTTCGTTTGAAAATTTAGTTCAGAGAATATTCAATGGGAACTGTGATGACCCAAGATGTTTTTTGGATTTCTTGGGGGAATGGTTTCATTTTGTCGATGCCTTTTACCAGTTCGTGGGCGGCTTTGTTCAAGGAATCATAAGGAGTTTTTTCTACGACTTCGCTTTCCTGCAGTGAACCGTCAGCAGCTAAAGTAAATCGCATTGTTACTTTTCCTGTGTGGCCCATTTTTTTGGCCATCACTGGATAGCGTTTGCGGCGCTCTAGTAGCTTTTTGATTTCGTAGAGGTATCTTTCCTCCGGAGAAACTTCAGTGCCGTTGGCAACACCTTCGCGGCCTTCTAAGGCGCCTTTTTCTGAAGTGCCTGCTACTGAGCCCATTGTTTTTCCTGTGGAAGCTTGTTGGGGCTCTTGTGTGGTTTCTACTTTTTCGTTTTTCAATGCTGGTGCATCGGAGTCGTCAGCAACCACCGCTGTTTTTATTTTTACCGGCTTGGCTGCTTCGATTTTTGGTGCTTGCTCTTGGCCTCCGTCGCCGTACATGAGTTCCACACCTACTGGTAATGGAACTATTTCTGGAGCAGCCAGCGAAAGACCCAATACGAATGCTCCTCCGTGCAGTAAGGCAGAGAGAAGAATTGTTTTATTTATGTTTAAAGAATTTCTCGGTAATTTCATAGGCTTCGCTTCAGACGCAGTTATAGGGTTGGATCTTTAAAAACTCAATATTTGTGGCCTAAAATGTATTAAATGCATTTAAAGGCGGCTTGATTCCCTGCAAATGAAAATCTACTGAAAAACGGTTCTTCGTTTAAGAACTATGCAGAACTCGCAAATTTGCGCTTTCTGTTGCCACTGTAATTTTCATTCCCCGTTTCTTTCGTTTTAGGGTGTTCGAAACTCAGCACAGAGCTTGCTTCTTGAGCCTCGTCTACTTTTTCAAAAAGGAATTCGCGATGAAGAAAATGGCCTTCACTTTGGCGATGCTCATGGGATTTAGTGCGGTGGCTAACGACGGCAATGTCTATGGCATGGGTGGTGTCGGTCGCGCCTCTGATGGCAACTCAACAGGCTATCAAGGCGGTCAGTATGGCTATGAATACAAAACCGGCCAAAACTCCCGCGTCGGCGTGATGTACTACAATGAAGGCACTCCTCAAAACAATCATCGCGACGGTTTTGCGGTGATGGGTTGGTACAATCAGCCGATCACAAAAGATCTTTCCATTCAGGCTGGTGTCGGTCCTTACTACTCGATGAACACGACAACCGTGAATGGTGAACAGCTTAACGACAAAAAATTCGGGGCCATGGCGGCCATTGCGGTTCTTTATCGCGTTTACGGATCTAACTTTGATTTGCGTGCACAGTACACCCATGCACAAGTTCCCGGCTCTGTGAACACCGACACTCTTTTTGTCGGTGTTGGTTATAATTTCAGGGATGCCCGTGAAGACATCATTCGCAAAAATATCGAAGCCAGTATGTGGGGCGGAAACTCTCACACCACTCGCGGTGGTGCCGATATGGTTCGCGGATTTCAAGTCGAAGTACAAAAGTTAGCGACTCCAAATATCGCCTACTCTGTCAGTATCATCTATGAAGGCAACACCGGTGTCGTTGATCGCAAAGGTGTCGCAGGACAAATCTGGTATGTGACGAAGAGTGAAAACAATTGGACCTTCAGTGTCGGT
>NZ_CAMLDV010000025.1 GCF_946478835.1 uncultured Bdellovibrio sp. | reverse complement strand
GTCACTTTGGATTGGAAATGACTCCAGTTGACTTTCATATTGGCAAAACCAAGACGATACGTGGGACGACCTAAATCCATTTCTCCTGGTTTTAGAGCTGTTGCTTGCGCTCTTCCGGTGATCGCGTACACCGACAAGAACGTATTCGGAGCTTGGGTCGCTTTGACTGGAACTTCGACACGACCTTTTTCGCATGCGTTTGCAACGACAGCCGCTTCCATCACGTCACTGCGTTCGGTTGTGACAAGAGCGCGGCAGGTTTTAAATGGACTAGAGAAGCTGACAACCGCACGGTCACCGTCTTTGTATTGTTTTTTGTTCAATGCCAGAGGAAGCTGTTTGTTCGCTTCGCCATCGCCGAAGTTATAGTAATCACCAGCGCCGTAAACTTTTCCGTCGCTGCCGATTTTAAAGAACACATGGGCGATTTGCTGTGATGTTTTTGTTTTGACTTCCAAAGCATAGTTCCCCGCTTTCAAAGAACCGATTCGGCAAGTAGCCACTTGTTTTTGCATTGTGCATGAATTTGTCCAACGAACAGATTTTAATTCTCGCTCAAGAGTATTTTTAATCAGTCCGCCATAGAGTTCTTCGCCGATCACTTTGGTTTCGACTCGCAGGATCTTAAACTCAAGATTTTTGAGATCCGTGATGTTTTTTTGATTCACATCCATCACCGCCGCACGAAGGCGCGCTTCACTGCGATCTCCGGAAACCAAGTGAGTCCCGACGTACTCTTGAGAGTTAAAAATGTCTTTAGCCTGGGAAAGAGTTTGATATTCGCCCATTTGATCTTTGTAGCGCACACGAACCACAAGTTTTTTTGGGCGCTCCACTGTTTTTAAAACTTCAGCGATAGAGCGTCCGTCACTGAGAGTTTCTTTAGCGATATCTTTCGTCAAAGAACCGTCGTCCCCGGTTTTTAGGTTTGGAATGGTGGCCGGACGACTGTAGGTAGGTAATGGGTCTGTGTCTCCACTGCTTTCATCTTCGCTTAACTTAACGGGACCATTTCCGAAGGTGAATTCGCTAAGGTTCTTATTGGCAATCGAAGTCGATTCAAAATAGTAGGAAATATCTGAAGGCAGATTTTTTGCGCCGACACCGTTGGCGTAGCGAATGACAGAATTAACTGGAATTGAGTCCGGCTTAACCAAAGCTTGCGTTGGGAAAGACATAATGCCTGACATCAACCGGATTTTAAACTCAGCAACTTCAATATCACCCGAAGCCAGACTCACGTTCTCAGCATTATTGCCAAGAAGTTTTACGTAGTAGCGGCCAAGTTTGACCGAAGAATCATTTGGAACACTCCAAACAATATTCGCCACACCATTTTTCCAAGTTAGAGGAAGTTCATAGTAAACATCTCTTTCTTCTGCACTTGAAATTCGCGCCAGCGTGGGAAGCTGACTTTCGGCGACCTCACTAAAGCCTTTTGCCTGAGGAATTTTGGCAATAAGTTCAATAGGAACTTCTTGACCCGGTTTTACTAAGTTCACACCGATCACGCTGTGAAAATGCGGTTGGTTTTCAGTGATGTCACTGTAGTACCAATCAATTCCCGGGGCTGCCAATGCATAGGTGTTGGGACTGGCCCATGAAGAATGGGAAAGAGTGATGTCGTCAGCGATTTTTGCTACAATATAGAAGCCGTCTTTTTCCAAATAAGGTGAGTAAATAGATTCAGGAGAGTTGCAATTTGCAGCCCATTCTTCTTTGACGAAACTCACAAGGCCTGAGCCATCTGTTTTAAGGGATTTCACCTTTTCACCAAGACAGTTGTAAATTTCAACGTCAGCTCCGGCAACGGGTTCCGCGTTAGAAAGTCTTGTCACCCAAACAAGATTCCTCGTTGTTCCTTTTTTTAGATGAACGGCAAGGTCCGTGACTTGGGCAAGAACGTATTTGGGATTGTAGTAGCGGTCTTCTTCAGAATCCGAATGACCAGCCTCAAACGTCGGGCTTGAAATTTCAATCGGATAAAAACCACTTTGCGGAACTTTACCAGATTCGGCAAAAGGAAATTGTAAATAGAGAGGACGATTTTTTTCACCAGAGAGCTGTTGATTTACAACTGTGTTCGCGACACCCAACGTCTCCATGGGGCTGACGTAGTTCGGTGTTGATCTATAAGCACCGCGAGTTTCGTAAGCGCGGATAACTCGGATCATCTCCGAAACGTCCTGGATCGGCTCCCACAGTTTCGCGTCCTTACCTGTTTTACGAATAGAGATTTTTTGGTTTAAATTCACAATACCCACAGGCAAATAGACATTCGGTACGTTTTTCTCAAAGAACGAAACTGCCTGAGGAACATGAATCACTTCACTCATAGTTCCAATGCGGATATGAAATTCGGCAATGGCATTTGAAAGACGTCGATTGTCGATATCTTTAAGACCTTGAGGCAGCACAACCTTGGCCTGCGTTTCAGGTTCAATATTCACGTTGAAAACAACGGAGTCCACGATGGTGTCGCTGTATTTTGCGAGAAACGGAAAGTATTCGGCCAAAATATCCCAGATGCTGTCCCAGAGCCCCACTTCTTGATTTAATTCAGGATAACTTCGCACTAACTTTCCGTCTTTTGATTTATAGGGAACATATTCGATGTACGATTCTTTGACGTCGAGCCATTTCGCATGACCGTTCATGGCGACCGTGATCGGAGATTTTGGCAAACAGGTCGCATTTTTAGCACTCGGGTTTGCACATTGGATCTTTGCTTGAAATTCACTGCGAACGGAGAATTCTCTAGTGAACTTCTTTTCGGAACGAACATCGCTGTTTTCACTGCTGGCCTGATTTTCAACTGTCAATCCGACTTGAGCCCCAGGGATGAGATTCTGATGAACGGTCGCCAAGATCCAATTTTTGGACTTAAACTCGATGCCCATATAGCGGTAACTGCTAAAGTAAGAAAATATCTTTTCAACCTGATCGGGAGGTACCGGAACCAGGGGGATCTTCTCACTAGGAGCATTAGAGCTTAAATAGTTTAAATATCCATTTTGTTCTGCAAAAAATTTCGTTCGATCCACGGGACCGTCAAAAACCAGAAGTATCACCGCTTCTTTTTCACGAAGCGTTCCTTGAAATCCTCGCGCGGCATAAACTTCTTTAACGTTTGGACCACTGACAGTCACTGAATAATGAATCGTTCCGGCTTTCCAAATAGTTCCACTGTTGGCGGTGACGTCTTCAAGCTGGACGATATCGCATTTCGTGCCGCCCGCCGTTTCGCCTGAAGAGTCCTCGTCGTCGGAAGCCTTAAAGTTATAAGTCCACATCGTGTCGTTGTCGGCCCAGCTTGAATAGCCTTCCATGACGGGAGAGCAAGTCACTTTGAAAATTTCTTTTTCACCGTTTTTACTTTTATCAATGGTCGACGGAAATTTAATTCTCAACTGAGAAAGAGGTTCATCGACTTTGTTGATCGGTTCAGGAATTACTCCATTGAAATCTTTGATTTGTTCTTTCGAATTTGCAATAAACGGAAAAAACAAAAGGACACTTAAACTTAAGATCACGTGCTTCATAGTTTCCTCGCTCTTTTTTTATTTCGATTCTTCGGCGTTGTAACAAGCGAGCAGGCCTTCATCAATAGATCGGAGGATTATATTCCCGCAAAGTGCGGCAAAAATTTTTCACGCATCTGCATAACACTCGAAATCTCTAGCAATTTTTTTGAATTGAGTTAAGTTGCGCCACCTATGCAGAAGAACACAAAGAGACTTCTCTCATTCATTCTTGGATCTTGCATTTTCGTCACGTTCACGTGGTTTCGTACGCCGAGCAAAAACGACGTGATGAAAATGTCTTTGGGTTCAGATCGTGTTTTACTTTCTTCAACCGGCGAGTCCTTGCAAACGCTGCGCACGGATTTTAAAAAGCGCCGATGGGCGTGGCAGCCTCTTAAAAGATTTCCGCAAAGTCTGCAACACGCCGTGATTTTGGCAGAGGATCAAAGATTTCCATATCACTTGGGCTTTGATCCACTGGGATTCGCACGAGCTCTATTAGCAAATCTTAAAGGCTCCCGTTTACAAGGTGCCAGCACCATCACCATGCAGCTCAGTGATTTAATTCAAGAAGATGTTTTGCTTAATAATCATTCGATTAAAAAAGGTTCGATTTCTCACAAGCTCCTGCAAATAGCTCGCGCTTTTTTTATTGAACTTAAATGGAGTAAGGATGAAATTCTTGAAGCCTACTTCAACCTTATTCATCTCCGCGGAGAATTTCAGGGTGTTCCCGCATTTAGCGCCGCTTATTTGAATAAAGATCCGTTGGCCCTCGATCCGGCGGAGTCTTTTATGATTGCTTCCTTGATTTCTTCTCCGAATCAACGCGCGGACCATTTAAAAAACAAAGTCTGTGCTCTGTATCAAAGAAGTGCTTTTCACAAAGGCTCCTCTTGTTTAAACATTCTTGCCTCCGTGGATCAGTTCTTTAAAAATCCTCCGTCTATGCCAGCAAGTCCCTCCTTGGCTCCTCACCTGGCTCGTCGCCTGTTTAAAAATTCAAATGACACATTTTTGACGTCCACTCTTGATGGAGACCTGCAAAGAAAAGTCACGGCGATCTTAGAAAAAAATATTTATCGATTGAAAAACTCCAACGTGCGCGACACGGCGGCAATTGTTATCGACAATCATACAGGGAATGTTTTGGCCTATGTCGGAACAGTGTCTTCTTCTGAAAACCCGTATGTCGATGGTGTGATGTCGTACCGTCAAGCGGGATCTAGCTTAAAACCATTTATCTATGGAAAAGCGATTGAAACAAAAACGCTGACGGCGGCTTCTATTTTGTTGGACGATCCCACGGCAATTTCCTGGGGTGGTGATGTTTACCGTCCTTCTAATTACGACAAACATTTTTATGGGCCGGTGGCCGTGCGTGAAGCCTTGGCGTCTTCTTTGAATGTGCCGGCAGTGAAAGCCGTGACAATCTTAGGGCTTCACGAAACTTACAGCACTTTGCAGTCCCTGCAATTTTCGAATTTACAAGAGCCTGACTATTACGGTGTTTCGATGGCCTTGGGTGCCGTGGAAGTGCGTCTTGATGAACTGGCCAATGCTTATCGTATGCTCGCAAATGGCGGAGTCTGGTCTCCTTTAAGATTTACCGAAGCCGATTCGAAAAAGGCTTCTACAACACAACGGACTCTTTCGCCGGAAGCCACTTACATCATTGGTTCTATTTTATCCGATCCCGATGCTCGCTCCATTGGTTTTGGTTGGGACAATCCTTTGGAAACTCCTTTTTGGACCGCGGTGAAAACAGGAACAAGCAAAGACTACCGCGACAACTGGTGCCTTGGTTATAGCGAGCATTATACCGTCGGTGTTTGGGCCGGAAATTTTAATGCGGAAGCGATGAACAAAGTCAGTGGCGTTTCCGGAGTGGGACCGTCCTGGTATGAAATCATGAGTGAACTTCACAGAGACAAACGAAGTTCCGCTCCGGCCCCTCCCGCTCACGTTGTTGAAAAAGAAGTGCGACACGAGTGGGCGCTTCATCCTCACAAGGAATATTTTATTCAAGGCACAGAACCTCAGCAAAACGTGATTGAGACCGCTCTGCAAAAGCGCGTGCAATTTATTTTCCCCGCCGAAGGATCTGTCTTAGTTAAAGATCCTCACATCGATCAGGAACATGTAGCTCTCTTCATTCGCTTTAAAGGTGATGTGCCGTCAAAAAGCCAACTGCTTTGGGATGGAAAAAACTTAGGAGAGGCCATCAGTCCTTTTAAAATTCCTCAGCCCGAAACCGGTCGCCACGAACTTGTTATCGCCAACAACGGTAAAATCCTAGGCAAAGTCCTTTTCACGATTCGTGGAGCTGAGGATTAACGATAGCCCGTTGTATCTGCGGGTTTCCCCGCCTCTTGGACTTCGACAATATATTTCCAGGCATCCGGTTGGCTGCCATCAAGATCGGTAAAACCATAGACTTTGGCTAGTTGTCCGCAAGAAAGACTTTGGCCATTCCAGCGGGCAACTTGCGGATCTTGGGCCAATGCCACAACCGCGCGGCCCACATAGTGAGGAGATTCGGAAATCGCGAAGTGAGGTTGTTTTTTTGTGGCGTCTCTCCAGTTTGACTCCTTCACCTGATAAATCTCTAACATCTCTTCAGATCTTAACCATCCCGGTGAAAGAACAACCGCAGTTCCCCCATATTTTTTCAATTCATGACCTAAAGAAAATCCCATGCGCAAATTAGCGGCTTTCGCGAGATCATAGAAAAAAGAAACGCGATAATTTTCGTCGTTATACTCTTTAGTGCCGTCGGTGATTTCAACAACAAGGGCTCCTGGATTTTTAATCATCAGTGGCAAAGCGAAATGACTGGTGATGGCGTGTGTATCAATGGCTAAACGCAAAGTGCGAAGTCCATAATCCAGATCGGACTCCCAAACAGTTTTTCCCCACTCCATTTTTGTGGCGCCCCAGATGTCATTCACAAGAATATGCAAAGCGCCCTGTTCTTTTTCTATACGTTGAACAAGTGCTTTCACTTCTTCGGGAATAAGGTGATCCACTTTCACAGCTATCCCTTGTCCACCTGCTTGAGTCACAAGCTCCGCCGTTTCTTCGATAGTTTCTGGACGATTCATTTCCGAACGAGAGGTGCGTGTTGAGCGACCTGTGCAATAAACGGTGGCTCCCGCAGCGCCCAGCTGATTGGCGATACCCCTTCCTGCGCCTCGTGTTGCCCCCGCAACCAATGCAATTTTTCCAGAAAGAGGCTTTTTCATAATTAAGGCTCCGTATCCGCTACGGTGAAAATATTGTCAGAGACAAAGACGACCATCGTCGCTTTCTTACATTCGTCATTCATCTGACGAAGTTTCTCATGAAATTCCGTGAAAAGTTGAAAAGCTTTCTTTTGTTTTTCTTCATCAAACCTGTACGCGCACATATAATATTTCATGGGCTTAAATTTATGTGGATCCGCAACGACGTCAGCCGCAAGTCTTAATCCCACCCGGGCAACGGTAAAGTCATCCGTCGGAGAAAGAACGGCATCCACAGATCCAGGCGCAATATCGTTTTTTTTAAAGGTTTCTAAAACCTGCTCAATATCCTTAAGGGTCACCTTTGGGTCTTTAAGATATTTTTTGATCCAAGCCGGATCTTCCTGATATCCCTCCAATTGACGCATGTTCTGCATCGTCATGCTGAGAGAACTATTAAAAACCGCGTTGCTCACGCGAAGTTCCTCGACATTTGGAAAATAAGAACCTTTGCGGGTCGCAAGAGTTTTTAGGATACCATCAAAAAAAGTTCCCATTTCTTTGTCGTCCACGGAGTTTCGACACGCGAGAAAAATAAAATAATTCTTTTCATCACGCTTCATCTCAAAAGTCTCTGCCACGGCCGCCAGCTTATCGAGAGAAATATGGCGATCCCCATCCAAAACCATTTTTAAAAATGATTTAGAGATTCCGATTTTTTTTGCCAGATACTCTAAAGAAAGTTTTTTTGTCGTTGATTTTAAATACTCAAACTTTTCTTTTAGCAAAGTTCTGTAATCATCGTATTCGTAAAAGCTCTTTGTTTCGTACATGCCTTTAATGGTAGAGGAAGCCTTTCCTACAAACAACCAACTTTGTACGCTCTAGTTCCGAACCTGTTTCCATAACTTTCATGGATTACGGAGGTTCTCCTAGGGACCTTAAGCGCGAATTCTGCCACCAAAGCAAAAACCTAGACGATTTTTCTCTCTCAGAACGTCTTTAACGGGGCTTGGGCTGGAATAAATCTCGCAACAGGACCCTTTCGTGAATTTCGGGAACGTAGGAGGTCTGCCTCATGAAACGAGTGATCGTTTTCTTCTTTGCCTTGGTTTTAACAAAAAATGCTGTCGCAAGCTTGGGGCATAGCCACGACGATGAGTCTTTGGGCTACCAAACTCTATGTATCGGTGAAGGCTGTGTAAACGCATCTATTGAAAATGACACTCTTCCTGAAGATATCACTCCTCAGGCTGAATACATTCAAGCGCGCATTGTTCCGGGAACATTGCCACTGAAAAGAATCACTCTTAGAAACCCTGAAACCGATGAGATCATCACTGTCGATCAAGAAAATCCAGATATCGATTTTATGACGGCAGACGGAGCTTTGGCGGAGAACCTAGAAACAGCGGCCTATGTCCTTATTCCCAACTATTACTTCCCTTCTGATTACCTGCGGCTCGCAGCTAAAAATGGTGGAGGCGGCATTTCTCTTTCCACTTTGACAGTGTGGAACGAGTGCAAAGGAAGTATTATTGGACGTTATGTCGTCGGTGGAAAATGCTCTGCCCGTCCGATTCACCCAAGCCTTATGAACGTGATGCAAAAAGATCTTTTAAGCATTGTTGGCGGAAGCAAAGTCATTCTGGTTCACAAAGGTATTATGGGAGATGCCCGTCACCAGGCTAAAAAAAGTCTGCATAACACAGGTCGCGCCATCGACGTGGCCGAAGTGATTGTTGACGGCAAAAGCTATCAATACTCAAAAGCCGTGGCTTCCGAGAAATCTTCAGAGCGTGCATTTTTCCTTAAGCTTATGGCGGGCTGGGAAGCGGCTGTGAAAAGACACTGCGGTAATACGGTGGCGGCGACCACCATCAACTGGACGAACAAAGATCACCGCAAACACTTGCATTTAGGAACGACTTACAATTGCAAGAACTAAAATCCTCGCAAGAAATCTTGCAGTTCGTATTTTTCCTTTTCTGACAAGGAAAATCCCGGAGGAGGCATTTCGCCTCTTTGGACTAAAGAGGCAATGGTCCCTGTCTGTTGACGCTGCAAAAATCCACGCGCCAGAAACCCGCTTTCATTGTGGCAGTAGATGCACGTCTTAACTTTAAGCTCGTCACGATCCTCTTTGGTGTGATACCCAAACGGTATCCGCAGACTCGAATCCTCCTGATCATGTTCAGGTGAATAACGAATCCGTCCGTAAGTTTTTATACGCAAATTCCACAATTGAATTTTTAATCTGTCCGGCCACTTTAACGACGCCTCGGTGCTTTCACTTAAAGGTCGTAAAGCCCTAGGTCCGTTGTTGTGACAGATAAAACAGCTTGCGCGATATTCCACTCTTTTTTGAGGGAGATCCTTTTCCCAAACCAAGGCACCCGGCTCTAGTTGATAGTATCTTGCCACCATCGGCTTTTGAGTTTTATCGATCACAATCGCAAGACGCTCCCATTTGTCGGCTCCGGGATGGCGGCCGAAATGACTTTGATTCATCATCCACACATCTTGATCTTTACCGGGAATCCAACGGATTTCATTAAAGACCGATGTCAGATCTTTCGTCTTGGACTCTTCTGATTCAATAGCGACGGGCTTCGTGTCATTGACGGTTGCAATCAGGCCTCCTGCAGTGAGAAGGCCTGTAATAAACAGCAATTGAGCGGAGAAGCATTTTATTCGTGACATGTGAAATTATACTCTTGAATGTCCACTTTAAGTTTCGCGTAATACCTCGCACCCCAATCATCACCGCAGCGTCCACATCGTCCGCCGTGATTCGTTGCTTTTACGACTTGCAAAGACACTGGATCACCCGCTTCCGAAGACAAGAAATAACCAAGATCATTCTTTACGCCTTTAAACTCAGAGGCAAATTCACCGGTTATTAGTTGCGCGGTCACGTTTTGATCCATATCAAGCTTTTGAAAAAGATCGACATGAATGATTTTTAAAGATTGGTTCTGGTCATTGACGCAGTTTAATTCCCACGTATTAAAAGCCAAGGCCTGTGAAGTTCCACATAAAAAAGCCAAGGCCAACATCCATTTTTTCATTTCTTTCTCCCTTGTTGCGACGTCATTAGCGACGTCGTAGGGTTTAAGTACACCTTTAGGAGAAATAATTAAAATTCATTGTTTTTATGTATCCATTAGAATATTTAATTACTCATGAAAATATCAAATTTAGGACTTCAAGCCTTTACCCAAACAGCGTCAAATCTGAACATCACCCAGGCCGCCAAAGAGTTGGGGCTCACTCAGTCGGCGTTATCGCAAAGAATTGCTCTTTTGGAAAGTGAACTCGAGGTCACGCTTTTTATTCGGGAACCCCGAGGTCTTAAACTGACGGAAGCTGGAGAACGCCTGTTGCGCTTTGCAAGTCTCAATCAAAAGATGGAAGAAGAGCTTCTCACAGAGTTTAAAGGAAGCAAAGAAGAGCTGGCGGGAAGCTTTCGTCTTGCCGGATATTCTTCCGTTTTGCGATCCGTGATTATTCCCGCGCTTGCTGGTTTTTTAAGAAAGAATCCCAAAGTGCACATTGATTTTCAATCTTACGAAATGTTTCAACTTCCAGAGATTCTTAATACTGCTCGCGCGGATTTGATTATCATGGACTATCAATGGAATAAAAAAGGTGTTGCGGAAGCCCGTCTTGGCTTTGAAGAGTTTGTCGTTATCGAAAGCGCCAAGCATGAAACACCTCATGACCTGTATTTAGATCATGGGCCTCTGGACAACGCCACTGAAGAGTTCTTTAGGCAACAACCTCGGGCACCGAAAAATATTCGCAGATCTTTTATGGGCGACGTTTATGGAATTATTGATGGAGTCCAATTAGGACTGGGCCGGGCCGTGATGAGCCGTCACCTTATTGGTGATAACAAACACATACGCATTCTTTCGGGCTACAACAAGTACAAGCGTCCGGTGACACTCCATTATTTTGAGCAACCTTACTATTCCCGTCTTATGACAAAGGTTCTTGCCGAACTCCACGATCAAGCACCCCGCTATCTTGAATAAATGCTAACTAGCAGCTCTGTGTAATTCGCAGCATATCTAGACGAGGATTCTGGGATTTTTTAAATTTATAGAAATCACCAGGGATGACCATGACTGAATCCGAACGTCAGCTCAAAGCGAATATTCAAGAGTTTTCTATTTTAGTCAAAAAAGTGGCCAAAGATCCTAAGTCCAAAGACATTCATGAATTGCGAATTCTTTCCCGAAAGTTCCGCGCCGCTCTTTGGATTGTGGAACGAGTTTCAAAAAACGCCATTCCTAAAGGTCTTAAAAAAGAGTTGCGCATTTTAGGAAAAAAACTGGGCACCTGTCGAGAGTTGGATGTTTTACTCAAAGACACCAAAACTTATAATTTGAAGGACAAGAACTCAGAAAAATCTTTAAAAAAAGAACTGCAAGACCTGCAAAAATTTTTAGACAAGTCCTTTTACGGCAAACTTCAAAAAAATCTGGAAGGCTTTCTTGCAAAAATTCACGGAATTTCTCTTCCCAAAAAAGATCTGGTTGTACAAATAAAAAAAGGAATAAGAAAATGGCCCCAGCAAATGCCTGAGGGAAAAAAGGATTTGCATGAGATCCGCATTGAAACAAAAAAGATGATTTATCGATTGGAATTTCTTGGTATTCAAGCGCCCACACTCAAGGCCCTGCAAAAAAGTTTGGGGCGCACTCATGATCTTGAAAGCCTTAAAAAAAGTGTAGGCTCTCATAAAAAACTGGACAGGGACTTAAAGGCGCTCCGCAAGAAGGCCGAGCCCTCCTATAAAAGAATTATCGCAAGTTAAAATCCGACAACATCTGCGTTAAAGCGGAATCTAACTGTACAAGCGTTCGCCGCAGGCCTACTGTGAACGTAGGAGGCTTCTATGAAAAAAGACAGTTGGAATCCCTCTCAATACGAAAAATTCAAAAATGAAAGATCCCAACCCTTCTTAGATCTTCTTGATTTAGTACAGCCTTTTTCTGAGGGGAATGTGATTGATCTCGGCTCCGGAACCGGTGAACTCACAAGCCTTATGCATGACACCTTTAAGCCGCGTGCGACGGTGGGCTTTGAGTTGTCTGATGCAATGTTAGAAAAAGCAAAAAGGTTTTCTAGACCCGGCCTTTCTTTCGTGCAGGGAAATATTGAAAACTGGAAACCTAACAACACTTATGATCTCGTGATCTCTAATGCCGCCATTCAATGGTGCAGCGATCACGTTGAGATTTTTAATAAAATCAGAGGTGCGCTAAAGACCGGTGGCCAGATCGCCGTACAAATGCCAATGAACCACGACTACCCCACTCACGTTTTAGCCAAGAGCCTGAGCGAAGAACCTGAATGGTCTCATCTTCTAAAAGGACAAACTTATAACAAGTTTGACGTCATGCTCGCACCGGAAGACTATGCGCGCCTGCTCTTTAAACTTGGATTTAAAGAACAGAATGTTTTTGTGAAAGTGTACGGACACACGCTTGAATCGCGCGAACAAGTCGTGGAATGGGTGAAAGGCTCTATGCTCACTCATTTTCAAAGCCGACTTTCTGAACAGGACTATGATAAATTCTTAAATGAATTCCGCGAACGGCTTTTTAAAATTCTTCCTGACGAGCGACCGTTCTTTTATCCCTTTAAAAGAATATTTATTTGGGGACGACTCGATAAATAAAAAAGGCGCTGAAACCAGCGCCTTTTTTATTATTGCTCAACAGCGGCTTCTTCAAACTTTCTTTCTCTGCGATCGAAGAAAGCAAAAAGACTGTATACGCAAGGCACGACGTACAATGTAAGGAATGTCGATACCAACACCCCACCGATCACGGCAATGGCCATGGGCTGACGAGCTTCGGCTCCAGGACCGAAACTCATTGCCGCAGGTACGGCGCCTGCGATCGTCGCAAAAGATGTCATCAAGATCGGTCTTAAACGTGTCGGACAAGCTTCAATCAACGCCTTGTTCACATGAACATGCTCTTGATCGCGTCTTTGGTTTGTGAAATCCACCAGCAAAATCGAGTTCTTTTTCACGATACCCATCAACAAAATCAAACCGATCATACTGAAGATATTTAACGAGTGCCCACCAATCAAGAGAGCCAAGAATGCTCCCGAGAAACTAAACGGCAGCGCCATAAAGACTGTGATCGGGTCAATAAAGCTATTAAACTGCGACGCCAAGACCATGTACGCGACGACAAATCCCAATACCAGCGCAAAGATCAAGCTTATGAAACTCTTTTGGAATTCTTCCGCCGATCCACTTAACTGAACTTGATAACCTTGTGGCAAAATCTTTTTTGCCACTTCTTGGGCTTTATCAACGGCTTGCTGTTGGCTTAGACCTTTTCCGATATGTCCGAACATCACGATATTACGCTGACGGTTCTTACGAGAAATACTCGACGCCACCGCAGATTCTTTGATGTCAACAACATCAGCAATCGGAACAAGTTCGCCACGGTTGTTACGAACTTTTAGTTCTTTAATGCGATCTTGCGGAGATTTTCCGTTTTCCTGCATCTTCACACGAATGTCGTAACGGTGTCCGCCCTTTTCATAGCTGCCAACGACCACGCTTCCCATCATGGCATTCACAACCTCACCGACGGCAATAACACTCACGCCGCGGTCAGAAGCTTTTTGACGGTTCGGAACGATTTGCACTTCCGGTGCTCCGCCTTGATAGTCCGAGTTCACATCCGTCATGATGTTTTGTTTTTTGACTTCTTCGACGATCTGTTCAGAATATTTTCCCAGCTCGTTCCAATTCGGACCCTGAATACTGAACTCCACCGGGAAGCCTTTACCGCCGCCGCCGCCAAAACCTTGCGTGGACGGATCTTGCACTTGAGGTTTGGAATCAGGAATTGTCTTATTTAAATACTCGCGAACGACTTCGATAAATTCCTGCTGACTTAATTCCTTCTTTTTCACGGCATCTTTACCGCGCTTTCCTTTTGGTTTTAAGTCGACAAAGATAATCGCATTATTCGCTTCACCACCTGTGAAACCGCCAGCCGCAACGAATGAAGCATTCACTTCGGAGCGCTTATGCAAGAAGTCTTCGATAATTTTTACTTTTTCATCCGTAAAAGAAATGGCCGACTTCGGAGGATTACTGATTTGAATCATTAGTGAGCTCTGATCTTGTGCCGGTTGGAACTCCCCTTTAAGGAAAGCGACCGACGAGAAGCTCAAGATAAAGAACACTAAGGAAGCAATAATGACCTTCCAGCGATTTCTTAAAGCGACATCCAAAGATTTTGTGTACACGTCACGCAACTTATCAAAGCCCGCTTCGAATCCTCGGCCCAAACGAGTCTTACGATGGCCCGATTCGACGAATTGCGATGCACGCATCGGTGTTAACGTCAAAGCTTCCAGCAATGAGATCATCACCGCCGCACTCATGGTCACACCAAACTGGAACAAGAAGCGACCAATCAAACCTTCCATGAAAGCAATCGGCAAGAAGATCGCAACCAGTGAAACCGAAGCTGCCATGGCGGCAAATGTGATCTCGCGGGCTCCGACTAAGGCCGCTTCCCGACGCTTTTTCCCCATCTCCAAGTGACGGATGATATTCTCTAAAACCATGATGGCATCGTCGACGACAATACCGATGGCGAGACTCAGTCCCATCAATGTAAAGATATTCAGGGTAAAGCCGGCAAAATAAAGAATGATGAAACTTCCTAAAACCGAAGTCGGGATCGCAAGCAAAACGTTGAACGTCGATGACCAAGATCCCAAGAACAACCAGCACACCAAAGAAGTCAAAAGAGCGGCCAACACCAATGTCAAAACAAGTTCGTGAACGGATTCTTCCACGAACTTCGTACCGTCATAGTTCACAACAATCTGTGTGCCTTCAGGCAACGTCTTTTGAATCTCCGCAATACGCTCCTTCACAGCATGCGCAACGGAAACCGCATTGGAACCACGCTGTTTAACAACGCCCAGACCGACCGCTGATTTTCCGTTAGCACGGGCAAATTGCACGACGTCGACCATGCCCTCCTTAAAATCAGCCACTTTCCCCAAAGAAATGGGATTGTAGTTCGGTCCCCCACCGCGAGTGTTCACAAGAATATTATCAAACTGCTCAAGCTTCTTTGCTTCACCCAAGGTGCGCAGAGAGTATTCTGTCTTATTGTATTCCGAACGACCCGCAGGAGGTTCCGCATGTTCAGAACGTAAAGTGTTGATCACGTCCGTCACAGACAACGCATACTTATTTAAGTCTTTATTACGAACCCACACGCGCAAGTTAGGCTCTAAGTAACCTGGCATCCATAAGTTACCAACACCAGGCACTGTCGTAAGACGGTCACGGATATGATCTTTCACGAAGATCATCATCTCTTCCATCGGCATTGTGGAACTGGAAAGAGACAACCACATGATTGGGAAATCTTCCGGGTTGATTTTCATCACGGTCGGAGGATCCATATTACGAGGCAGGGCCGCTTGAATTTGCGACATCTTGGCTTGAACGTCTTGGAAGGCCACATCGATATTGCGTTCCAAATCAAACTCGATCGTCACGTCAGCCGAACTGTTACGCGCAATGGATGTGATATTTTTAACACCTTGAATACTGATGAGAGCATCCTCAATCGGATCGATCACGTCGGCTTCCATCACCTCAGGAGCGGCACCTTCGTAACGAACGGACAACGCAATTACAGGGAAATCCACGTCGGGAAGTTCACTCACCCCCATACGCATAAAGCTGATCGCACCAAAGACGATCAAACCAAACATGAGCATCCACGCAAAGACGGGTCTACGGATGGATAAATCGGATAAAGTCATTTTTCTAATCTTCCTTCACAGCCGGCGCTGTGATTTCTGCTGAAGCAATTTGCAAACGAATCAAATCAAGTTGAACGGCGAAACGGGCCTGGTCCAAACTGCGGGCGGCCGTACGGAAATCAGTCAAAGCCTGTTGCACGTCAATATTGCGTGAAAGACCGCGACGGTAATCTCTTTGCATCACTTGATAGTTCTTTTCCGCAAGGCTTGCGGATTTTTCCAAAGCTTCCACTTGTTTTTGTCTTGTTTGGAAAGTTTCATAATAAGAAGAAATTTCCTGAGCGGCCTGGCGACGGATGCGGCTTAAGTTTAAATCCGCTTCCATTCTTTTTGAAGCCGCCTCACGCACTTTACTTTGCGTGGAGCCGCCTTCAAAAATCGGCAAAGTGAAACGGAACTGCAAATCCCAATTCAAATCTTCGGTGAAACCTTCGGGACGTTTAAAATAATAATTGCCCGTCAAATCCAAAGAAGGCCAATGCGCTCCCTTAGCAATGGAAACTTCTTCTTCCATGGCACTGAATTGTTCGCGAGCCGCTTTAACATCGTAACGTTCTTCCACGCGTTTTAAATAATCAGCCAAAGGGGCGAGTTTTTTACCCCCCGCCAAATTCGGGTCATTTAAAACTTCTTCGGAAGACAATCCCGTCACGAAAGCGAAATTTTCTCGGGCCATGCGAAGCTGACCGCGATTGAGCTGAGCTTCGGCCTTCAACGCTGCTTCTGTGGATTGCGCCGTTAAAACTTCATTGGAGTTCGATTCTCCACGACGAGCACGGGTTTGCAATTCAGAGACACGGTCTTCATAAAGTTTCACTTGGACATCGAGATTTTTAAGATCTCTCTCTAAAGTCAAAACACTTAAGTACGCCGTTGCGACATCTTGATAGAGCTGCACCATAGTTAGGTTGCGAAGTTCTTCTTGAGAAGCCACCAAATCTTTTTGTTGGCGGAGACCTGCAAACTCTCGAAGCCCCCGAAACAAAACCTGGTTCGCCGAGAGATTGATCGTCGTCTGCTTCTCAGGAAAAAATTCCCGCGCCACCGGATCAGAAGGCCGCGGTTGAATCATGTGAGTCGCATTGAGCGCCACCTGAGGATAGAGTCCGCCACGAACCTGGGACACTCTTTCTTGAGACTGAACCAGGCGTTCTTTACTGAGCCCCACCGTCTCGTTTTTTTGCAAAGCGGACTGAAAGGCTTCTTGTAGAGTGGCAGCAGGTGCGGTTTTTACAGATAAGATAGAAAAGACAAATAGAAACAATTTTAAATTAGTACGCATGATCAACATTCTTACCAAGGTCTTTGAATTTTCAAAACAAAGATTTTTAACATACTAAAAAGTATGCTTGCGTCATGCGCACTTCAATCCTACAGAGGAGCTGAAGCCGATGGTTCCGGCCATAAACGGATTCTAATCTCTTCCGTTGTCACGGCTCCAAGGTCTTTGGTGATCTCTTTAGACACGCATTGGCGGAGTTTTTTAGTAAATGCACTTCTCAACCGACCTAAAAAATGGGGGTCGGCAAAAAGGACCAAGTCATCAAAAGCGCCCTGCTGTCGAGAAATCTCCAAAAAGTCCGATATCTTTTTGGCGAACTCCTGCGCCACTCGTTCCGTCGGTGATTGAGGTCCCACAAGGCGAGTTCCATGGGACATAACGCTTGAAAAAACTCCGGGCTTATCTGCATTGATTTCCTGAGCCTTCAAACGACCTCGTGGGTTTTCCAGTTTAGTGACGAATTCCACATCACTGCTCTGTTTATTTGCGTATTCAAACACTTTTGCCTCGGTTCTGCATGCTACAACTATCCAGGTTTTCATGTTCATCCTCGCTTTTCTTCTATGATACGAAGCTCTGCCAATTCTCTCAAGATGACCCCTCACACTGGACTGTTAAATGACGTTTTGAGTTTCAACGTTCTTCGCGAGATCATGAAAAAACTGAGCTGAGTGTACGGAGGAAACTATGATTGAAAAGCTGACTCATGATGATCTCTTACGTCTCACCTCTGTCCAGGATGGGCCGTGCATTTCGATATACATTCCCGGCATGCCAGAAAAAACTCTTCAACTTGAATACGAAGCCCTCGTGCGCAGAGCGACTTACCTTCTCTCTTTCGACCCCCGCGAAGAGCTGCGTGAAAATCTTTTGCAAACGCTTTATAAATTTAATCCCGCAGAGCCGCTGTCGTCCCGGGAGCAAGGTCTTGCGATCTTTGTTAACAAACATTGGAACGGCTATTTCATTGCGAATCATGAAATGCCTTCCAAAGTCGTGGTGGCGGAAACTTTTCATCTCAAACCTCTGCTTGAAGATTTGCAGGGAGATCACACCTATCATGCGCTTGTTCTCTCTGCAGAAGAAGCTTTGCTTTTAAACTGCGATGGCGGAACGGGTACGGAAGTGCACACTTTCTTGTTTCACCAGGGACAGCACAGCAATAGCATTCACTGGAAACACCACGATGAGTCCGAGACCGCGCAAATTCCCCACTTAAAATCCCATCTGCGCGGACGTGGTTCCCAAGATACGCAGTTTAAGAAAAAATCCGGTGCGAAACTTTTCTTGCGCTGGATTGAAGCCAAGATCAGCAAAGAACAGGGATATAAAACACTGCCTCTTTTTGTTTTTACCAATGAAACGTTTTTTACCGCCTACAAAGAAGTATGCACACACCCAGCTCCGGTTCTTTGTAAAATCGATCCAAGCAAAGGCATGCCTCGCATGGAGGCCTTGATTCATCAGGCGAATTTGCACATCCAAAACAATATGACTAAGCATAAAAACCTTTCGACCATGGAGATGGAAGAGTTGGCCCGTCAGAAAAAAGTCATCGATGATCTGATCAAAATTTCACGGGCGGCCCTGAACGGCAAAGTAAAAACATTATTCCTTCGCAACAACAGCGAGATTTGGGGGCACTTGCATCGCCGAAGCAGTCAGATTACCTTTCACGAAAAACAGATAGACTCTAAAGACGATGATATTTTAGACGATATCGCGTGTGAGGTGATCCGTCACGGTGGCGAGGTCATCGTCTTGACCGATAAAGACATGCCGACACAGTCCCCTGCGGCGGCGATTTTAAACGCTTAAATTATTTGGCGTGAAGAGCCGAGTAAATCAGCCCTTGTCCAAGTGACGCTTGGACTGTTTCAACTTTGGGGATTTTTAGTGCCTGCATATATCCCAAAACCAAGGCGAGATTTGAAATATCAGAAACTCGGTAATCACTTTCAATTTGCGAATCTTGCAAAAAGACCCGTTGTTTCAAAGCTTCATCAAGCTCACCTTGCGCAAATTCCGAAGAATTTTTCTTCGTTTGCTTTTGGACAGACATCGAAAGAACGCCTCCCACACCAATCCAGCGTGCATGAGGTGCTTTTTCTTTAAAGAACGCAGGAACATTTAAATACGCATGATTTTTAGCCAACTGCAAAGCGGCTTCTCGCTGCCGACCGATAGGATTGGGCGAAGAGACCTCTTTGGGGTTTTTAAACTGCAGAACCTCAAGAATTTTATTTTTGAAAGTCACCGAAGCAAGATTTCCCTGATAAATATGCACTTTTCCATGCTCTCGGGAATACATCTGCATGGAGCCTCCGCCAATATCCCAAACCACAATGGAGTCATCCGCAGAAACTTTCTTTTGTGCCAGAGCCGACCAAAAACCCAACTCGGCTTCCCGCTCTTGGGAAATAATATTCACGGGAATCTTAAGCTCCCTAGAAATTTTTTGGGCGATATCTTTGCCGTTTTTAGCCACTCTAAAGACAGAGGTTGCCACCGCATAGATCTTCCCTACTTCCAGTTCTTTCATTTTTTTGACGAGGCCCTGATAACGAGGCAGAGCTTCGCTAATAACAGGCACTGGAATTTCATTGTCCGGAGATTTTTCTAAAGCCTCATTCAGAGCAATAGGAAGACGCTCTTCGTAGATCACTTCAATAATTTGTTTTTTACAGACATCGACAAGAGCCGCAAAAGCTTTCGTTGTTCCGGATCCAAAATCCAAAGCACCTTGTTTTTCCCGGCAGTTACCGGCAAAGCTGATGTCTCCCAAAAAAACAAATGCGCCCAGTATTAAAACATATCTCATCATCAATCGCCGCCCCAAGTTTGATCTGCAAGTTCTAGATAATGATTTTCTTTTTGGAACATTTTTTCAAGATCATCGCGGGCCTGTTTTGTTTTCGCGATCATTTCGTCCGGATTGTCTCTTCTTTGGTGCAGGTCCTTAATCATTTCCAGGTTGTGATCGCGAAAGATATTCGCAGCCACAACGCTTTGGTAGGCAGGCCACCCTAAAGCACGCAAGACGGAAGAACCCATACGCAAGGAAGACTCAAATGTTTCACGCTCGATCACCTCGACCTTCCGATCCATCAACAAATACATATGATTGACGTTGCGGGCACGAGCATAAATTTTTAGATGCGGAAATGTTTCTTTAGCCAGATCCACGAGCTTGAGGCTGTCTTCCACATTATCAATGGCGACAATTAAAATTTGCGCTTGATGAGCGCCCGCAGACTCTAACAAGTCCATTCTCGTCGCATCACCATAATAAACTTTAAAACCAAAGCGGCGAAGCATTTCAATTTGACTGGGTTCATGGTCAAGAACTGTGGCTTTAATACGATTGGCATAAAGCAGGCGACCGATGATCTGACCAAAACGACCGAAGCCCGCGATGATCACGGGATTGTTTTCGTTTTCAATCTTGTCGTCTTCCATGTCTTCTTTTCTTTCAAGAAACTGCAGCAAAATTTTATCATAGAAAAGCACCACTAAAGGTGTCATCAACATGGACAAAGCGACGATAGCCACCAAAGTTCCCACCAAATCCACATCCAGGATTTTAAATCCTTGCGCAGCTCCCAATAAGACGAAGGCAAACTCCCCGACTTGTGAAAGAAGAAGTGCAAAAAAAGGAAGCTGTTTCGATGGGATTTTAAAAGCCATTCCGAGGAGGGCATGAATGATTGTTTTTACAACAAACACCAAAAGTACCAAACCGATGAAAATTCCCGGGCTTTGCAAAACTTTATAAAGATTCACGGACATACCGACGGAGATAAAAAACAATCCCATCAGCAGACCTTTAAAAGGTTCGATGTCTGTCTCTAGAGCGTGGCGATATTCACTGTCAGCTAAGAGGACACCTGCCATAAAGGCTCCTAAGGCCATGGAAACTCCCAGTTGCTGCATCACGAACGACATGCCGACAACCAAGAATAATGCAAAGGCCGTGAAAATTTCACGCAGGTGTTGAGCCGCAATCCAGCGC
Organism: uncultured Bdellovibrio sp.; assembly: GCF_946478835.1. Next base: position 9,940 of record NZ_CAMLDV010000025.1, on the reverse strand, counting down.
AAAAGAGGGCGCAATAAAAGTCGGCCTCCGATAACCATTAAAAGCAAAACACCGATGACACGCAAAACTCCCAATAGCGGACTGCCCTCTTGAGTTTCGGTAATTTTCGCTGTCGTCACCATCAAAGGCAGGATCGCGATCATCGGGATGACCGCGATGTCTTGGAAAAGCAAAATAGAAAAAGCAGATCTTCCGGACGTTGTCGCCATCAAACGGCGCTCGCCTAAAAGCTGCAAGCCAATGGCCGTTGACGAAAGTGCGAAGGCCATTCCAATCAAAGCTGATGCCGAAGCGGAAAGTGGAAAAAGAAGGTAAGCTCCAAAAGCAATCACCACACTGCCTACTAAAACCTGCAATCCGCCCAGTCCAAAAATTGAAATGCGCATCTCCCAAAGTTTTTTAGGTTCCAACTCCAGACCGATAATGAACATCAAAAGCACGACACCAAATTCGGAAAGGTGCATGATGTCTTCGACTCGCTTGATGAGTCCCAAGCCAAAAGGACCGATGATAAGTCCGGCCAAGAGATAACCCAGAACGGAACCAAAACCGAGACGCTTGCAGATCGGCACGCAAATCAAAGCGGCCACAAGAAAAATCAGAATATAATAAAGCCCGCTTGCTTCCATTAAGGACACCCACAGTACATCAATAAGGTTTGTCGAACTTTTTCGGCATGCATAAGAACTTCTTCGTGAGTCGCTTTCCCCGTCGAATGCATTACCAGAGGCGTTTGCCAATTCATGCCGCACACTTTGACGGTTTGCTGATAAGGTGCAAGAAAGGGTTCAATGTTTAATTGTGAATTGCCCGGATCAGCCAAGCCTCCGGTCGTCAAAGACAAAAGAAAATCTTTCCCCTGCAAACGAGAACCATCCGGACCATAAGCGAAATCCCGGCGCAAAACTTCGTCGCACCACAGTTTAAGTAACGGCGGCATACTGAACCAATAAAACGGATGCTGCCACACCACAAGATCATGTTCCATGAGCAGTTCTTGTTCACGGTCGACTTTGATATGAAAGTACGGATACTCTTCGTAGAGATCATGCACATGCACGTTATCAAGACCCCGCAGAGAATCCATGATCGTGCGATTGACTCGGGATTTTTTTGAAAACGGATGCGCAAAAAGTACCAAAGCTTTTTTCATGGCTCATCCTAGCCCAGCACCAAGTCGTGGTCAAATGGGGCAAGTGTCCCAGAGCGAAAAGGGCAGATTTCCCTCTGGACTTCGTCCGCTGCCGCTGTGATCGCGAAAGGCCTGGCATCTTTCCTGCTCTCTTCTATTCAGTGCTTACCAACAACCACAAAAAGGAGTGAACATGGAAACGACACCCAACGATTTCAAAAACAGCATTGGCAATATCAAAGAGAACGTTAAAAAAGGCGTGAAGCAGGAACTTCAAAGCAGCGGTTGGGAAGATCGCTACCATGCTGTTCAGGACAAAGAGCGTGAAGCTATGGATGTATCCGAAGATTTTGTAAAAGCTCATCCTTATTACACAATTCTTGGAGCGGCCACTGTCGGCTTTGTTGCTGGCATGTTAATCCGTCGCAACCAATAAAAACAAAAACCGGGAGGTGCTGCAAAGCCCTCCCCTTCAGCTTAGGAGTTTTTCTATGCAATGGATAGCCATGATTGTCTCGTTTGTTGTCGGTCGTCTGAATGCCAAAGCTCGTAGCCTGCGTGAAACCGCCGAAGAAGTTTTTGATGAAGTCAGCCGCAAAAGTCGCAAAGTAGTTTCGCTGACTTTGGCAGGACTTTGCGCTGTCATTCTTTTCTGCGGTGGATTTTTTATTGCTCTGCTTAATGGAACAACTCAATACGATCGCACCGGCGCCGTCACTTGGACCGCCACGCTAAGCGCTGGTATTGGCCTTATCGCCATTGCAGTTATTACTTTTGCTATTGTCTTCTTGCGCGCGTGGCCCGGCGCTCGTCATCCCCATCATAATCACACAGCACCTCACCATCGTCGCCATGAAGCAACACCGCCCTCTTCCTTAGAAACAGCGATGTCCGCTCTTGTCATGGATTTTGTGCGCGAAAGAGAACTCCGCCGTTCGCGCCGTGAAACCCGCAGAGCTGAACGCGCAGAAAAAGCCTGGCGCCATACCAAAACTGCTGAACAAGAATCCCCCACAACAGGTTCGTCACCGCTTCACTGAAGACGGTGATGCGTTTTGCGATATAAAGTTTTTCGATCTATTCCTAAATCACGGGCCGTCTTTTCGCGTGCGCCTTTATTGAATTGAAGAGCATATTCAATATATTGACGGCTCAGCTCCTCAAGAGTCACCAACCGGCCGTCTTTTTGGCAAAGTCGATCAAAGGCATTTTCGAAAGAAGGATTGCGCCGTTGTCCACTTTCCAAATCTTTGACAGAAATTTCAGAATGCGAACTTAAAACCACCGCACGCTCTATAGTGTTTTCAAGCTCCCGCACGTTTCCCCACCAGGAATGAGACAAGAGGTAAGAACTGACATCTGCGGTAAAACATTTTTCCGCCGAATGATGTTTCAAAGAATATTTTTTTAGAAAATATTTGGCCAAAGGCAAAATATCTTCCGCTCGATCCCGCAAGGGCGGAATTTCTATGGGAATTACATTCAGACGAAAATAAAGATCTTCGCGAAACTTTTTATGTTGCACGTCTTCGCTAAGATCATTATGAGTTGCTGCCAGAATGCGAATATTCAAGGAACGATAGTGATTTTCTCCGACTCTTTTAACTTTCTTTTCTTGAAGCACACGTAAAAGCTTGGCTTGCAAATGCAAATCCAAATCTCCGACTTCATCTAAAAACAAAGTACCGCCGTTGGCTTCTTCAAAAAGACCGGGCTTTGCCAGCGTCGCTCCCGTGAACGCTCCTTTGGCATATCCAAAAAGTTCCGACTCCAAAAGCTGATCGGGAATCGCGGAGCAGTTGATGGGCACAAACGTCTCGCGGTTTCGCGCGCTCAAATCGTGAATCATGCGCGCGACGACTTCCTTGCCTGTTCCACTTTCTCCTGTGATAAGCACATTGGCAGAGCTTGCGGCGACTCGACGAGCCACACTCAACACCTCTTGGAAGCGCGGACTCTGCGCAATGATTTGCGGATTCTCCGTCACAGTGGAGCCCTCCATTCACACCAGTTTTGCTCAGGCACACTTCGGCCTTCGTCGATAAAATCCAAAACCTCCATGACGGCCCTTGCGAGATTCGTGGTCGATGCGGGATTTTGACCGGTCACCAAACGACCGCTTTTAACAACGTGAGGAGAAAACCGCGGTGACGACGTGTGATGTGCACCTCGCTCTTCCAATTTGCTTTGCAATAAGAACGGCACGGCTTTTTCCATACCCACAGTTTCTTCTTCCTCATTCGTGAAGCTTGCGACTTCGTGACCTTTCACAAGATACGCTCCCGATGACAGGCGCACGTTCACTAAACCTGCGGCGCCATGACAGACGGAGCTGACGACACCGTTGTTTTCAAAAATTTCCGCCGTCAGTTTTTGCAATTGCAGATTTTCTGGAAAATCAAACATCGCGCCATGCCCGCCTGCAAAATAGATCACGCCATAATCTTTGCCACTCACCTGCCAAGGCTTCATGGTGTTTTCGATTTTACTAAGAAACTCTTCGTCGTTCATCCACGTGGCATTAATGGGATCGTCCATCTTCACACCATCTAAGGGAACCTCGCCGCCCAAGGGACTGATCACATCAATATCGTAATTCCATCGTGCGAATTCATCATAGGCATGAGTGATTTCCGAAAGATAGGCTCCCGTTTTGTGGCCGGTATTTCCGAGCTGGCTCGCACTCGTTAAGACAAAAAGTATCTTCTTATGGCGCATAAAAAGTTCTCCTTGCAAAAACAAACTACCACCAGCATCTCGCACCCAGAGGAGGAACTCAAATTTTCCGAGGGGACTTGCGAATCAACAATTAAATGTCGAAGAACTTTTTAAGGTCTTCAATAGACATAAGACCCACGGCGACTTCGCCGTCTTCTCTTTGCAAAGTAGGAACCGAGCCCGTGCCTAAGAGCTCCCACTCCCTTTGCCAAACATCAGCAAGACTCTCACTCGCCGTATCCACGCGCAAATCCGGCATGCCAAGATCGCGTGCTAAATCAATCAATAACTTTTCATTCGAAATGTCTTCCCCGTTCACCCAAAACTCACGTCCAAGAGTGTGACGATAAACAAGAGCCAACATCGCGTCTTTTTTCTGAGCCGCTATCACGTATTGAATCGCACGAAGTGTGTTCGGCTTTCCAAGTGGGAACGAAATTTCAATCTCAGGAGCAACCTCTCGGACCTGCAAAACTTCGCGCTCTAAGGCACGACTTAAAGAATAATTCGCGATCTCCATAGGCACCGAGAGACCTTGGGAATGCTGAACACCTCTCCATTCGACCAGAGAATTGAGATGCAAAGCCACCAAACGCTCTTCCAAAGCGTAGCAAAACGGGCAATTCAGATCGCTATACAGGTTCGCTCGGTAACGCATTTCGCCTCCCTCTTAAGTCTAGTTTAACTCTGAAGGACGTCAAGTCCTCGTCGGGGACTCCGATCTGATTTGCAACAGTCAAAATCATTTCTTGGAGTCACGACTATGACAATTCAACTCATGTCTTTTATAGCGAGCTTATTCTTGATCACTCCCGCATTCGCTCAAAATGCACCTCCCCTTGCCGATCTTTCTAAATACGATTACGTCGACCCAAAAAGAGAAATTCCCACAAAGGCTTTGGAAAAGGCTCTCACGTACTACGATGTTTACTACAATAAAATCTCCAATAAAAACTATCTGACTGTGATCGATTTCACTCAGGCCTCCAACAACAAACGCATGTACGTGGTCGATATGAAATCCGGCGCTGTGACTCGTTATCTGGTGGCCCACGGAAAGGGTTCCGACCCCAGCCACACCGGAATGGCGAAGAAATTTTCCAATGTCGAAGGTTCCAATATGTCTTCAATCGGTATGTACGTGACCGGCGGTGAATACAGTGGTAAGCATGGTCGCTCGATGCGTTTGGTGGGATTGGAAAAAACCAACGACCAAGCCATGGATCGTGCGATCGTCGTGCACGGCGCGTGGTACGTGGACCCACAATACAAGCCCTTGGGTCGCAGTCAGGGCTGCCCCGCTGTGGAAGAGAAGTATATCAATACTCTTGTGACGCAGCTTAAAGGCGGCAGCGTTTACTACATATGGGCGGGACAAAACTAGTTAGGAATTTTTCGTGGAGCTTTTGTATAAGGATGAACATTTTATCGCTGTGAATAAACCTTCCGGCTTTCATGTTCATCCCCACGAAAACGTTCAGCACCGCGTTTCTCGAGATAAAATCTGTCTTTATCACGCTCGTCGTATGATGAAGCAACATGTGTATCCTGTGCATCGCTTAGACGCAGGCACAAGTGGCGTGTTACTTTTCGCTCTTTCTTCAGAATCCGCAGGAAAACTTTGTAAGCTCTTTACCGAACGCGCCACTTTGAAAACGTATCAAGCCGTTGTGCGCGGTTATGTAAAGGAAGCGGGAGACATCGAAATTCCTCTGGAACTGGATTCCACTGGGGATCTTGTCGAAGCACGGACCAGCTTTAAGCGCTTAGGGACCGTGGAGTTTCCCGTGGCCGTCGGGAAAAAATTTCCCACGGCTCGCTACTCTTGGGTGGAGGTCACTCCTCACACGGGTCGCTATCATCAGATCCGCCGTCACTTCAATCGCATTTCTCACCCTCTTTTAGGTGATGCCGTTCATGGCGATTCTCACCACAATCGATTCTTTAGAAACCATATAGGAATTGAGGGGTTATGCCTTAAAGCTTTGCGCCTGGAGTTCACTCACCCGTGGAGTGGCGAAGCGGTTTCGATCGAGGCTCCCCCTTGCGAAAAGTGGAAGAAAATTCAACTTTTGTTTAATCACACGGATGCGCCACAAAACCCACCGAATACCCTTTGACCTCCCTCTAGAGCGGGCGTAGATATGGTCCCCGTTTTAGAGGTAATTCATGACCAAAGCGCAAGCTCTTCACAAGCTAATGATTGTGATCGGCCTTCTTTTTATTTTGCTTGTCTCCATGCAGTCTCATTCCGCTCCTTTGCATCACAAAATGCAGGTGGAGATTTATCCAGGATTGAAGATGCTGAAGGCGGAGGACACGCTCACTTTTCCGAAAGATTCTCCTCGCAAATTAAGCTTTTTGCTGCACAAAGATTTGCGCATTACGGTCACAAGTGCTGATGACTCTTTGACACTTCTTCATGCTGGAACTGCGAACGAACCGTACTCTGAATACGGTTTGCAATTGGGAACTCAGGACAACAAGGTTTCGGTGAGCTACTATGGTGTGATTTACGATGCTGTTGTGAACGACAGCAGCAATGGTTTGATTGCCCCTGAAGGAGCGACTCTCTTTGGTAGCACTTACTGGTATCCGTTTTTCTTAGACACGCAAAAAAGTTTTGATGTGACTGTGCAAACTCCGGCGGACTGGCGTTCTTTAGTGCAAGGCCAAATTGCCAGCACTCAAGTTGCTAATGCCATTCGCACATCCCGCTTTGTTGAAATTTATCCGCAAGAAGAGATCTATTTGGTGGCGGGTCCTTTTCAAAGTTATGAAACCGATGTTGCAGGAAAAAAAATCCAAGTTCTTTTACGTAAAGCCGATCCCTCTTTAGCACAAACTTTTCTATCTCTGGTTCCTGAATATCTTGAGCACTATAGCAACACCATCTCCCCTTATCCGTACTCCAGCTTCACCGTTGTAGAAAACTTCTGGGAAACAGGTTACGGAATGCCTAGCTTTACTTTGCTCGGACCTACGGTGATCCGCTTGCCGTTTATTTTAAATTCTTCTTTGCCACACGAGGTTTTGCACAACTGGTGGGGTAATAGCGTTTACGTTGATTATGAAAAAGGCAACTGGAGTGAAGGCCTCACGACTTACATGGCGGATTACTGGCAACAAGAAAAAGTCGGCAACGACCGCGGCTATCGTATGAATGCTTTGATCAATTACGGTGATTTTGTTTCTGCAAATGCCGGAAAAGATTTTCCCGTGCGCCAGTTTAAAGGCCGCCATAATTCCAGCTCTCAAGCTGTGGGCTATAGCAAGTCCATGATGATCTTTCACATGTTAGAGTTTAAATTCGGCAAAGATCTTTTTAAGAAAGCGCTTCAAGATTTTTATACTGAGAATCTGTTTCAACGCGTTTCTTTTAATGAAGTTCAAAAAAGCTTTGAAAAGATCACGAGCCAAGATCTGCAGGGCTTCTTCGCGCAATGGCTTGATCGCACCGGTGCTCCCAAAGTTGAACTGACAGACGTGAAAGTCATGAGATGGTTGGACGGCTCTTACAGCACCACTTATCTGCTTTCTCAAAAACAGGCTGAACTGTACGACTTGTCTATTCCTGTAGTTTGGAAGTTAGAATCTGGAGAGGAAATTCGTCAGCTTGCTCGGCTCACCGATAAGTCTGGTGTCTTCTCATTGGTCAGCCGTTCCAAGCCCGTGCATATTTCTGTCGATCCCGATTTTCATCTTTTCCGCGATCTTTATTTAGAAGAACGTCCTGCCACCTTATCCTCCGTTCTTGGCAGCGCTTCAGTGAATTTTTATTTTGATAAAGAAAATCCTGATGCCGAAAAGTTTGCACAATCTTGGGCTCAATCCGCCGAAGGTAAAAGCACGTTCACAGCAGTGACAGACTCTTTGCAGATCGCTTCGGAAGGAGCGTTAGTTTTTGTCGGAGACAAAGAAGTCTTTGCTAATTTTATGAAGGCTCAACTTCTGGATCAAAAATTTACTCTGACTGACAAGAAGATGACGATTGACGGTCAAGAGTTCTTGCTTGAAAACACAAGCACGGTTTTAGTCACAAGACTAAAGAGCAATCCTGCCCAACCCATCGTGTGGGTTCGCTGGAGCAAAGACAACAACCCTGCCGAGTGGGCCGGTCGCCTTACGCACTATGGAACCTTTGGTATCCTGGTTTTCCAAGGTCGCCCCGCTGTTCTAAAAAGCACATGGCCTGTGCTGCAATCGCCTCTGCAAAAGTCCTTGTAAGTGTTGGAAGCCATCATCTAGATGGCTTCTTCTTTTTTCGACTTATTATAAAATGAAGAAAGATTTGAAGTTTTCGTAAGGCCAAGGAGGGACTTATGGCGAACAATAATCAATCCGGCAAAATCGGTTGGATTTTATTATGGTTGATAGGAGTTCCAATTCCTATTTTACTGGTTCTTTATCTTATCCGCGGATGCACTTAGCGCTGGGCGCATACGGACTGCAAATGTTTTTGCACGTCCTGGCATACGGACACAATTTCGGTGCTGATGCCATTGCATCTTAATTCTGAGGGACAAAGAGCATAAGAAGGAATTATTTGCTCTGCGTGGGTTTCTTTGACTATCGCTTGTCCTACTTGCTGCACCTCTTCAGCTGTCATACGGCCTAAAGTGAATTCATTCATTGCAATGTCAAAAGCCGTAAAGAAAGGAATTGCTACGGATGGAATTTCTTTTTTCACCACTTCGCGCAAATAAACGGCCTGGATTTTATCACCAAATTTTTCATGAAGGATTGTTGCCATCTGGATACTTGGATCCGAGTTATCAAAGATCACGATAAATTTCCGTTGCGGATGTTCTTCTATGATTTTTTGAATGCGCGAGATTTTAAAATCTTCAATCGACCACTCTGTGAGCCAGTTTCTCAAATAACGGTGACTTTCAGGATAACCGGAAACTTTCAAAAAACCCGAAATACGTTTTTCAAACCAAGAAGAGATCGCGCTGACCAGATAAAAATGGGGCGCAGATTCTTCTTTTGAAATCACCGAATATAGCTCCGGCATGCCTGCAAAAGTTTTGTCTTTCTCTAAAATTTTAACAGCGGATTTAACTAATCCCGTATTTTCAGCCTGACGTAAAACATCATCAAAGCCGCTGATGATAATAGCCTTTTCGTTTGCGTAAAGCATTGAAGGCCATATCAAAATGATTAAAAGGATTTTAGAGATCAACCACATTCGGAGCTCCATGGCTTGCGTGCCTTATTTTACCTCATATATATTTATATTCAACAGCGACCCCATAGCTCAACAGGATAGAGCTACGGTTTCCTAAACCGTCGATCGTGGTTCGAGTCCACGTGGGGCCACCACTGCCACTGTGGCAGTGAAGCCCTCTTTTACCCCGGATTCGAATAATACTCATGCGGAACCGAGACGCCACGACGGGCGATCTTTTCTGTCATGATCGTGTTTTTCATCAACACGGAAGAAACCAAATACGCGATGGAGCAGCAACCTAAAAGCGGAACCATTCCCACGGGCTGTTGCGTGCCTTCGAGCGCAAACAGTACGGATGCAAGAAGCGCCCGCGAAGAACCGGCAAAAAGTGCTGCCATTCCGATCAAAGCCATGGTTGAAACATCTGTGTGAAGTTCTGGGAAATAAAACGCAAGTCCCGTTCCCACTAAAAATCCAAATGCAGATCCTAAAGTTAAAAGCGGTGCTAAAGTCCCCCCGGAAGTTCCACTTCCCAAAGCAACCGACCATGCGAGAAACTTCCAAACAAAAATACTCACCGCTGCGCCCACACTCAATTTACCTGCAAGGCTCATCGTGATGTTGTCATATCCGACGCCCAAGGCGCGAGGTTCGATAAGTCCGACCAAGCCCACAACCAAACCGCCAATCACAGGCCACCACATCCAATGAATAGGTAATTTTCTAAATGCATCTTCGGCGCCATACACCGCCTTTGTTAACAGCCATGCCATCCCACCGCAAATAATTCCTAATATCACTGCATCAAATAATCCTGTGCTTCCCAACGTTACCATTTTTTGTACAGGAAATAATGGTTCAGCCTTCATCCACCCTTCGCTGACAAAAAAATGCCGTACTGTATTGGCAACAATACC
>NZ_CAMLDV010000024.1 GCF_946478835.1 uncultured Bdellovibrio sp. | reverse complement strand
GGGGGAAAGTGCGAGAACCTTTTTCAGCTCCCCTTCCGCCTCATCCCACTTGGAGGTTTTCATATAAGACTGCCCCAGATAGAAACGCACATATTCTTCCAACGCCGTTTTGTCTTTTAGGATTTCCTGAAATGCCGGAATGGCCTCTTCATATTTGGCCGCGCGAAACTGTTCCAGCGCCTTTTTAAAAGGCTCCAGATCATTCTTGGAAGCTTGAGCAGACGCCAACGGTCCCATCAATAAAGAAAAAACAATGCATTTCAGGAAGACTTTCATGTCCGCCACTCCAATACGAAAAGTTGTACAGTCCTTGTAAAAAGAAGCCCTTCCCACTCATTTTAGAGGTGGCTTCTGTCATTTAATAATGATACCGAATATCTATGGCAAAATCGAAAACTAAAACGATCTATACCTGTCAAAATTGTGGAGCCCAACGACCAAGGTGGGAAGGGAAATGCTCTGACTGCGGCGCGTGGAACTCTTTCGTCGAGGAATTGCAGATGCCCGAGGTTAAAACTCGAGGATGGTCTACCGGCACTCCCGAGAAAGGCGCAGCAGCGTCTAAACCTGTCTCCCTAGACCAAAGCCTTGAAGAAGTGAAACTGGATCGTTTTGATACAAGTTTCGAGGAACTTAACCGCGTTTTAGGCGGCGGCTTGGCTCGCGGAAGTTTCGTGTTACTCGGCGGATCTCCAGGAATCGGTAAGTCGACGTTGCTTTTGCAAATGGCTGGTGGCCTTGCGGAAAACAAACACAAAGTTTTGTACATCTCCGGTGAGGAAAGCGTTTCGCAAACAGGCTCGCGTGCTCATCGTTTGGGCATTCGCTCCCCGCTGATCGAGATCGGTTGCGAGAGTAATCTTCATAGCATTATGGAACTCGCACGTTTTAAAAAGCCAGAGATCTTGGTTGTCGATTCTATTCAGACAATGTTCTTGCCAGATTTACAAGCGGCTCCTGGTTCGGTTTCCCAAGTTCGTGAATGCGCAGGGCATTTGATGGGACTTGCAAAACAAGAAGGCATCACCGTGATTCTGATTGGTCACGTCACCAAAGATGGCAACATCGCAGGTCCCAAAGTTTTGGAACATATGGTGGACTGTGTTTTGTCTTTTGACGGAGACGCTTCTTACAACTTCCGTTTATTGCGCGCTCTCAAAAATCGTTTTGGTGCCGCTCATGAATTGGGAGTTTTCCAAATGAACTCCAAGGGCCTTGAGGAAGTTTCGAATCCTTCAGAGTTATTTTTGGAAGAGCGCGGAGATCAGTTGATCGGCTCTGCCGTGTTCGCTTCGATGGAAGGAACAAGACCGCTTCTATGTGAAGTGCAAGCATTGACTCTTTCAAGTCCGATGGCAATGCCACGAAGAACGGCGCTGGGAATTGACGTGAACCGTTTGCATTTATTAACAGCGGTTTTAGATCGTCACTTGGATGTGCGCTTGGGTACGAATGACATTTTCATCAACGTCGTTGGTGGATTGAAATTGATAGAACCCGCTGCGGACTTGGCGGTTGCCGCTGCCATCTTATCGACACAAAGAAATCACGATCTCGATGCGAAAACATGTTTCTTCGGCGAGATCGGCTTGACCGGCGAAGTGCGCGGAGTCTCCTTCGTAGAAAATCGTATTCGCGAAGGTGATAAACTCGGCTTCCAACACTTTGTGATTCCATATTCGAACAAGCGACACCTTGCTGAGATTAAACTTTCAAAAGATAAGAAGATTTCGTTCATTAAGAATGTTCAGGATCTTAGTAAAATTATTTAAAGCCAGGAACAGCATGGCTCTAAAAATGCAAAAGCGAATCAGGCCCTTGCCAGATTCGCTTTTGGTGGATCTCCTGTCCGAATCAACAGGAGGTGTCCGATGCGTAAAAGTCACTACTTACGTATTCGACGCGTTTTAAAGATTACTAAAGGTCTTTTGATCATCGTCTTGTTAATCTTGACGATGGTCGCAAAGTTCAAAGCTCTTTAACTCAAACCTCCAACAAGTAACAAAACAGCCCAAGGACCAGTGACTGGGAAACGGTCTGTTCGCCCGGCACGAGTGAAACACGGATGAGTCTGGCGAGGGCGCTATAAGCCTCTTCAACTGAAATTTCATTGGCTCTCGACATAAATCTACGCATAATTAAAAGAACGACTCACATACAAAAAGGATTTTGTTATGTCGGACGCATTGAGCGCTATTCAAAAAGAAACCTACAAACCAGGAGATTACGTCTTCTTCGAAGGCGACATCGAAAATCATTTCTACATCGTTGAATCCGGCGTCGTAAATATCTTCACAAAAGACAATATGGGAAAACGAATCCCGATCACCGACATCGTCGACGGAGAATCCTTCGGCGAATTCGCATTGATCTCAAACAGTCCCCGCTCAGCATCAGCACAAGCAGTCACAGACGTCGTCCTAGTCAAAGTCTCCGAAGACGGTTTCAAACAACTGATGTCAGAACTCCCAACATGGGCCGAATGCATGCTGAAATCCTTCGTAGATCGCTTGCAAAACATGACAGAAAAAATCCGCGAACTAGAACAAGAAAAAAACCGCGGCTAAAAAGTGGAAAAGCCCCAGTTTAAGTTCGACGAAAACCTACGCAGCATCCCCGAAGATCCGGAATATCTGAAACTCTACATTCAAAATATGGAATCATCTTTAGATTCCATTCATAATCCCAAACAATACGTCAGCATCATAGGCGAAATGGCCGTCTATTTAAGAATCTTAGGAGACTTTCAAAAAGCAGAATCCGCTCTAGAAAAAGCCCTCAAAATAATCGCAGAAGAAAATCTAGGCATCCAAAGGGAAGTCCAACAAAAAATCCGATTAGCTCACGTCCTCCAAGACAAAAAAGAATTCAACAAGAGCACTCCCCTCTTCAAAGAACTCATCAAAACCTGCCGCGAAAACCAAGAGGCCAACAAATATCTAGCCTTCGCTCTTCAACACTCAGGAAAAAATCTTTTCGACCAGCTTCTTTACAAAGACGCTCTTGCCCAATTCGAAGAAGCCCTCACCATCCGAAAAACAATGAACGCCCCTAAAGATCAAATTGTTTCTACAGAACTAGCAATTCAAAGAACCAAACAGCTTTTAAAAATCTAAGCTCATTCCAAAATTTATTTTATTTTTAAAGTTCAGAGAGTTCGCGTGGGATTTTGCTTAGAGCCCTTTGCATGTCTCAGTCCGAAGGGCGGCCTTTGCCGGCGCCACGATGGCGCGAACTACGGCGAAGCCGTAGCGGCAACTGAGCCCGGAAGGCGTGCCGACCGAAGCGACAGAGACAGGCAAAGGGCTCTAAGCAAAATCCCTCCTCGAGCGCCGTTCATGGCGAGAAAAAGAAAAGGCTCCTTTTGGGAAAGGAGCCTCAGAGTTCAAAAAAGTTTGGGGGGCCTTTTTGAATTTTTAGTAACGACTTGGATAGATGGAAGGAGTTCCATCGTTGGAAATGACACTGATGCTGAGATCAGCATAATCGCCCATGGATTCTGCACGAATATCAATAGCCACAATACGCTCACCCGCAGTGATGTATTCCGAAGTCAAAGTACTACCGGAATAAATAACACCTGAATAAGACAAATTGCTGATCATGATACGACGACCGCTTTGTGTGATCGCATAAGCTTCATGAATTTGCAAAGCAGCTCTGTAAAGGTTCACACGAACATAATCTACGTAAGAAGCGTAGTTAAAGCTCACGCGCAACCACTCTCCACCGGATCTTCTTGTGACGCCATAGAACTGAACGCTGGATTCACCATAGTTGTCGCGTGGGTAATCCGGATAATTTGGATAATCAGGATATGGACGCGGAGGATTGGGATCATAGCGTGGTGGGTTGTAAGGAGGACGGTAGCCACCATGGCGGCCATCACGTTCGTCACGGCAATTATAGCGACGATAGTCACACTCATCGCGACGGTCATCTCTGCGGTCCTCACGACGATCTCCCGGACGAGGATCAGGGCGAACTTGTGCAAACGCAGGTGCTTGGAAAAGTGTCGCAGCAACTAAAATGCAAGAAAGAATCGGTAGTTTCATAAAGACTCCTTTTTAAACGGGCAAAGGTCTTTATCCAAGATTCGTGCCGGACAAAGTGACACCGAATGGGCTCACTATTTCCTTTGAGGATACTTAAGGAAGATTTCTCTTTGAAGGTCCATCATCAAACTCAGCAAACGGCTCTCCATCAGGTTATCAATTCCCATGAATTGCACGCCGGCAATCTGCTTCGTAATGCCATTTTCTTCCTTGCTTTGCGCAAAACGAACGTCGACAACAAACTCCATGGGACGTCTTACACCCAAGCGCAGTGTACCTTTGACATGATCGCCTATTTTAAGTTTAGGATCAGCGCCTACAAGTTCCATTTTAAATCCACCAGCGCTGACATCTTTCACACGACATTCTAGAAAATAGCTTCGTCCGCCGTGGCTGCTAAGAATAAATACAGCCTCATACTTTGCAGGAATATCAATACGGGCGTTGGCTCTGCGTTGGAGCTGAAAAAGATCCGTGTCGATTTTTAAAACCGCCCAGCCCGCTTCAAAATAAAGTTCTGTCTGAATAAAATAGCGTTCTGACTTAAAGGCGAAGTTCACGATCACTTTTTGGGCGGTCGTAATGCTCTTTGAATCCGCCGTATGATGACAAAGAAGAGCTTCATCTTTTTCTGTTTGCACGGCAATCAAGTGAAAGACGTCCTCTTGCAAAGCTCCTTTTACGGAGATTTGCATTTTGTCGCTGGCGATTTCGCGAAAGAGCATTTTCTTTTCAGAAAGTGCAACTTTTTTAAAAATCAATTGCCCTTGTTCTTGGCCGTTCATCTACACTCTCTCCAAAGCCCTTTGCCACCGAACCATACGCGCTTTGCGATCTTTCATAGACATTTTTACTTTAAACTCTTTATTCACTTTCCAAACACGTTTGATTTCTTTGAGATCCTTCCAAAAACCACAGCCCAGTCCCGCCATAAAAGCCGCACCCAGTGCTGTTGTTTCTAAGTTGTTTGGACGGATGACGTTCACTCCACAATAGTCGGCTTGCATTTGCATTAAAAGATCATTCGCGGCGGCCCCACCGTCGACCCGAACGCCTTTTAATTTTTTGCCCAAATCTTTTTGCATCGTCACGAGGATATCAACGTTCTGTAAAGCCATGGCTTCTAAAGTCGCTCTTGCGATGTGCGCTTTTGTTGAACCGCGCGTAAGACCGCAAATCAGACCGCGTGCCTCCGGCTTCCAGTGAGGAGCTCCTAGTCCCGTCAGTGCCGGAACAAACTCAACTCCGTCGGTGCTCTCGACCGTTTTCGCAAGAGCTTCTACTTCCGAAGATTGCTGAATAAGTCCCAAACCATCACGCAACCATTGAACAGCGGCGCCACACACGAAGGCTCCGCCTTCAAGAGCGTAAGTGAGTTCTTCATTTTTCAACTTCCACGCAATTGTCGTGAGAAGTTTATTTTTAGATTTCACCGCTTTTTTGCCGGTGTTGAGTAAAAGAAAACTGCCTGTTCCAAAAGTGCATTTTGACTCGCCGACATCGTAACAAGCTTGACCGAACAAAGCGGCCTGCTGATCGCCGACAATACCCGTGATAGGAATTCCATCGGGCATAAAACCCAAGCCTTGGGTGCGACCGAAATCGGCGTTGGAAGGACAGATCTCTGGCACAATTCCTTCTGGAACATTGAAAAGTTTTAAAAGTTCTTCATCCCACCAACCGGTGTGAATATTCATCAGCATCGTGCGCGAAGCATTGCTGACATCGGTTTTGTGAGATTGACCGCCTGTCAATTTCCAAAGCAAGAACGTGTCCACAGTTCCAGCGAGTATTTCTTCGTTGCGAGCTTTTTGAAGCGCACCCGGAACATTTTTTAAGATCCATTGAATTTTAGTCGCCGAAAAATACGGGTCCAAAACAAGTCCCGTTTTTGCCGTGATCATTTTCTCTTTTTTATTTTTCTTTAATCTCTCGCAGATCTCTTGGGTGCGACGGCATTGCCATACAATCGCGTTGTAAATCGCTTTGCCTGATTTACGGTCCCAAAGCATCACCGTCTCTCGTTGGTTGGTGATTCCAATAGCACGAATTTGCGAGCCTTTGATCCCCGCTTTTTCCATCGCCAGACGCATTGAACGCTGTGTGGAATACCAAATGTCTTCAGGATCGTGTTCGACCCACCCCGGCTTAGGGAAAATCTGTTTGAAGGCCTCACGCGCTTCGGCGACAAGACCTCCGGCTTGATTGATAATGCAAGTCCTAGAGCTGGTTGTACCTTGGTCAATAGCCATGATAAAAGAAGAAGACATAAACACTCCGCCGTCGATGGATGACTAAGTAACATCATGAAGAATTTCCTGCAGAAACCCAACGAAAAAATATTTGGTCTTCGGAACCTTGACCGAGACACTCTGATTTTTCGTGTTCTGCCCCGCTTCTTACTTGAAATTCTGCGCAAATATTTCCGCATGGAGATCGAGGGCGTTGAGAACATTCCGCGTCGCGGAGCTGTCATCATTGCTCCCAATCACTCAGGCTATTCTGGTTTTGATGCGTTTTTATTGGGACACATCGTGCAGCAAGAAGCCAAGCGTGTCCCTCGCGTTTTAACTCACCACTTTTGGTTTTTGACGGAAACCACGGCGATCCCCGCGCAAAAAATGGGATTCACCGAGGCGACTTATGAAAACGGCCTGAACGCTCTTAAAAAAGGAAATGCGATTGTGCTATTTCCCGAGGGCGAGCAAGGAAATTTCAAACCGACGTCGGAACGTTATCAGTTGCAAGAGTTTAAACGCGGCTTTGTGCGCATGGCTCTTGAAACGCAATCACCGATTGTTCCTGTGGTGATCTTGGGCGCGGAAGAAACGCATATCAACTTAAAGAAACTGAAGTTCACAAAGTTTTTAAAAGGTTCGGTGATCCCGCTCCCTTTGAATGTCATTCCTTTGCCAGCAAAATGGCGCATTCGTTTTTTAGAGCCTATCTATCTTCCCTACAAAGCCTCCGCGATTGATGACGCCGAGTTGGTTCATGAAATCGCGCAAGACATTCAAGAAAGAATGCAGGCCGCAGTCAAAGAAGAGCTGCACAAACGCGGAAATCCTTTTTTATAAAATTATTTATGTCTGTCGGGAACGTCGTCACCGATGGTCTTTAAAATCGAGTGCCATTTAGACACAAGGATGCCAGGGTTGTCAGCATTACGACTGACTAGGCGGCTTGTTAAAAGCGCCGCGATCCCCACTGCGATAACGAGGAGGAGAACATACTCCACCACGATTTGACCTCGGTTATTCTTCATGAAGCTAGTATATCACAGTTCCGCAAGAGCGGAAGTCGCCTCAAGAGAGGCTGGACGCCAGTTTTCCATTGTGAGACGGAGAGTCTCTATCAAAAGATCCAGGTTTTCATCTTCAATAGGACCACGAAGCCCAATAACAACGTCCTCATGCCACTTTTCCACTTCAAGGGCACTTGGAGTCTTTTCCGCTCCTTCAAAAGAAAGAAGGAAGCTATCCGCTGTCGGGTAAATCATCACAAGGATGTTCGCACCTGAAGCTTTTGAGACTTCCTTGGCTTTGACCATCTCTGCACTCAACTTTTGTTGAATTAGAAAATAGATCTTTAAAGCCAGAGCCTCATGAAACTGAGCAAAATAAATGCGCACGGGACCATCAAAGATGGCACTGTTAAACGCAGGATTAAAATACTTCGACTGCATTAAAGTGGTATATGACGATCTCATGTTGCTATTTCCCCTCCACTAGCACAGCTCAAGACTAGGAAGAAAGTAGGTGCTTTTTCAAAGGAAATTTTAAGATTCTTAAATTTTCTGACGCAGCAAATTATTTTAAGCTGCCAAAAATCTTCTTTCCTCTCGAAAAAACAACCTTATCCACCCTCTCCCCAACACTGTAGAACAAGGTCTGCCAATCTTTCTCCATGCATAAAATATCAGCAGACTTCCCGACTTCCAAAGACCCCACATCTTGCTGCAAATTCAAAGCGTGAGCGGCTCCCACGGTGTAGGCACCAATCACTTCAGGCAGACTCATTTTCATTTCTAAGCGTGCGAGCAAGCCGACCAAATTCAAATCCTGCGTCGGAGAACTTCCCGGATTGAAGTCCGTCGCCAGAGCCACCCGAGCTCCGGCATCAATCATTTCTCGGGCCGGTGGATATTTTGTTTTCATATATAGATCGGCCGCAGGCAAAAGCACGCAGGTCGTTTCTGATTTCGCAAGATTTTGAATTTCTTTATCCGTGACCTGCAGCAAGTGATCACCGGATAAAGCCCCGATACGAACAGCCACATCACTGCCACCACTTAATGACAACTGATCGGCATGAACTAAAACTTCAAAGCCAAGTTCTTGGGCGCGACGCAAATATTTTTCGGAAGCCTCGGGTGGGAAAAATCCTTTTTCAATAAAGACATCCACGCGACGAGCGAGTTTTTTCTTTTTCACAACAGGAAGAATTTCTTGCGCCAAAAACGCCAAGTAGTCTTCGTAGGATTTAAATTCAGGAGGCAAAGCATGCGCTCCTAAAAAAGTACTCACGGTTCTGAGGCCCTGCACTTTTTGTGCAGCTTGCAACATCTTAAGTTCATCTTTGAGATTGAGTGCATATCCCGATTTGATTTCCAGAGTCGTTACGCCCTGAGAAATAAAATGGTTCGCACGTTCTTGGCCCGCTTGTGCGAGATTCGCCAAAGAAGCTCCGCGAGTTTTCTTCATTGTCGAAAGAATACCGCCACCACGAGCTGCGATTTCTTGGTAACTGACACCTTGATTGCGCATTTCAAATTCCGCTGCTCTGTCGCCAGCAAAAATCAAATGCGTGTGACATTCAACGAAACCGGGAAGAACCGTCTTCCCCTTCATGTTGATTTCTTGATGTTTCTTTTTGGCAAATTCTTTGGGAAGTTTTTTATCGGTCCCCACCCAAACAATACGCTCTTTTTCAAAGAGAATCGAAGCTTGCTTTAAGATACCAAGATCCTCTTCACGAATGCGACGGCCTTGTTTTTGAGCCGCGCCTTGAAGAGTTAAAAGAGTCGAAATATTTTTTAAAAGAATTCCCATGGCTTTATTCAAACATATAAGTTCCATGGATCAAGTAAAAACAAAGTCCCTACGAAATCTTGATGCTATGACTGAGTGTTTCTTGCACTTTGGGAATCGTTATTTGCAAAACACCATTCTCAAAACGGGCGTGAATCTTGTCTGAGACGACTTGAGATGGCAGGGCAAAACTTCTTGAGAATTTTCCGTAATATCTTTCGCTGTATTTGCTTTCGCCTTTGGTTTCGCGAAGGCGTTCACCAGATATTGTCACCATGTCGCCGTGAAGCTCGACATTGATATCTTGTTTTTTCATTCCAGGAAGGTCCACCGTCACTAAAAACGACTTCTCCAACTCTTCGAAATCAAGGGATGGCGTAAAGTCTGTTTCGGACTCCGTCAAAGCTCCCGGCGAAAGCTGCCGATCAAACTCATTAATAAATTCTTCGAATTGAGTAGCAAGATTTCGGTTAAAGAAACGCTCCCGACTCCACGGCGTAAGCAAACGCATCGGCATGCAAGACCTCTCTTGTATATAGCGCCATTATTTCCCTCTGAAAAAGTCGGTCAATATGTATCACAACACTTGATCTTGCGAAGGTCGCCACTCAGCTTAAACTTTTCTTATAGGAGGTTTTATGAAAGCCGTCCGCTTTGTCGGCGTGGGGAAACCCGCCGAAGTCGTTGATGTTCCAAAACCAGAACCAAAAGCCGGAGAAGTTCTTGTCAAAATCGGTGGCGCTGGAGTTTGTCACTCCGACCTTCATGTTCTTCAGCGCGGTATCGGCATTGATCGGCCGTTCACCTTAGGTCATGAAAATGCAGGATGGGTGGAAGCTCTTGGAAGTGGCGTTAAAAACTGGAAAGAAGGAGACGCTGTCGCTGTCTACGGTCCTTGGGGCTGCGGATACTGTCACGCCTGCACACAGTCTTTTGAAAACTACTGTGAAAATTGGAAACCGGGAAAAGCTTATGGCGGCGGCCTTGGTACCGACGGAGGAATGGCGGAGTACATGATTGTTCCTTCGGAAAGACTTTTGGTTTCTCTTGGGAAATTAAATCCAAAAGATGCAGCTCCTTTGAGCGATGCGGCTTTAACTCCTTATCATGCCATTAAAAGAGCGTTGCCTCTTTTAACTCCGGAAACAACCGTTGTTGTTTTAGGAGTTGGAGGCTTGGGTCATATGGCCGTGCAACTTTTAAAATGTCTTTCGAGTGCCCGTCTTGTTGCTGGTGATGTCGATGAGGCTAAATTAACAATGGCTAAAAAATTAGGTGCGGATCTTACAGTGAATACAAAAAATCCCGACGCTGCAGAAAAGATCAATCAGTTCACCGGCCCTCGTAAAGCGACGTTCGTCCTTGATTGTGTCGGCGTTCAGCCGACCGTGACGTTAGCTACACAAATTGTGGGTATGAACAGTCAACTTACTGTCGCAGGTCTTGGCGGTGGTAAAATCATCATGGATGGCAGCGAGGTGCCTTTTGGTTGTATGGTAAGCACACCTTATTGGGGTTCCCGTGCAGAACTGATTGAAGTTTTGGCGTTAGCAGAGTCTGGAAAAATTCATGCAGAGGTGACGCATTACAAGCTTGAAGACACACCTTCTGTCTATCACAAACTTGATGAAGGAATGATCCGCGGACGCGCAGTGATTGTACCGTAAAAATAAACACGGCGTTTGAGTTTATCAAACGCCGTTCTTTTTTTTTGATTCAAATTTTTATTTATTTCACTCGTGGCGCAAACCACATGTCGATCACAGAACCTTTTTTCTCTTTGCCTTTTTGCACAAAGGTAAATGTACTGCGCTCGCGGACTTCCGCTCTGTCGCTAATTGGTGTTGTCGAAGAAGCATCGTATTTTAAAGAAACCGATTTGATTTTCGATTTTAACGAAACCAACTCACCGTCTTGGACGATACCGTCGCCGTTCTTATCATACCAAAGAAGAAGTTTTG
This sequence comes from uncultured Bdellovibrio sp., assembly GCF_946478835.1. The sequence goes on along the minus strand of NZ_CAMLDV010000024.1, from coordinate 20,104 downwards.
CAAAGTCCTTGTCTTTGGAATCGATCACGTCATCTTTGTTGGAATCAAACTCGCGCAAAGCTTCAAATCCGTTTTTGAATTTATCGCCCTGATTTCCGAACAACTCGTCGGCTGTTGTGATTTTTTTATCACCGTTACGATCAACCGCGATGAATGCTCCCGGCGCGCCTTTTTCAGGCCACATTGTTTTTCCGGAAGGATTCAACGGGAAATCGACTTCTGAAGTGAACTGAGGACGTTTGTCATCAAAGAACACCATAAGTGGCGAGAAGTAACCGCCGCAGAAACCGTTTTCACCAGGGAAGAAGGCGGAAATGCTATATTGTTTTCCGTCATTCGAATTGCTTGTGTAGACGTTGCTTGAAAGGTCCCCTGTGTAACCCATAAATTGCTGGCCACTCTCTGTGCCCGGCGCAAAATATTGTTTAAAGCGAACGTCATGAAGTTTTACGTCAAAATCACTGCTGATGTTTCCTTCTTCATCCACTTTTGTAGTGAAGTTGATTGGAATTGTGATGCGCACGCTGTTTCCTGCATAGGAAGCAATCGCTCCACCAGTCACATCGGGTCCGGAAATTTGTACGATCTGATCACTTCCCGCCATCGAAACAACTTTAGCCGGGTAGTTGATCTGATATTGCTTTAAGGCTCCCTTGTCGTTAATGGTCAGAAAAAGTTGAACCGTCGACTTCGGAGAAATTGGATTTGATACGCTTCTTAAGTTCGTACCAAAGCACGTATTTGAAACATTGATGGTGATTCCCTCTTGGGATGCGCGCGAGGCTTGTCCAGATAGAACAACCCCTTGAAATCCGGCAGTACCCCCTGCCCCTGAGTTCACTGCTGCGGGTTGTTGGTCCGCTGCAAAAGCGTGAAGAGCCACGCTACACAAAAGTGGAGCGCTCAGCCATTTCATAGAAAACATACAAGCCCCCTTTTAGTTCCCCTTTTTATCCGGTCTCTCGATCATGTAGTAAATCAAAGCGGCATGTGCATCATTCCGCTTAAACTGCACTCTCGAAATATCGGCTGCGAACAATTGTCCTTTCGGAAACGTGGCTCCCGAGTACACTGATCGCAAAAGGTTTACTTTCCCCTCTTTATCCTTCTCTAAATAATACTTTACGACTGAAACGGATTTCAAGCGAACAAGTGGTGCTGCTCCCCCCATAGGCGGTATATCCCTAAAGAAAGCATCTTCACTATTTACTGTCTCACTTGGATACATTGGATGAGTCGTATCTAAAAAGTTGGGAATACTAAATGCCAACGGTGTCAGTCGCGACTCCCCTAGAGTTGTCACGACCCCTAGAAAGATTGGCGATCGTGCGGGTCTGGAGTAATCAGGCCCTGTTGCGGTCATAGCTCGCACCGCGGCCGGAGAATCCAACATCAAGATAGATCCGATCTGCCAGAAGGCCGCCTTAGAAAGTTCAACTGCTTTGTTTTTGTTTAGAGAACGGAAACTGATATCCGATGCCACATTTGGATTTCCTGACGGGGCTCCAATATCGTAAGCGGCAGCCGGAGCATACATCATACTTTCAGAAACACGCTCTCGCGTGATAAGAAAAGTAAATTCGTTGCGACGACCATACTCCAGTGTAAGAATGCGCTCACCTGTATCAAGGCCTGATTCCGTCATATCAGTAATGAAATCGAAGAAGCGATGACCACGATCATCTACGACCACGAGATTGTTAAACGAAGGCTCTGACAGCTTAAGATCCTTAAGAAGCATACGTTCGGCAATAATATTATCGACCTTTTCTTCGATCTCGTTGGTAATTTCGTTTTTTGTTTTTGCTGTGAAAACGAAAAAGGATGCCGCGACCATGCCTAAGATTCCCATCAAGGCGATACCGACGACCATTTCTGCTAAAGTAAAACCTTTTTGATTCCTCATTGCGAATTCACCACAAATTGATAGTCCACGAAACCAAATGAGCTTTCACCTTTTCCACCTTTGGAATCGGATGAGCCCTCCCAATCTTTGTGACTTAAACGAACTGTCACTAAATAAAGACCTTTAATTCCCGGATAAGCCTGGATCACGAAACCATATCTTCCCGGACAACCAGGACAAGTTTCTTTAGGTTCAAGTTTTCCATTCCCCCACGCCATGGGAAGTTTATCCAAAGCCAGGGCATTGTTTCTTTCTTCGTCCGTTTGCACATAGTTGATCTGGTACATTCGCACGTTAGGACGAATATTCTCGATCACGTCATTGATCTGTTTGTAAACGGAGTTTTTAGTTCCGCTGTCTTTCGCGATCTTTTTCATTCCCAAGACCCCGGAAATAAAAAAGGATCCAACCAAAGTGATCATCGCAAGTCCCAAGAGACTTTCTATGATCGAAATACCTTTATTGTTCTTAAGCAAAGAAGTCTTCTTCATATGCCGGACTCCCTTGAAACTTCAAGAACATAGAATTTGACTAAACGGTTCTTACACATCGTCGATTTACTTTGTCCCACCAATCCGCAGTCTGGATCCACCGATGTCCAGCGGAATGGATCGGCTTTAGAGCGAAGGGAGATCGCGTTGCAACGATATAAATTCGCCACGTCTCTCATTGACGGATACGGATGCCAAACGGGGAATCTATTGATCGTTGTGCAGCTCTTATTTTCAAGAGCCTTCAACACTCCCGCCTGACGCAATTCGAAGGTCGCCATCGGATGATAAATAGTGCTCCAGCGGATACCTTTATCATAGGCATCTTTGGCGATTTCAATTCCATTCGCAACGATGAATGAACCGATAATTCTTAATTCCGTCGAACGAGATTCAATAATCAAACGTTCACACGTAAAGAATCCTGTTACGAAGTTGGCTGTGCTCTTAATAATGCAATCCTTGGCCATTGATTTTACCAGGAAGGTGGCTGTTCCGCCGCCATTTGGGTACCTCAAGGCATTACTGCCATCTAAGATCAAATTCGTACGATCTTCGTACTTGTTCGTAAAAGACCACGAGAATCTTGAACTCGGTGCGAATGATTGCGACCAATCCGTTCCGGCAAAAGCCGTGCTTTGCTGATTCGCGCAGGCTGTGTCGTAGTTGATAAATGGATCGTCATCCGGCAATTCCCCTTTGGAAAATCCCATGGAATTGGTCAGAGTTTGAGAGACACGGAATCCTCCGCCTCCCGTACGTTGGAAGTTCAACCAACCTTTATTCCCGTTCGACCATCCACGCAAAGACGTTCCTTGGAAGTAAGAGACATCGTAGGCTTCCAATTGGAATGATATATCCATCGGTTCACCTTTGGAGTTGACCAAAAGCTCACCATTTTCAAACTCGATTTTCACGTCACGGAACGTCGGATTCGTGTCTTTATTGCCGGCGTCCTTAGGATCCACGATTTGTGAAATTGTAATATGAATTTTGGGCTGAATTCCTTGTTGCGAATTCACAGCCGCAAGCTGTCTCTGAAGTTTATCAACTCTGTCCTGAGCATCGACAATCGCCTGCTTTTGTTTTAGACGCTGTCTTTCAGCCATGCGAAGACGGTCTTGCATATTGTCGATCTGTCTTTCTAAGTACGCGATTCTCGCTTTGTCTTTTTTTTCTTCCGCTTTTTTCAAATCTTCTTTGAGTTCATCAATATCTTGATTCGCTCTTTCGATTTCTTTTTCAATGTTTTCAAGCTGTCTTTGCTCAAAAAGAAGTTGAGATTCCGCGTCTTTCAACTGACCGTTGATGCGTTCTTTTAATTCTTTTAAATTGATTTCAGGTTCCAGAGTGACTGTTCCATTATCAGGAATTTCACCTTCCACCTTCATACGTCCAAAATTCATTGTGTACTTTGCAACGGCACCGCTGTTTTGACTGAGGTTCCAACCTTTAAGAATCTCGCCAAACCATCCCGTCTGAACTAATGACGGTGATCTCACTTGACCTGTTTGCGGATTGAAACGGTTCTTATCCGTGAGACCCAAACGGTACTCATACTTATTGTCGTTTTTATTTTCCTTAAGAAGCTGACCGCGCAAGTCTGAATTCACTGTGCGATTAAGATCGTATTTCGCAAGATTGTACGCGATACATCTTTCCATGAATTTCGGATCACTTGTCGTCGAACCGTTTTCTAGACCGGAAAGAAAGTCCAATCCCAAGTCACGTCTTGCATCGATCTCCACACCTTTTTGGAAGCCGCCAAACTGTCTGATATCATCCCAAAGTTGATCGAGATCCATTCCTGACGAACGCGGCGTAAACTCTGCCAACTTGCCGTCAGCGCGCTTACGCATGATGGGACCTTCACCCATGATCAGTTTTTCTTTGAAAGTCACTGGCGTATAAACGGTGTCACCTTTGTTTTTATCAACATTCAATGACGGAGCAGACGGAAGCGTCACGCTTCCGTTCACAAAAACGGGACTCTCAAAAATAAGTCCACCATAGTGAGATCTTTCAACTAACGAATCAAATTGACGGAAATAGGCATCACCTTTGCCAAGACCTGAGCCTGTCTTCTTATCCAAATAGAGATCTCCGGCAACAAGTAAAGCAAAGCTTCCCACTTCGCGCGGATAGACACCGACATAAGACACTGTCGTTAGGACACTTGATCCCACTTGAATCGGTTGTAAGCTTGAATCTAAAAGACTGACAGTGACTTTAAGATAAACTTCACGACCATATTCAGGAATCAAGGAGTTTTGATTTCGTTCAATGCGCACGTAAATATTTTCGACCTTATAGCCCTTTAATCCCGAAATAATTTTATAAATCGGATGCATGGCGCTGAAAGACTTAATTGAAATCATCTGATCGAATTTGGTCAGTGGGATATTCCCGGCGTTACTGACCCCCATGGCTCTTAAGAAATCCACGGTTTCTTTTTTCATCAACACACGCTCAACGGAACGAGGGTGGCTCAAAACCGCAGCCATAGAAGCCGAAGCTGTATCGCCTCCACAAGATTCCTGCATCCAGTCTTTGGAAAAACACCAACGCTGTTTAATTCCGAGAAGTGTGAAGTCCACCATCGAATGCAAAGCCAGACGAGCCGTGATAATCGCTGACGTCTTTTCAACTTGCTGACGGTGTTTAAGAACTTCGGGAGACATGTAATACAGCATCGTGCCGACAACGCCGACGGCAACGAGGGCCTGAACAAAGGCACTTCCTCTATTATTTTGCTTTGGGAGAAAACGTTCAAGCCAGAAGGATGGTTTCATGGGTAGCTCTCCTATCTGTCCGTATCGACAAATAGGATAGCAAACTTAATACAGTGGACGTCCGGATGTCTTAAAAATCACCGCAGAGTGCCTCACTCTAAGACACTCTTTGATTCAAAGAGAGATGCCTATTTGGCCTTTCCTTGGTTCGCAACAGCGTCGATTGCCGCCTTCACTTCCTCAGGATCACCAATGAATTCCTTCTTGATGACTTTGAAATTCGCGTCCAATTCATACATGAGCGGAATTCCCGTCGGCATATTCACAGCCATGATCTCATCAGGAGTCATGCCTTCAAGATGTTGAATCAACGCGCGCAAACTGTTCCCATGCGCCACGATTAACACTTTTTTTCCAGATTTGATCATCGGAGCAATCGTGCCGTTCCACAAAGGAAGGAAACGCGCGACCGTGTCTTTCAATGATTCTTGGCTAGGCAAAAGTTTGGGATCAACACCCGCATAGCGCGGATCATGTGTGGGATGGCGAGGATCGTTCACATCCATTGGAGGTGGCGGAACATCGTAACTGCGACGCCAGATTTTCACTTGGTCTTCGCCATGACGAGCCGCGGTTTCAGCTTTGTTGAGACCTTGCAGCGCTCCGTAGTGACGCTCATTCAGGCGCCATTCTTTGTGGACAGGAAGCCACACTTGATCCAACTCGTCCAAAACGAAGTTCAGAGTTTTAATCGCTCTTTTGAGGACGCTTGTGTAGGCGACGTCAAAGCTAAAGCCCTTATCTTTGAGGGCTTTCCCCCCTTTTAGAGCTTCCGCTCGACCTTTCTCAGAAAGATCTACGTCCTGCCAACCTGTAAAACGATTTTCCTGATTCCAAACACTCTCACCGTGTCTTACGAGCACCAACTTATACACAGCTTAAACTCCTTCAGTTTACATAAAAAAAGAGCTATCATGACCAGGCTTTCTTTAATATCAAAAGCTTGCGTTTTTGCCGCGCATTAAAGCGTGTCAAACTCCCAAGATTTTGAAAAATTAGCGCTCGTAACTACTGTGCTATAAACGTGAGGATCATCGTGAACAATAGTGGCATCAATCGTGCGAACCTAGAGTACATCGAACAGCTCTATGCAGATTTCAAAACCAATCCGGACTCTTTGGCTCCAGAATGGAAAAGTTTTTTTGAGGGAGTTGAATTTGCCCAAGATGGTAAATTCGGAATGTCCGACAAAGAGCTTTCTGTTTTTCAATTGATTCAAGCTTACAGAGCCGATGGTCACACGGAAGCAAATCTCAATCCTCTTTACGCTCCTCAAGCCAGTGAATTGCTTGCCTTGAAACGTTTTGGTCTGAGTGAAAAAGATTTGAGTGCCAAATTTCAAGTCGGTTCTTTGATTGGAAAACAAGGTGCAACACTTTCTGATATCATCGCACACCTTAAAAAAACTTATTGTGGAACGATTTCTTTGCAAGCGTCTGATGCGACTCCCAAAGAGTACCAATGGTTGCAACAAGAATTTGAAGGCAACGGATTTAAACTTTCTTTGGATGACAAAAAAAATGCTCTGCAATCTTTGACGAAGGCAGAGTCTTTGGAAAAATTCATCCACACTCGTTACGTGGGAACAAAGCGTTTCTCTGTAGAAGGTGCGGATTCTTTCTTGCCGATGATGGAAGCTCTTGTGAACAAGGGCACAGGCATGAACGTGAAAGAAGTTTTCGTCGGTATGGCCCACCGTGGTCGCGTGAACCTTCTTGTGAATTTCTTTGGCAAAGGTGAAGAGTACGTTTTTGGTGACTTCAACGGTCCTTTGCAATTGGAAGCTCCGATTGAAGATTTCGATAACGACGTGAAATATCACTTGGGCTATGTCACTGAAAAGAAAACAGCGGCAGGTTCTTGCAAAGTGACGATGGCTTACAACCCTTCTCACCTTGAAACTGTGAACGCGGTGGCTGTGGGTATGGCTCGCGCGGCTCAAGACAAAATGGGCGACGAGACTCGCAAACAAGTTGTTCCTATTTTGGTTCACGGTGATGCGGCGTTTGCAGGCCAAGGCATCGTACAAGAAGTTTTGCAAATGGCGGGAGTAAAACCTCACACTGTCGGCGGAACAATTCATCTTATCTTGGACAACCAAGTTGGTTTCACGACAAACGGTTTTGACACTCGCTCGACTCGTTACTCTTCTGATACCGCAAAGATGACTTTCACACCGGTTCTTCATGTGAACGGTGATGATGTTGAAAGCTGCGTGCGTGCGATGGATATCGCTCTTCGTTACCGTCAAGAGTTTGGCAAAGATGTTGTGATCAACATGATCTGCTATCGCAAATACGGTCACAACGAAGGTGACGAGCCTGCGTTCACTCAACCGCAAATGTATGAGCTGATCAAAGCTCACGCGACAGTTCGCGAGCTTTACGCGAAGAAATTGGTTGCCGAAGGCAGCTTGGATCAAAAATTTATCGACGAACTTTACGCGAAAGCGATGGATCGTCTGCAGTCTATTTACGAAGAAACGAAAAAGAATCCTCCTAAGCTTAAAAACTTCAAGTTTGAAGGAAGCTGGAAAGGTCTTCGTAAAGCGACAGATGCTGACTTTGAAAAAACAGCGGACACAACATTCGATCTAGCGACGTTGAAAAAGATCGGCGAAAAAATCGGTTCTTTTCCTGAAGGTTTCACTCCGCATCCGAAATTGATCAAACTTCTTGAAACACGCAAAGCAATGGGTGCCGGAAAAGAGATGATCGACTGGGGCATGGGTGAACTTCTTGCTTACGGTTCTTTGCTTTCTGAAGGCACGAGTGTTCGTTTGACAGGTGAAGACTGCGTTCGCGGTACGTTCACTCACCGTCATGCGGGTATGTATGATTTCAAAACGAACAAAGCTTATTTCCCTCTTGCGGATTTAAATCCAAAAGCGAAATTGCTTGTGGCGGAAAGTATTCTTTCTGAGTACGGCGTTGTAGGTTACGAGTACGGCTACTCTGTTCAAGATCCTCGCAGCCTTGTGATGTGGGAAGCGCAATTCGGTGACTTCGTGAATGGCGCGCAGATCGTGATCGATCAATACATCGCTGCTGGCGAAACAAAATGGCAACAAATGAGCGGTCTTGTGATGCTTCTGCCTCACGGTTATGAAGGTCAAGGACCTGAACACTCCTCGGCACGTCTTGAAAGATTCTTGCAGTCGGGTGCGCAAAACAATATGCAAGTGTGCAACTTGACGACGCCGGCGCAAATCTATCACGCTCTTCGCCGTCAAATGCACAGAGACTTCCGTAAGCCGTTGATCGTGATGTCGCCAAAATCTTTGTTGCGTCATCCTCGCGCGGTTTCTTCGATTGAAGACCTTGCGAAAGGTCACTTCCAAGAAGTGATCGCTGACACTGTTGATAAATCCAAAGTGGACACAGTTGTGTTCGTTTCTGGTAAACTTTATTACGAGCTTCTTGAGGAAAGAGAAAAAACGAAGAAGGACAATATCGCCCTTGTTCGCCTTGAGCAGCTTTATCCGTTCCCTGCAAAACAAGTGACTGAAGTTTTGAAGTCTTATTCTAAGGCGAAAACTTTGATCTGGGCACAGGAAGAACCTAAGAACATGGGTGCTTTCCAAAGCGTTTACTTCAAGTTTGTCGACGTTGTGTCTAAAGCAGGTTTGAAGTTGGGATTTGAATATGTGGGCCGTCCTGAGAGATCTTCTCCAGCGACAGGATCTATCCACAGACACAAAATCGAACAAGCGGAAATTGTTAAATCTATTTTTGGCGCTTAGGTGCTAGATTAAGGACGTTGCATGAAACAAGAGATTAAAGTTCCCGCGGTTGGGGAATCCATCACAGAAGCAACCATCGGCAGCTGGACAAAAAAATCCGGCGAGTTCGTAAAGCGCAATGAAGTTTTAATGCTTCTTGAAACTGACAAAGCCAGCGTTGAAGTAGTTGCTGAAAACGACGGTGTTTTGACTATTCTTCCGGGTAACGAAGCAGGTGCGGTTGTTAAGATCGGCGCTACTGTTGCTACTTTGGATACGGCGGCGTCAGCCGGCAGTGCTGAAGCCGGTAAGCCGGCGCAAGCTGAAGCAGCACCAGCTCCTTCACAACCTGCTCCTCAAGCCGCAGCGAAAACAGATGCTTCTCAACATCTATCCCCTGCAGTTCAAAGAATTGTGACTGAAAAAGGTTTGGATACATCCAACATTCAAGGCACTGGTAAAGACGGTCGCTTAACTAAAGGCGACGTATTAGAAGCTCAACCTTCTGCGAAAGCTCCAGCGGCGGCTCCTGCGAAAGCAGCACCAGCTCCACAAGTTTCTGCAGCAGAAGTGATGGCCGCTCGCGGTCCTTCAAAACAAGGCGATAAAAAAGTTGTTCCAATGACAACGATCCGCAAACGTATTGCGGAAAAATTAAAAGAAGCACAAAACACAGCCGCTCTTTTGACGACTTTCAATGAAATCGACATGAGCAAAGTGATGGAGCTTCGTTCAAAATACAAAGACAAGTTCAAAGAAAAATACGGCTTGAACTTGGGCTTTAACGGTTTCTTCGTGAAGGCTTCTGTGGAAGCTTTGAAAGCGTTCCCTGCGGTGAATGCTTTGATCACAGGAACTGATATTGAGTACCACAACTACTATAACATCGGTATCGCGGTATCGACTGAAAAAGGCTTGATGGTTCCGGTTGTTAAAGATGCAGATATGCTTTCTTTGGCAGGAATTGAAATGGCTGTTCGTGACTTGGCTTTGAAAGGCCGTGACGGAAAAATCACTCCGAATGATTTAAGTGGTGGAACATTCTCTATCACGAACGGTGGTGTGTTCGGTTCACTTCTTTCAACTCCAATCTTGAACTATCCGCAATCTGCTATCCTGGGTCTTCACAAAATTCAAGATCGTCCGGTAGCGATTGACGGCAAAGTTGAGATTCGTCCCATGATGTATGTAGCATTGACGTACGATCACAGAATCATCGACGGTAAAGAAGCCGTCAGTTTCTTAGTAAAAATTAAGGAACTTGTTGAAGATCCTGAGCGATTATTACTTGAAGTTTAATTCCCTAAAAGGCCCGTTTTGAGACGGGCCTTTTTTTATAATTAGGATATCGCCAACTTTCCCAATACTCCCCCACACTTAAAGTCATTCAATGGATCCCACACTCCAAAAAATCTGAGTGCGTGCTCTAGTGTTCGATCTGCGATCGGAAACTTTATTTCTGTCCACGCGTTAACTCGTTTAGAAAAAATCCGATGAAGTCTTTACTACGTTCATAACCAATAGGGGGACTTTAATGAACAAAACTAAGAATTGGGAATACTATGGCTATCATTTCAAATCTTATTTCAAACCTGTAGGCCATGGTTACGAAGTGGGTTTCACTTTTGAAGGTAAGCCGCTTTTCGTAGGCAACTTCGTTCATAAAAAAGAAGCGACAGAGTGGTGGCGTTCTTTCAATCAAGAGATTCCTTATTTCTTCAATAAGTATGATTTCCCGGTAAATGGTCCTCACCAATGGATGACGAAGTTCTTCACGAACTACATGTACACTTGCTACTATGCGTGGCTTGATAAGAAATTTAATAAGTACACGAAAGAGTACACAAAGGCCTGCAAGACCGATGTGAAATTCTACAAAAAGATGCAGCCTGTTTGGAAAAAACGCGCTGAAAAAAGAGCGGCTTAAGAATAAAGCTCTCGTTCTTAAAACCCCTGAAAGACCTTCAGGGGTTTTTATTTGCCTGAACTCCCGTCTAGACAAGCCTGCTCGCACCTTAATGCGAAGCTTCCTACGTGACCAAACATGCTAAGATAACGTATAAATTCTGGTGTATCCATTCTCTACAAAGGACGCTTCTATGGCTGATACTCAATTTGATGTGATTGTAATTGGTTCTGGTCCCGGCGGTTATGTTGGGGCAATTCGCGCAGCTCAACTCGGACTTAAAACAGCAGTGATCGAAAAAGACAAAACTTTCGGTGGCACATGCTTGAATGTGGGCTGTATTCCTTCAAAAGCGCTTTTGGAAAGTTCTGAGCACTTTGTAGCTGCTCAACACGACTTTGCAGCTCACGGTGTGAAAGTGACAAAGGTGGAGTTGGATCTTCCAACAATGATGTCTCGCAAAGACAAGGTTGTGAAACAAAATACCGAAGGTATTGCGTTCCTTTTCAAGAAAAACAAGATCACTCCATTCACGGGAATGGGAAAAATTGTTGGTGCTGGCAAAGTTGAAGTGAAAGCCGAAGATGGCACAACGCAAGTTCTCACAACAAAGAACATCGTGATCGCGACAGGTTCTGCTCCGGTAGAGCTTCCGTTCTTGAAGTTCGATGAGAAGCGCATTGTTTCTAACACGGGTGCCTTGGCTCTTTCGCAACTTCCAAAATCTATGATCGTTGTGGGTGGTGGCGTGATCGGTCTTGAGTTGGGTTCTGTATGGCAACGTCTTGGAACGAAAGTGACAGTGATCGAGTACACAAATCGCCTTGGTGGTCCTATGGATCAAGACTGCATGAATGTGCTTAAGAAGAATCTTGAAAAAGAAGGCATGACGATCCTTACTTCTACGAAAGTGACAGGCTCTAAAACTTTGAATGACGGCGTTGAAGTCACTTACGAATCTTTGACGGATGGAAAAGCGACTTCTTTGAAAACAGATGTTGTTCTTGTAGCGACAGGCCGTAAGCCATTCACAAATGGCGTAGGTTGCGAAGAAATGGGCATCCAAAAGGATCCTCAAGGTCGCATTATTGTCGATGCTCACTATCAAACAAATGTTCCTGGCATTTTCGCCATCGGTGACGTTATCACAGGACCAATGCTTGCGCACAAAGCGGAAGAAGAAGGTGTTGCGGTTGCAGAAATGATCGCAGGTAAAGCGGGACACGTGAACTACAACACCGTTCCAGGGGTGATCTACACTCATCCTGAAATTGCTTCTGTGGGAATCACGGAAGAACAAGCCAAAGAAAAAGGTCTTGAGATCAACGTGGGTAAATTCCCTTTCTTAGCGAATGGTCGCGCCAGAGCAAAAGGTTTCACAGAAGGTTTTGTAAAAATCATCGCGGATAAAAAAACAGACCGCATCTTGGGTGCTCACATGGTGGGACCTGGTGTTTCTGAGTTGATCCACGAAGTGATCGTGTGCATGGAATTCGGCGGCAGCAGCGAAGACCTTGCAAGATCTTTCCACGCGCATCCCACTCTCAGTGAGGTTGTTCGTGAAGCGGCTTTGGCTGTTGAAAAACGTCAAAGACAGATGTAATTTTAAAAAACATTTTAAACGAAAAAGGCAGAGTTTTATCTCTGCCTTTTTTATTTTCTAAGGACGTCGGATGAGGTTGTATTTATCTTGCACTCTTTCGATATCTTTTAAAGTCTGTTCGTAGTTCCCGACCTTGTCAGACTTACTCGCAATAAGAGGGATCATCTCTCTAAAAAACCCCTCAAAGCCACCCGGAGTGTAAATAATTAAGCATCTTGCCGTTTCAGCGCTGGGATTGGCCCAACGAAAAAAGGTCCCGCGGGGAATAAAGATTGCATCGCCGACCTTACACTCCGTGATTTGTTCATTAAACATGAAATTCAAACGACCTTCTAAAACCCGGCAATACCAATCGGTGTCTTGATGCGCATGGAATTTGGGAGGCGATTGAAAATGTCCAGCAACGTCTCTTTCCACAAGAGAAAACTGCCCACCCGTCGCCTCTTTATCTATTTTGATTGTGATACGATCTGTGCCTAGCTGAAGAGTCTCCCCTTGAGCGTCTGAAATAGTGCGCGGTTGTGGCTGAGATCCCATAAAACCTCCAATATCTTGACATCAAGATATTTCGTATTTATCTTGATATCAAGATGAAAGAACAAAAAGGCTCAAATCAAGATTATGTCGACGTTTTTTTACAAGAATGGAAAAGCCAAAGCGGACAGGTTCGTTATTCTGACCCCGCAACAGCCTTTTTATTTCGCACTTTGCGCCTGTCGGCTCTTTTAGAGGCACGCCTTTCATCTCTTTGCGCCAAGCACGGCATCACCGCCTCACAGTTTCAAACTCTCGCAGCTTTACGCCGCCTTTCCCCACAACCACTGACGGCCGCTCAAGTGATGAAATACAGTGTTCTCACATCCGGCTCTGTGACCAGCATGATTGATCAATTACAAAAAAAGGGACTGGTTAAAAAACTCCAAGATGAAACAGACAAGAGAGCCGTGCGCATCACACTCACCCCTCGCGGAAAAGATTTAATAGAACCGATTTTAAAAGAAAGACTGAAAGAGCTGCAGAGCTTTGCAAAGAAGATTTCTAACAAAGAACAAGAGGCCGTATCAGAAGCCTTAAAGAAAATCTTGCTCTTCGAAGAAGACTAACGCCACATCGACTGCAAAGCCATTGTTCCAAAGCGAAACACGACCTGTGTCTCATGAGACATCCGTACGCTATAGTTTCTAGTATAAACACCCGATACTGTAATTGTGAAAACTTTTTTAGAACGTCTTCTCTTCACATTGCTCGTACCGTTTTTGGTGAATTGCCAACTCGATGCCCACTTGCAAAGTTCTCTTTCAATTCCTTCATTGACAACGCCGCCCCTTCCCTTAGCAAAGTCTTCCGTGTATTCAGGAGAGTCCATTTCATTGCAGACTCTTTTTGCAACCGACGAATATACCAATTACGTCGTCTCAAGTCCTGATGGATACTATGATTCAGCCAGCGACTCTTTAGTCATTCCCAAAAACCTAAGTAGCAAAACCACCGAACTTATTTTGACCTCTGCCGATGGAGAAACAAAGAAAGTCACGGTAAACATATTAGGCCTTGATGAATCTTTTGTGATGGAAACTCCGCAAACTTATGGAGATCAAAATTATCCAACTTCAGGCACAAAACTTTCGGATGGAACGCTATTGATTGGGACCATCATTGTCGATTCCGCGGGAGGTTGGGAGTGGACCGTCGTTCAACGAAGCTCTGATAACGGAATTACTTGGAATGTAGCCGATCACTATCAGCCCTACAACGAGGGCGAGGCCCACATCTTGTCTATGTCCAGTCACTTGAACTCCGCTTATTCATGCGGATACCAATGGGATTCTGATAATTACGATGCTATTCATTGGTATGTCAGGCGATCAACCGACAGTGGGCTCACATGGACGTCTGCCGATGTAGATACAGAGTTAGATATCGAAAGTTTATGCCAATCCACTGCGACGTCACCTTCTACGGGATATGTTTACGCCGCTGGGTACGATTCCCGAGGCCCCGGCGACACCCATCGTTGGGTTCTCAAAGAAAGTAAGGATCAGGGGCAAACTTGGTCCATCATCTACACTCAAGATGTAAACACCTATAATGCCCAAATCCTGCATGTGCGAGTGGCTCCTGATAACACTATTTGGTTCATTGCTCAAAACGCTTCTAGTAAAGCCGTTTTATATAAAGGGACTTTTGCAACATCATGGTCATTTACAGACATGAACGTGGAATTAGGCAATGCGACGACTTCCAATTATCAAGTTTACGGCGAGCTGCAAATCGTCAGCAATACGACGGCCTATCTTGCTTCAACGTTTGGAAGCAACGGTTGGAATATCAAACGGACCACCGACGGTGGTGCCACCTGGACGGAAATATACAACTACGGTTCTATCTCAACCAGGGTCGGCGAAGTTGAAGTTTTAAGCGACGGCACAATAGTTTCCATAGGTACGTACTTCCCTCCTGGATGGCCGCCTCCTGATCGAGAAATAAAAATAGTCCGCAGTACTGATGGCGGGAACACATGGTCCACGTCGACGCTGAAGTCAGGAGGATACGTTAACGGCTGCCTCCTGTTTCCAGGATCAGGCAATGGCGTTCATGCTATAGCCAGCTCCTATTATTATGCTCTCAACTTTCATTCCACAGACAGTGGTGCCACGTGGTCAGAAAGAGACTTCATTGCTTATACCGAAAAATTTTATAATGAAATCACTAAGCTCCTTGTCCTCCCGTCGGGCCGCTATCTTAGCGTGGGATGGCTGGGTTCTTTATCAAAATCCAATAGTAATAATCCTTGGTTTACCGGAATCAGCTCTGACAAAGGAAAGACATGGAGTTCATCGGATCTCTTCGTAGACCCTACACGTGTATTTTCAACGGTCGATGCTGCCTACGACAAGCTTGGAAACATCTATGTTCTGGGCAGGTCTGGACCCTCCGCGCTCGTTCGTAAAAGTTCAGACGGAGGACAAAGTTGGGCTTACGTGGAACAATACACTCATCCAACCTATCCATCGGAGCCATTTCAATGGTCTACGCAAGGACGCCTGGTTGTCGATCAAAACAACAATTTATATTACGGTGCATTTTATGGATATTCTTCCAACGGCTTTGTGGAAATACGAAAAGGTTCACCGGGTGGCGCAATGTGGAGTACAGTAAGCACATTCCCACAAAACACCAGTAATACATATTTTGGTCTTGATGATCTTAAAGTCGACAAGAACAATGTCTTATGGCTCTCGGGACGGGAATCCAATCCTGTCTCGGAAAGAATTCTCTATAAATCCGTCGATGGCGGAGTTACTTGGAATGAAGTCCGTCGAGAACCCAACACCACTTCTAACCCTTATGAAGAAATCGCTTTTGACTCAAATGGAAATATCTATTTGAAGCAACAAACACAGATTCAAAAAAGTGAGGACGGAGGTTTAACGTGGACGACTATCATGGATTCCACCTACACACCAAAGAGTCTTCTTGTGACTACGAGTAATAAAATTTTTGTTTTAACTTCCGACAATAAGATACTGAAGCTCGGCAATGACGGAAGTTGGTTACTTATTAACGACCAAGTATCTTTAATGACTGCCCAAGGACATAATTATATATATTCTTATGAATATGATTCGCTCGCATTATATCAACTTGATTCAGAGACTGTCGGAGTCCACACCCATTACGCTGAGGCTAAAGTTGGTCACGTCGACTTTATTAAGACAATTAAAATTTCCGACTAATCCTGGGCCCTTTGTTTTCAGAAACAAACTAACGACATAACGACTGCAAGACTGTCCAAGCCGGTTTCACTGCAGGTTCTTGCGGAGCTTCTTCGGCCGTGGGTTCATATTGGCTAAGAAGGTCATTCTCGTATTTTAGACATTCTTTCTTTTTAAATTTACCTTGCGATGGCAAGGATTCTAGAACAGACACTATAAGATCCATGTGCGATTCGTCCAAGGCTCCTTGAGGGGCGCTGTTTTCACGGAGAGATTTGATCTGCTCCAAAACACGGTTCATCGCGCTGTATTTTTCTTTGGTGTTCTTCGCCTTGACCACTTCTTTCTCTAAAAGCTCTGCGTAGCTATCCACTTGTTGACGCAAGCTGCGTGAACTGCGAACGGGAACTTCGATAGCCGCGTGAGCATCCAAGACCAAGAACCATATCGAGAATAACAAAATAACGGGTTTCATGCTCACCTCCCGTCCTTTTATCTTATGTTCTGACGATTTTTTCAATCTCGACTGTGTCCTTAAGCCAAATACTGATACTTTTTTAATCAAGTACGTTTGAGGAACCACAATGAAAAGCTTAATTCTTGCCTTTATTTCGTTTTTTTCACTTGTATTGACAATGACAAACACTGCTTCAGCTTCCGCGTCTGCCGACGCTACAGCACTGCCGGCTGCCGCCGCTTCAGCTTCCGCGACTGCCGCCGGGAAAATGAACATGACGTGTATCACGGAGTTTCCGACAACTAGCTTTGCCATTCGTGAAGTGGGTGACACTGTGATTGTCGAGGTTTTCCATCACAATGGTCCTCGTTATATGCCCGTCTTTGACGGTCTTGCGACTCCTAGTGATATCGCAAAGCTCAATGCCAAAGCTCAGACTTTAACAGCACTTCCGACAATTCAGCGCTTTGAGTGGCCTCGTTCTAAATGTCGAATTCAAGGGACTATGATTGAATCCTGCTTTGGCACAACGGAAGAACAGGATCAAAACGGATTCAAAGTGAAAGGCTGGTCTTTCTATTCGTCTTTAGTAACAGAAACGAGTTTCGCGGGAACCTACAACTCTTATAAGCTTGCTTTAGATTTAACAATTGATGGACAAAGTTATTCGATGCCGATGAAATACGCAGAGAATGAATGCAGTCCGGATTCTTTGATGGCAAGAGAGTTGAGAACTAAATCCCAACTCTCCAAATAGAAAATTAAGAACAAATACCTTCAATAATTTGATAGGAACGCTTCAGAGCCGGATGCGAAGGCATTTTTTCCGCGTAAGGCTCAAAGTCATTCATCACACGCGCTTTGTATTCGGGGCATTTCTCGACAGAGAAATGAGGATCTTGTGCCACGTGCTCTAAAGATTCTGTCGCGTAATCCAAATAAACTTCTTTGTCCACTGTTTGCAAGGCGCTTTGTTTGCGCACTTCTGCAATCGTCGACAGAGTTTCTTTTAAAATTTCTACTTTTTCACTCGCCGGCATACGTGAATGAACTTTTCTATTAAGGCCATTGAGGTTCATGTCCACGGTTTGCACCACATTGCTGACAGCCATCACTTGTGCTGCAGAGTCACCACCTGGCGAGAAAGGCGCTCTCACATGAAAAGAGAAAGCGGATGTCACTAGAACTGCGGAAACCGCTCCTAGAACTGTAAGTATTGATCTGCTGTACATACTCTTGCTCCCATTTCTTTTTCCAATTGTTTGTGCTTAGCTGCCACGAAACTCAAGTACCCTGGTGCGCCACCGGCACTCGTGTCAGTGATGATCGAATACGCGTGGGCGATTCTCATATACTCTGGCAACGTCAACTCGTCAGACTTTGCAAACACCGCCTGCAAAAGAGGATGACGATACTTATCGTATTTCACTTTAAGCTCGTTGATTTTCTTCTGCTTATCTTCAGCAGAAAGTTTTTGATTGTCGTTAATAGCTTTCACTTCTTTTTGCACGTAAGGACGCAGTTCTTTATATGTTTTTTGCGCTTTATTTGCATCAAGACCTAATTCGCGAAGAACTTCCAAAGACGTCATCGCTTTATCAAACTCCGCTGCGTCGTCAGAACCCAGACCACGCCAGTATGTTGGAAGATTTGTGACAATCGCCCACTTGCCTGTGCTGACGTTTTGGAAATCGACGTCTGCATCTTTAAGATACTTCTGTTTTGCTTCTCTTTGTTTAATGAAGTTCTCTAAATAAATTTTACCACTGCGAATACCGGCATTAAATCCTAGAGAAACGATCATCTGCTTGATCACTGCGCTCGATGCATGAGTTGCACCGAGCTTACGAAGACGTTCGACGAAATTTCCTGCGCCGATATAACCGTTGTAGTCTTCACCATCTCTAAAAGCTCTGCCATTAATAGTGTCATTACCCGCAGAGAAACTAATGCCCGTCGCATTTTTAAGCATGCTGCGATAGAAAATACCTGTGAATAAAACGTTCTTTAATGGATTTGCTGGCATTGTCATCACGATACAGCGATTGCTGGAAGACCACGGAGTATAACAATCCGCATCTGAGGCTTCGCCCGAGAAACAAAGTTTTTGTCCTTTAGGAACGTCGATTTGATAAGCGCTTTTTTCTGCAATGATTCTTTTGCAAGATTCTTTATTCGATTTTGCAATCTCTTTCACATACCAATCAAGAGCCGAGGGATTTGTTGAAATACCATCATAGCGCATAAACACTTCGCGCAGAGCACTCACCGTCAACTGCCCCACCCCGGCATCAAAGCCGCCGCCCAGTGTATTCACATGCAAACCGCTTTCGTTATAAAGCTTCGGCAAAAGTTCTTTCACCGGAATATTTAAACAATCACCGACGTCCACCAATGAATTGTAAACACTGTTCACGTAAGACTCAGTCACACACGGAGGCTGAAATCCCGCCGCATCGGCCCCTTTTGTTGGAGACAATAAAGCTTGTCCTTCCTCATTACGACACTGCGACATCGCTGTGGATTTTGAATTTAAAGGAATGAAGTTTTGCATAATAAAGGAAACGCATTCCTTGGGAGGGTTACCGCGGCTCACTTGTGCTTGCGAACGGTTTCCAGCGTAAACAGCAGACATCTTTTTAAGATCCTTTAAAAAGTAGTTACGGGCAGGTCCACACTGTTCTGCATTTTCAAAAGCTCCTTTAGATGCAAGCTCCGATGTTCCTGCAACTTCTTTTGAGTCCACGGAAAATCCGTACCACCCAAACGCTGCAAAAGTAAAAAAGCAAAATGCGTAAACCCAGAAGGATGCCTTAGACTGCTTCACGTCTTCTCCTTTATAAAAAACATCAACTTCTTATCTGTTTATTTCTGTAAAAACTGAAGGTCCTAAAGTCCAGTTCCAGGATACCGATAAGTTGATTAATGAGATCTCACATTTTAAAAGCCGCATTTTTGTCGCTTCTTTTGGCTGGGTGTTCTGATGTCACACCCCAGGTCAGCATTTTGCGAAAAATTTCGGGGCCCGAGCAAAGCAAGGTTCAAAGTCCCCCCGTTGAAACAGAGCTTGCCAGCATCGGTGTCTCAACCTCGACCACGGGTTATCAGCTTAAGGCCGTTGTTTCAAAAGAGAACAAAACCTCGACCTCTGTTTCAGCGAACGGTTATAAGCTCGTCCTGGATACACAGGCCGAGTAAAATTCAGTTAAATAACTAATGATTTATCCGCGTAATTCCGAATAGTTATTTGGAATGAAATCTCTCGGTGGGACTTTTCTTTTATTTTTAGTTCATCTTGCGTTCGCGCTCACTGCGCGAGCTGATGGCTATAATATTTCCGGAAAAATTTTAAAACCTGATGGCACTCCTTACTCCGGCAGTGCGGTGAGCTTTCTACTTGAAGTCACAAATCCCGCGGGAACCTGCGCGCTTTATCGAGAACAGATTGTCGGCGTCGATATGTCTAACACGAAAGGCGCCTTCCACGTTGTTTTAGGAAGTGGCTCACGCAT
>NZ_CAMLDV010000023.1 GCF_946478835.1 uncultured Bdellovibrio sp. | reverse complement strand
ATTTTTGCCCGCGCAGTCCCAACTCTTGAAACGCACGCACGATAATCGTGGTGGATGACATCGAAAGAATAGCACCAAAGAACAAGCTATCGATATTGTTCCAGCCAAACATGCGGCCGACAACAAAACCAAAGCCCATCATCGCAACGACTTCAAAGATGGCCGTAAAACCTGCAGAGCCACCGACTTTAAATAATTTTTTAAAACTGAATTCCAGACCCAAGCTGAAAAGCAAAAAGATTACGCCGATTTCGGACCACACCTTAATGCTTTCGTTGTCTGTCACTGTGGGAAAAAATGGAACGTGCGGACTTACTAAAAGACCCGCGATCAAATAACCAAGAACCTGAGGTTGCCCGAGTTTTTTAAAGAGCAGCGTCGAGAGCGCTGCGATCATCAAAATAAAGCCAAGATCTGTAATCAAATGAGGTAGATGATGCATGACCTATATTTACAAAAACTAATTCAGATAGCCAGACCCTTTGTCCAACAGACCTATATTTTGCAGTTTTTGTGCGCCGCTCTCGACTTCCGCACTCATGATGCGTGAACGACCAATGAAATTCTTTGTCGCGAAAAGAGGCACATTCAAATAAAGACACAAAGACATCGCTTCATCCGCGCGAAGTTTCATCGAGCTCATTTGCGGGTGTCCACTTATGTAAAGACGCAAATACTGATGCGAGCCTCTGATTTCAACGAAGACCGCTTGTTTGATTTCGATACCTAAGGATTCCATCAACTGCGCCGTGAATTTGTGCGGAGACGATTGCAAGATCGATTTATTCGACTGCGAAAGCGCCACACCTGCATCAATCGGAGTCACCGCCACAGGCAATGTGTATTGATGAGCTTCGTCTTTTAAAAGCAAAAAAGGGCGCGACACATCTGTCGTCACGGACAAACCATACGGGAAAAGCTGAACCAAATCACTTTGATGAAAGGTTTCCTCTTCCTGCGACTGCTGCGCAAAGATGATCTGAGATTTAAGATTATTTAAATCCAAAATATCTTTCATGATTTAAATCAATTCTCCTCTAAATACCGCAGGGAATGCTTTGGTGATCTTCACGTCCACTGTTTTACCGATCAAGTCAGGCGATCCCAAGAAGTGCACAAGTTTATTTCCTGTACTGCGACCTTGGATCTTACCGTGTTCACGATCCACTTGTTCAACCAAGACTTTCATTGTTTGACCTTCGTAGCGTTTGACCAATTCAAAAGCCATCTTGTCATGAGCATCAAACAGACGATTCAAACGATCTGTTTTTACGTCTTCATCGACTTGCTCTTCAAATTTCGCCGCCTTCGTGAAAGGACGCGGTGAATATTTAAAGGCGAAGATCGTTTCAAAACCGACTTCTTGAACCATTGTCACCGTGTCTTGGAATTCTTCCTCTGTCTCACCAGGGAAACCCACGATGATATCTGTAGAGAACACCACATTTGGAATAGTTTTCTTTAGCATCGCGATTTTTTCCAAGTAGTGTTCGCGTGTGTAATTGCGATTCATACGATCTAGAATGCGTGAATTTCCGCTTTGGAATGGAAGATGGATGTACTCCATCACCTTGTCTTGATGAGCGGCCATCGTATCGGCAAGCTTCTGGTTGAAATCTTTAGGATGAGATGTCGTATAACGAATTCTTTCGATATCCGTTTCTGTTGCGACCTTTGCAAGAAGATCCGCGAAATCCAATCCCTCTTCCGCTCTGTAGGAGTTCACATTTTGACCCAACAAAGTAACTTCCTTCACACCGCGCTTAACGAGGTGACGGATGTCAGTAAGGATGTGCTGAAGAGGACGAGATTTTTCACGACCGCGAGTATAAGGAACCACACAGAATGTACAGAAATTATCACAACCCTTTGTGATGTTCACAAACGTCGCCACACCTGGATTTCTCACCATCGTTTCGATGTGATAAGGCGCACGGTGTTCGAATTTCGCGTTGATCAAACGCTTTTCACCTTCAAAAGATTTCGCCACCAGGTTTGGAAGGTTGTCGATTTGATCGGTCCCAAATACGAAATCAATCATCGGTTGATTCTTGATCAGATTTTCTTTTTCTTGCTGACCAACACAGCCGCCAACGCCGATCTTAAGGCCCGGATTTTTTTCTTTCATTTTTCTGAAAGTACCGACCTCGGAATAAACTTTGTGAACCGGTTTTTCACGCACACTGCAAGAGTTGATGATGATCAAAGACGCGTCTTCAGGCTTGTCCACAGGAGTGAAGTTTTGCATCTCTAAAAGAGAATACATTCTTTCCGTGTCATTCACGTTCATTTGGCATCCGTACGTGGAAATGTACACACCACGGCCTTGTCCGACATCGTGATTTTGATTAAGGCTTTCAGGGTTTTGCGTTGTGTTTTCCACGGACTCTTACCTCTTGTGTCATTAAAGAAAGTGAGTTATAGAGGAGGCTTCGAAAAATGTCAAAACGGCATTACGCTATATGGAGGCTTTCCGATGAACCCTCGCCTTAAAAGCTCAAAAAAATGGACTGCATTTCCCAAAGAATACTCAGATCAGATTCAGGCCGTTTTTAAAGAAAATTTCGCTCAATATCTTGAAGAAGGTGAGCTCATCATCGAAGGCCGTATCTATACCGAAGAAATTATGCTTCGCGTCGGATACCTAGAAAAAGGCCGCCTGGCGCAAGCCAACTTCGAAGTTTCCATGAATTATTCTCAAGATGACGCCGACGCCGTTAAAAGAATCCACAACTGCGTGGACGCAGCGGCCAGCATGATGATGGAGTACTTTGAAAACGACGGCGAAGTGGACTTCCCCTACACTTGGAAAGAATATCCGTTCCAGGGTAAAAAACTTTATCTTCAATTCTCCACAGAAAATTCATCTTTAGAGGCGCAGGCCAATAAACTTTTGGGCGTCGACGAGGAGTCGCTTTATCACGATGAAGACGAGTCTGATGAAGATGCACTTTCTCGCGCGGAACAAAGCGAAGAGTTGTCACCTCCTCGTGATGAGGACGACGATTTTTCTGAAGAAGAAGATGATGAAGACGAAGAGTCCGACGATGAAGATCGCGGACCTCGTATGTTCAGTGGCAAAAAATCAAAAAAGAAAGACGATCTTCACTAGAAGACTTTTCCGCACGAGCCCACGCCGGTTGTAGCCATGACTTTCTCTTCAAGTTTAGAAAGTTCAGCCAACATCAACTTGCCTTGGGCTTTTGCCATTTTACGAAGCTGCATAGGCCCCACGGGCTTTCCTAGTTTTTCCAAAGCCTCAACCTGAGCCTGCAACACCGCTCTTAATTTCGGTGTCATCACGTCATTAAGAAACACAAAGAACGCCATTTGCTTGATATTAATGGCATCAGGAATTTGATCAATCATACCGACTTTATCTGCATATTCTTTCGGAAGAATTCCTGAAGCCGCCATCTTTTTAAGAGCTTCCTTGTCGATGGGTTTTGAAGATATTAAATTCAAAATTTCAGAGACTCTTCTCAAAGTTTCTCGATTGTTTGCGACCTCACTTAAAAATGCATCCACGATCGCCATTTCAATACGATCTTGTGAGAGTTTAGAAACATCAATGCGAGCGCCAACAAGTTTAAACTCAGAATTAAGTTCCAGATCCCCTGGAGCCGGCACCTTATTCGTATTCATATTAAGAACTTTTAAAAGTTCTTCGCGACTTTTTGAAATCGGACTCCAGACAGATTGCGTGTAAGGATTTTGTGGCCCCGAAAAACCGCCACGCAAATACAATTCATAGGAAACAGCAGAACAGAACATCCCACGCTCATTCACATTTCCCGGAGTCATCGAGAAGTCATATTTGTAAGCCGCTTTGTTAAATGGATCACCACCTGTACGCTCATACATTTCTTTAATCATGTTTGCTGCACCCGCCTCGACTTTGTTTTGCACGGAGGTGTCCGAGCCCTGATAACGATAAATATACATGCGTGTCTTTGAGCCTTCGATATAGTCTTTGGCCATTTTACGAAGCTTCACACCGTCTTCAACGTCCGCTTCCGGCGACAGCAACTCACCTTGGCCGTCGATGTAAACCGGCGTTGAGTGAGAATAGATATGCGGATGGTCCATTGTTAAAGCAATAAAACTGGAGGAACCAAAGCCCGTGGCTTTAGACAGCACCACATCTCCAGTTTGCACTTGGAAACTTCTTAACGAGGCCGCTTTTGCAGAGTTCGATGCAGAACCGGCAATATTGATTTCTGTCGGAAAATTCGCAAATTTTTTGCTTCCAGCATACAGACTTTCCTCGGCAAGCATTTGCATCAAGAAGAGTGAATCCTGCCGGGATTTCATTCCCATGGATTTTTGTGCGCGAAGTTCTTGGCGTAACTCCAAAAGCAAGACACCAAGGTCGCGGTAGTCTTCCGCTGTTACAAGTTTTGCGGATTCCACCACTGTTTTGATACTTTTAAAAACATGCTGTTCATTTTTCGCCTGGGAAAGCGCGACCATTAAAGGTTCGCGCAACTCTTGAACACTGAAACCACTGGATTTCCCGCTCATCAAAAGCTTTGTCCAGGAGTCGATCCCGATATTTTCAAGCCCGTGGAGGTTTGTTCCTTGTGTCTCACTTTGAGGCATACGAACTGTCGACGCGTAGACTGGCACCGTCAGTGTTAAAGCCATCAACACGGAGAACGATTTTACAAAGGATTTAGACATAGAAAACCTCCATGGAAAAATGGAGATTCAAGTGCTACGCCAATGCTACTTCAGCTTGCGCTCTGTGCGCCCAGTGCAAAATAAGAAGCCCGCAACCTGTAAAGGACTGCGGGCCAACCCCCTCGAAGAGAGATTTAAATTTTAAAAATTAAAGTGCTCTTACGCGAGCTTCGATCTCTGGAACTTCATCAAGGTGATTTTTAGCTTCCATGATGAGTTGGATCGCGTCTTTCTGAAGAAGACGGCCTGCTGCCATTTTCTCGCAAAGAAGAGCTTCCAATTGATCTGTGATTTGGTACACGCTTTCGTGTTGTGGCCACAAGTTTTTCACATCGTTAGCACCACCCATGCAAAGTGGGATGTAGTGATCGATCTTGAAAGCTTGGCGCTTCATAGAGCGAGTTCTGTAACCAATTTGATCGTACTTTTGGAAGATGCCTGCTTTTGTTGATGAAGACACATCACGTTCGCAGTATTTGATTTTTTCAGGATAACGATAAGAATCAGGATGAGAACAAAGAACACCGGGAGTTAAAGCTGCATCCGGTCCCTTTGGAAAATTCTCACCAGCGTGAGAAAGAGTTGAACACAACAACACCGTTACGAAAAGAGCAGCGCCCTTAAACATTTCCCCTCCAAATAGACTGCCATTACGGTGGCAGGTAGAAACGTCAGACCAATCTCTGACTTATACTTGAGTAACTGCGGTTAGTCCTACCGATCAGATTTCTCATTTGCAATGAAAAATGTACGCGATCCAACGAATAACGCAGAGAGTTTAAGCCGTCAAAGGCATAAAAAAACCCTCTTAAGTTTATTTTAAGAGGGTTTTAGAAAGATCATTCTTATATTTAAGGATTAATACTCGTCGTCTTCAACACCTGATCCACCGTTGTCGCCCATTCCACGGACTTCTTCGATGAAGGCACTTGTATCCTCTTCAAACTCGTTATCCTGTGCTGATTCGTCGATCTCAAGCTCTTGGATAGCAGCCAAGAAGTCTTTTTCCGTGCGAAGATCTCTGCGGATCATCTCAAGGAATTTATCTGGGTAACGGGAAGTCAATTCTTCCACGTAACGCTCCAATTTTCCATCAGCCAAGATCTTCTTACGAACTTGGATTTTCTTCCAGAAAAGAAGGTAATGATAACGGCAGTACGCATCCACAGCAGCGATTTGGTCGCAATCACGAGCGCGGCAGTAACGGCGGCCTTCAGCGTCTGTCAGAATGATTTCTTCATCTGTCTTTGGCTTTTCTTCGCCTGTCCACTCTTCGTCGACTTCGACTTCTTCGTCCGCTTCTTCAACGGCTTTGAGTTCCTCTTCGTACTCGCCAATCTCATCACCCATGAGGTCGTCATCGGCGATAAAATCGTCATCCAAATCGGATTCTTCTTTTTCCTTACCTTTGCCTTTACCTTTTTTTGCCGCTTTCGCTTCCTTTTTAGGAGCTTTTTCAGCAACAGCCGGTTGAGGAGAAGCCTTTTTCGTTTCTTTAACTTCCTTCGCCTCTTTTGCTTCTTTAGCAGGTTTTGCTGCAGGAGCTTTAGCAGGAGCCGCCGCTTTAGGAGCGACCTTCACCTCGGGCTTTTTCTTTACTTCAGGCTTTTTAGGAGCTGCCTTAACGGGAGCTTTTTCGGCCTTTTTCTTTACAACAGCTTTCGGAGCTGCCTTTTTAGGCGCTGGTTTTGCCGCCGCTTTCGCAGGAGCTTTTTTAGCAGGTTTTGCGGCCTTGGCCGCAGGCTTCTTTTTAACGATTTTTGCCATAATTTTACCTAGGGTGTTCTTTAACTTCAATTTCATGAATGAATCATTTAAAGAGGGGCGTCAACTCATTTCACTGAAATTGTGCCGTCTTGACTGCGCACAAAAATACTACCTCTTTGTGCGTCGCCCCGCAAGCGCCCACGAACACTTTTCTCTGCACTTAATTTAGTCACTTTGATTTCTGAGGGAACTAGGATTTCCCCTTCTGTTGTGAGCAAATTCAAAGACGCGCCCGATGATGGCGGCGTTTGCACACTCACCTTTCCTGATTTCGTTTTCACGTCGACTTCCGAGTCCAAAAGCATCGTGATCGCGACAGCGCCTTCTTGATTTTGTCCTTCCATGCGGCCTTGGAACGCTTGAATATTCATCGTGCCTTTGCCGTTTTCAAACTGAATTGTACCGCTGCTCAAATTCACTTTGCTATTGGATTGCTGAGTCAAAAGAGACAGGAATCCTCTCACCTTTTCAATATTCAACGAACCCGCAAAAAGACTCGCGTCCACATCGCCTTGAACGTTTTTAAGAGCCATAGAACCTGAATAAGAGTCCGCTGACACTTTGCCCGTATGATCTTGAATATTCACGTCACCTTTTTGCACGTACACTTGCAAGGAACCCGCTCCGCCCACGGAACTGACACGCCCTTGAGTCACGCTCACTTTCAAGTCTTTGCTCCATTTTTGTGCGACCACCGAGCCGCCGCGCAACTGAATGTCAGCAGGAATAGAAGGTCCCCAAATTTCAATTTTTTTCATTTGTGAAACGGCTTTGGGCAAGATGTTCAGCCAGGATCTTTTCCCGGCATATTCATTCATTTTCACTTCGATGATATTATCTTTTTTTGTAACGACAAAAACGCCCTCGGTGCCGGACTCTTCTACGCCCGATACTTTCAAAGAATTGCCGACCTGTCCCACAACCTGCACCTGGGCTTCTAATCCTTTGAGGACCAGACGATCTCCCTCTGCGACAGGGACTTCATAAGTGGCTGCCATAACAGGATGAAATAGAAGATGAGCGAGAATGATGCTGATCGCTGACATGCGTTGACCCCCTACAAGTTTGACTCTGTCGTTAAAATATAAAAAAGTATGCGGGCATTTACAAACTAATAGAGGTGAAAAATGGAAAATGTCGTAATTGTGAGCAGCGTAAGAACTCCTGTAGCAACGTTCCAAGGTGGTTACTCTACTCTTGCTGCACCAAAGCTCGGTGCAATTGCTATTAAAGAAGCTATTTCTCGTGCGGGTGTTTCCGCAAATGAAATCGACGAATGCATTATGGGTGAAGTTTTGACTGCAGGTGTTGGTCAAGCTCCCGCTCGTCAAGCGGCGTTGTACGCTGGACTTAAAAATTCAACTCCATGCATGACGATCAATAAAGTTTGCGGATCTGGCCTTAAAGCTGTGATGTTGGCGGCAGATTCTATCGCCCTTGGTAATACAAAAATCGCCGTGGCTGGTGGTCAAGAGAACATGACTTTGGCACCGCACTTGCTTGAAAATTCTCGCTCTGGTTACCGCATGGGACCGACACAAATGACAGACTCCATGATCAAAGACGGTCTTTGGGATCCGTACAACAATTTCCACATGGGAAATGCGGCAGAGATCTGTGTAAAAGAACATGGCTTCACTCGTGAAGAACAAGATGCTTTCGCGATCGACTCTTACAAAAAAGCGCAAGACGCCTGGAACAAAGGCCTTTTCAAAAATGAAATCGCAGCCGTTGTTGTTGAAGGCAAAAAAGGCGCTGTAACAATTGATAAAGATGAAGAGCCGTTCAATACAAACTTCGATAAAATTCCTGGTTTGAAACCTGCTTTCGATAAAGCGGGAACAATCACTGCGGCGAACGCTTCTAAAATCAATGACGGAGCTGCGGCTCACGTTTTGATGGCAGAAAGCGAAGCGAAAAAACGCGGCATCAAACCTTTGGCAAAAATCGTAGCGCACGGAACATTCGCGCACGATCCAAAATACTTCACGACAGCTCCTGTGGGCGCGATCCGTGGTGCTTTGAACAAAGCCGGTCTTAAGATTGCGGATATCGATCTTTGGGAGATCAACGAAGCGTTTGCAGTTGTGACTCAAGTGGCGATGAAAGAACTTGAAATCCCAGCGGCAAAAGTAAACATCCACGGTGGTGCCGTGGCTATCGGTCACCCGATCGGTGCTTCTGGCGCTCGCATCTTGGCCACTCTTGTTCATGCTCTTCACACACACAATAAGCGCTATGGTCTTGCAACTTTGTGCATCGGTGGCGGTGAAGCTGTCGCCTTGATCATTGAGAAGGTTTAAGCCTTATGAGCAAAAAAGTCTTTAAAGATGCAAAGAGTGCGCTCTTTGACGTTAAAGATGGAATGACTTTGGTTCTTGGTGGATTCGGCCTTTGCGGAATCCCCGAGAATTGCATCGCCGTCTTGCGCGACATGGGCGTTAAAAATCTCACTTGTGTTTCTAACAATGCCGGTGTGGATGATTTTGGTTTGGGTCAGCTTTTGCAAAACCGTCAGATCAAAAAAATGATTTCTTCTTACGTGGGCGAAAATGCTCTTTTTGAAAAACTCTACATGAGTGGCGAACTCGAATTGGAATTCTGCCCTCAAGGAACTTTGGCAGAGCGTATCCGCGCCGGTGGTGCGGGGATCGCTGGTTTCTACACACCGACAGGAGTAGGAACTTTGGTTGCTGAAGGAAAAGAAATCAAACAATTCGACGGACGCGATTACGTTCTTGAGCGCGGGATCAAAGGCGACTTTGCTTTCGTCAAAGCCTGGAAGGGCGACAAGTTCGGAAATTTGATTTTCAGAAAAACCGCTCGCAATTTTAATCCGATGGCCGCAACAGCGGGTAAAATCACGGTGGTTGAAGTTGAAGAGTTGGTTGAAATTGGCGAACTCGATCCAGATCAAGTTCACACTCCGGGCGTTTACGTGCAACGTATCTTCCAAGGTACGAATTACGAAAAACGTATCGAGCAAAAAACGGTGAGAAAGGATTAGTCATGCCTTTAAACAGAGAACAAATCGCTCAGCGTATTGCTCAAGAAGTTGAAGATGGTTACTGCGTAAATTTGGGAATTGGTATTCCTACTTTGGTTGCCAACTACATCCCGAAAGACAAATTCGTTATGTTACAAAGCGAGAACGGTCTTTTGGGAATGGGGCCTTTCCCTCGTGAATCCGAAGTCGATCCGGACCTTATCAACGCTGGAAAACAAACTGTGACAGCTCTTCCAGGAGCCAGTTTCTTTTCAAGCGCTGACAGCTTTGCGATGATTCGCGGTGGTCACGTGGACCTCACTGTTTTGGGTGCGATGGAAGTTGATGAAACGGGCAGCATCGCGAACTGGATGGTTCCAGGCAAAATGGTGAAAGGTATGGGCGGCGCCATGGATCTTGTTGCGGGCGCTCGCAATGTGATCGTGGCCATGCAACACACGGATAAAGAAGGAAACTCTAAACTTCGTAAAAAGTGCACGCTTCCTTTAACAGGTGTGAACTGTATCAAAAAAATCGTCAGCGATTTCGGCGTGATCGAGGTGACTCCACAAGGATTTGTCCTCAAAGAATACGCTCCTGACTTGAGCCCTGAGAAAGTTCTTGCGGCCACGGAAGGAAAGATGACAATCGCTCCTGACTGCAAACCCATGAAATTCTAAAAAAATCCAACCCCGATCTAAGGTCGGGGTTGTCTCGATATAATCCCATCCTATTGCAGCTCTCTCTTTTTTGATGAGATAATAAATTTCAATCAAGAGAGGTCTGCACGTGGCTGAAGCTAAAAAAATCGCAAAAGATACTTACTTGTTTCGTGATGGCGATGCACCTGATGCTATGTACATCATTAAATCTGGAACTTTTGCGGTTACAAAAACCAAAGGCACTTCCGAAGTCGTTCTTGCAGAAATCAATGCAGGCGCGATGGTGGGAGAAATGGCTCTCTTCGACAACAAACCTCGCAGTGCCAATGTAAAGGCGACAAAAGATTCTGAAGTGATCGCTCTCCCCTATGAGTCTCTGACAAAACAAATGGATCAGCTGCCTGTGTGGGTGCGCGCGATCATGAAAACGCTGAATGAAAATCTGCGTGAGGCGAATAAGAAAATTAAAATTCTTGAAAACGCCAACCCTGATGAAGAGCGCTTCCCGCCTCATATCGTGAATAAATATATTTCGATCTTAAATCTTGTCGGTCACAAATATGGAAAACCGGAAGAAGGCGGCGGTGTTAGTTTTTCTTCTGTTCTTCTTCGCAACTACACAATTCAAATTTTCCAGGAAGCCACCAACAAAATGCAAAGCGTGGTGAATGCTTTGACGGATCTCGGTTATATCGTGCAAGAAGACCGTGGTGATGGAACTCAGAAAATCATCAACTCCAAACCTCAGGAACTTTTTTCTTTCGTGGATTGGTATAACGAGTGGCTCTTTAAACAGGAAAAAGACCGCTTGCCGGCTTTGACCGATGCCGAAGTAAAAGTTCTTAATGGAATTCTTTTATTCGCGCGCCGAGTGGAACCTAACAACAAAGGTTTCCGCAAAGTGAATTTGAATGATGTACAAAATGAATCCATGAAAGAAACAGGAAACCTCATTCGCTCTGACGACGTGAATCCTTTGATTGAGAAAAAATATCTCACAGAGAAGATCATGGATGAGCAAGGCGTCTACATCATGATCTCTTTGGAGGACGTGGAATCTTTGGCCCGCAACTGGACTATCGTTAATAATCTAAAACGAAAGCTCAGATAAAAGGTCGAGAGTTTCTCAAACTGAGACGTTGCTTGTGAAAACTTGGCAAATATTTAATGAGTTTTCCTCTATAAGCGCTCGAATCCATTCAAAAAAAGATCCGTAAATACCGATAAGTTCTCTATAAAACGGAGAACTTTATGAACGTAACCGGAAAGTTCCTGCAAAAATGGATCATTGCGACCGTTGTTTTTCTTTCGCACTCCATAGCTTTTGCTGGCATCGGCCTTACCTACCAGGGAAGAATTTTAAAACCTGATGGCACTCCATTGGATTCCAGCAACGTTCGCTTCACAATCGAAATTAAAAGTTACAACGACTGCCTTCTTTATCAAGAAACACAAACCGTCAACCTCGCTTCTTCTTCTGGAGTTTTCTCTTTAAACATCGGTTCTGCTCCAGCGCCACAGATTCATAACTATGTTGGCTCTTCACTTAGTTCTGTATTTACAAATCGTGGAAGCTTTACGGGGCTTTCCGGTTGTACGGGCGGAACTTATTCTCCGAATGCAGATGACGATCGTAAAATTGTCGTGAGTTTTGAAGATCTCACACTTTCAAGTCCGACGATTGAAACTATTCCTTCACAAAATATTTCTTACGTTCCTTTTGCTATCGAGTCTTATCAAATCTCTGGATACACTTCACAAAATCTTTTGCGCGTCAGTGATGGCACAGTAGCGCCTTTAACTGTAGCCAACTTTAATGAGTTGATGGATTTGATCAATGGCTCCTCGACCCAGTACATCACTTCAGCAACAAACGGAGTCACTTCCATTGCATTCTCGCCGAGCGATTTCACCGGTGGAACGATCACATCTACAGGCTCTGTCGCTTTAAAAGACGTTGTGACTGGCGGTACAAAAGGAACTGCAACAAAAGTTCCGCAAATCACATACGACAACAAAGGTCGCATCACGGCTGTGACAGAGGTAGATATTTCTGGAATTCCTGCAAGCGGAGCCGCCGGCGGGGATCTTACTGGCACTTATCCAAATCCTACTGTGGGTGCTGGAAAAATCGACGAATCTAAACTTGCCGACAACGCCGTGACATCCGCGAAAATCAAAGATGGCGAAATTGTGAATGCCGATATCTCTGCAACAGCAGCGATTGTCGACACAAAACTTGCAACCATCGCAACAGCTGGAAAAGTGGCAAACTCGGCAACAACGGGCACGTCTGCAAATACACCAGACACTTTGGTTTTACGTGACTCTAGCGGTGACTTTTCTGCGCGCAATATTTCTGCAAATCAAATTAACTCCAATGAAACTTATGCGACCGATTTATATATTCGCAATGCTTCAAACAAGACTGTGAAATTTAATTTAGATCCGGCGGCAGCGGCGAACTTCTCAGTTGTATGGCCAACAAACGCCAGCAGCGCTGGAAAAGTTTTATCTAACGACGGAAGCGGAAATCTTTCGTGGGTTGCCGCCAGTGCGGGCTCTGTGACTTCCGTCACTGCGGGCACTGGTCTTAATGTGGGTGCGGGTCCTGGGGGAACGATCACTTCAGTGGGCACACTCAATGTCAACGTCGGCACAGGAGCGGGCCAAATTCTTCAATTGAATGGTTCTTCGCAGATTCCTGCTGTGGATGGAAGCCTTGTTACCAATTTGAATCCTGCAAATTTAAGTGCGGCGGTTCCCATTAACAAAGGTGGAACCGGACAAACAACAGCGCAAGCCGCGTTTAATGCTCTAAGTCCTTTAACGACTAAAGGTGATTTAGTCACCCGTGATGCGACAAATAACATTCGTCTTCCTGTCGGAGCAGATTTTAAATATCTGCGCGCCAACTCAGCAACGACTTCAGGCCTTGAATATGGAGATGTCTCCGCAACTGAGATCGCGTCTTTAAGCTCAACAGGTATTGTGAAACGCACTGGAGCTGCAGCCTACACAACTCTTGGCGTGACAGCCCCTCTCGTTGATACGGGAACTAATATTGGTCTTAGCATTGGCAATGGTCTGACAACAAACTCCGGAAACCTTGTTGTTGATGCAGGAACGGGAGCCAATCAGATTCCACAACTGGATGGCAGTGGAAAATTAAATCCTTCTGTTCTTCCGACGGGAGCTGCCAGCCAGTGGGTCACTTCGGGATCAAATATTTACTATAATGCAGGAAACGTCGGTATTAAAACAGCGACACCTTCAGCTCCTCTGAATATCACGAACTCGACAAACACTTCCATTTTACTCGGTGATTACGTCGGCAATGGAGTGAACAAACACGAGTCTTTGGCGCAAGCTCCAGCTTATGATTCTGCGACGGATAAAGTTTATACTTTGATTGGTGGTAACTCCTATTTGGACCGCGATGAAGTTCTTGTGGGTGGTAGCACGAATATGTCTACACAGGCCGCCGCTCAAAACATTATTTTTTATACAACACCAACTAAGAATACCACTCTCGGCACAGAAAGAATGCGCATTGATCGCAACGGTAACGTAGGTATTGGCACAAACAATCCGACGGAAATGCTTGAAGTCGCTGGACGAGTGAAAGGGACGGAGCTTTGTATCGGAACAAACTGCCGCAGTGCTTGGCCTGCGGGCGGCGATTTACTGGCAAACGGTACAGTTCCAATGACAGCTCCATTAAAACTTGCTGACGGTACTGCTGCGAACCCGAGCCTCGCCTTCAATTCAAGCCCTAACACAGGTATCTATCGCTCCGCCGCCAACGAATTGAGCATTTCTACGGCATCTACAAATAGATTCACAGTTCAATCAACTGGTTATATTTACGCTGGAGCCGCACCAACTTTTCCTGCTGTCTTTACAGTGAAATACCCGACTCCTTATTTAACCATCGAAGACTCCAACGACACCGGTGTGGCAGCAACAGCGGGCGTAAGTCTTCGCGACTCGGCAGGAACGGAGTACGGTTTCTTTGGCGACTCATCTCCAGCCAACAATGACATTCGAGTTTTCTCAGGAAATGGCCTCGGCCTGACTTCAGGAAATGCGCCGACAACATTTACAGTGAATGGTTCTGAAAGAGTTCGCATCGATACCGCTGGCAAAGTGGGTATCGGCACAACGACTCCAGGTTATACATTGGACGTGAATGGTTCGTTCAATGCGACTTCCATCAATATTGGTGGAACGGCATTCAATCCCGGAGCGTATGTTGACACTTCAACAAATCAAACTACAATTGCCGGAAACAAAACTTTCACAGGCACTCTCACAGCCAGCGGCGCAGGCACGGGACTTTCCGTCACAAATAATATGACTGTAGGTGGAGTTGCAACGGCCGCGGGCTTTGCTTCCAGCAGTCTTGGTTCTGCAGGTTCACCTGCTTTCTCTTTTGTTTCAGATCCTAATACAGGTATGTATTCTCCAACGGCGGATGCATTGTCTTTAGCAACAGCCGGCACAGAAAAAGTGCGTGTAACCTCTGCGGGAAATCTTGGCATCGGAACGACAAATCCATTGGGTAAATTTG
Organism: uncultured Bdellovibrio sp.; assembly: GCF_946478835.1. The sequence continues at coordinate 17,121 of NZ_CAMLDV010000023.1, read as the reverse complement.
TTGTTTCAAAAAGCGGAGCTGAAGGCCTTGAGATCTGGCCGGGTGATTGGCCAGGCGGAGCCACAGGCATCTCTTCATACAATCGCAACACGAGCGCCTACAATGCTCTACAAATTGATGCCTCTACAATTTCTCTCGCTCCTGGTGGCCTTGCAACCAGTGGTCTTAACGTCACAACGACAGGTGTGGGTATCGGGTTAACAATCCCCTCAGCTAGATTGGATATTACGACAGCGGGATCTAGCGCGAATGAAACAGGTTTCATTCTTAGAAATCCTTCGACAGCGGCTTACTCTGTAACAAATATGGATTTTTATACCGGAGGAGCTTGGAAGAACTCCGTCTGGACAATGCGGAACAATACGGGCTCCGGCGGCATTTTCGGAATCACTCTTGCTGACTCTACAGGAGCAGCTCAAGAACGCTTCCGCATTATGGATTCCGGAAACGTGGGAATCGGCACGACCTCGCCTTCCGAAAAATTAGAAGTCGCGGGAAATGTTAAAGCGACAGAGTTCTTGTATACTTCAGATGCGCGTCTTAAAAAAGATGTCGTGACTTTACCTGAAGCTCTTCAAAAAGTTTTACAGCTTCGCGGTGTGAACTTCACTTGGAAAGCAAACGATCAAAAGACCATGGGTTTCATTGCACAAGAAGTTGAAAAAGTTTATCCAGAACTTGTGCGCACCGACTCGAGCTCAGGATACAAAGCCGTTCAATACGGAAATATCGTCGCCGTCTTAGTCGAAGCTCTTAAACAAGAACATCAAGAACGTATTGATGCTCAAAACCGTTGCGAAGCTCAAGCAAAACAAGTTTCGCGACAAGTAGCCAGCGTACAAACCGAAACAGAAGCTCGCGTGCAAAAACTTGAAAAAGAAAATCAGGATTTGAAAGCGCGTCTTGAAAGACTTGAGAAAGCTCTCTTGAAGCAAAAATAGAATCTTCGAGAATTAAAAACTAAAAAAGGGAGCTTTAAGCTCCCTTTTTTATTCTACATTTGGAATAGTCTGACATCTTAAAGGCAACTGGCTGTCAGGAAGTTTTGAGTACTGCTCCCCGTTCACCGTATGCACATAGATTGAATTGGTTTTTGCACCTTGAGCAATCGGCTGTCCCAAAGTTAAAATCACGCGGTCGCCGGTTTTTGCTAAACCATGAGTCACCATCAACTGATCAACCTGAGTAAGAATATCTTCCATCGTTTTATAAGATTTAATAACGTGAGTTTGAATTCCCCACATCATTTCCATCGAATTTAAAACATCCATATGCTGAGTGATTGAAATCACACGCGCACGCGGACGGAAGCTTGAAATGATATTCGCTGTTTTACCTGACGTTGTAAGACAGATAATTGCTGTTGCATTTAATTTCAAAGCGCTCAACGAAGCACTCGCTGCAATCGCTGCCGGCGCACTTAGGAATTCATTCTCGAGAGAAATTTTGTAATACTCTTCCTCGTTGTTTTCCACTTCCGTGATAATTTCGTGCATCGTACGAATACATCTAAATGGATACTTTCCACTTGCTGATTCCGCTGAAAGCATCAACGCATCTGAGCCGTCCAAAACGGCATTGGCCACGTCGGTGATCTCGGCTCTTGTTGGACGAGGATTTTCAACCATGCTATCAAGCATCTGTGTCGCCGTGATAACCGGTTTACCTAACTGGTTACAAACCTGGATGATACGTTTTTGGAACCCCGGCAAACGGCTTTGCCCGACTTCCACTGCCAAATCGCCTCGCGCCACCATCACTACGTCACTTAAACGGCAGATCTCTTCAAGATTTTCTAGAGCTTCCACCATTTCAATTTTCGCCACGATTTTCGCTGAAGATTTTTTAGCTTCAATCAATTCACGAAGTTTACGAATGTCACGGGCGTGACGAACAAAACTCAACGCTACATAATCCACTTTGTTATTAAGACCGAATTCAAGATCTTCAAGATCCTTCGGCGTCATGCAGTCCACTGGCAGATTTACGCCCGGCAAGTTCATACCTTTGCGGTCTTTTAAAATTCCGCCGTAAACCACTTCAGCATCAACTTCTTCTCCACGCACTTGAAGCACCTTCAGCTCCAAAAGACCATCATCAAGAAGAATTTTAGTGCCGATAGAACAAGCCAAAGGAAGTTCTTTAAAATCGGAAGGAATTAGACCCGGTTTTCCTAAAACCGCCGCCGTCGTAATCACAACCTTTTCGCCAGGCTTGATTTCGATAAGGCCGTTTTCAAACTTTCCAACACGGATTTTAGGTCCTTGCAAATCTTGAAGAATTGCCACAGGAGCTTTAAGTTCCTGGGTCAGTTTGCGAAGACTATGAATCACTTTGAGGTGATCTTCATGGCTTCCATGGGAAAAGTTAAGGCGAGCCACGTTCATGCCCGCCTTGATTGCTTTTTCTAGATTTTTTTCATCACGAGTCGCAGGCCCGATTGTGGCCACAATTTTTGCACGACGATCCGCTAACATTCCTCTACGCCTTCCTGCTATATGAACTCATCTTCACAGATAAGTTTTGCATATCTTCCTGATGGCGTCTATTCATTCTATCCAACTGATCTTGGTGTGATTCGTTGAGTTGAGCAATTTTAGCTTCATACTTCATAGCCAAAGACTCTTTTTCCATCTTGGCAGCCTTCTCGCGATCACCAGAACGTTGCGAATATAGATTCTCAAGGCGTTTGATCTCTCGATCTTGACCTTCTTTCAACTGAGCCAACTTGTCCTCATAGTTCTTCACTGTTTGTTCAAGCTTGGAGTTGAAATTGGTTTCCATATTTCTAAACCGCTCCGTCATAACTTTATTCGTCGCAACTTGATCGGCGACGGTTTTATCGCGATACACATCCATGCGGTCCATGTAGTTTGTTTTCATCGTCTCTAAAGAGTCCGAATAATACTTACCCATTTGATCTTGGTTCTTATTAGTTAGATCCAAAATCTTTTGCACACGACCCTCGGCATTGTTAGAAACCTGGGTCACCTGATCCTTATGCTGTTGAATCAAGTTCTCGCGCTCTTCACGATGGCGGGCATTCATAATACTCACCTGCGATTTATTTTCGCGGTCGGCATTACGCAAAAGCTTGCTATTTTCATCCAAAACCTTACCGATACGTTCATCGTTAAGATCCTTCATATGATCCACGGCATTTTCACGTTGTTCATTCACCAAATTCATGCGTTTTTCATACGCATTTGTAAGGTTGCGACGCTCAATTCCGCGCAAACGTTCATTCTTAGACATTTCATTATTAAGCTTACTGCTTAAGCGCTGAATCTGACTGTCGCGGGAACGAATTTGCGAATTCACACGATCATTCACAGAATCACGAAACTCTTCGTTTTGAGAGTCGATGGCCGCTGTTTTCTGATCTAAAGCATTTTCATACTTACCACGGATCGCCTCACGCTCTTCGTTCATAATCATTTGCTTCATACGAATATTGTCGCCGAACTCTTCATTCTTATTGTTCACGGTATCGACATATTTTTGCGACCAACGAGCGTTATCAGCTTCACGCTGACGCTCACTGGCGTTCAACCGAGATTCGTAAGACTTACGCATTTCCCGTGCATTACGTTCTTTTGCTTGCGACATTTCCTGATAGCTATTCAACATCGCATCTTTTTCTTTTTCATGCGCATCATTCAACTTGCGCGCGTTATTTTTAATAGCTTCTTGGGATTTAAGACGGTTTTCTTCAGCGGCATCGCGGAATTGTTGGTCACGAGACGCAATCTCATTGTTCAGCTGGCTTGTGACGTTTTCACGTTGCGACTCAGACACTTCTTTTTGCTTACGAAGAGCCCCTTCGTAACTTTCTTTTTGAATTTGACGGGCGTTGTAAGCGTCTTCTGTTTTATTGCGCAAAGCTTCGCGGTAGGTCTGACGAACCTCTTCAATCTTGCGATTGTTTTCAAAGTCTTTGTCATTCATAGTTTCGCGATTGCGGTCTTTCAATTCCGCGATGCGATCTTCATAATTTTCAGTGATATTACGGATTTCGTCGTTATGACGTTTTTCAAGACGCTTGATTTCCGCGTTACGACGTTTGGTGTTTTCACTTTCGCGATTCTCATACTCTTCACGAGTTTGGCGAATTTGTTCGTCCTGACGCGAGCGATCCGATGATGAAATAGAAGACATCCTATCCTCCCAGACCTCAGATTAACATGAGGCCTGACAAGAAACTTCAATTCACATTCATGGGAATTTAAAATTAAGACCGAAGTCTAGCGTTCAAAGACTCTTTGGCGGTAAAGTTCTTTCACCTGGCGGCGCTCTGCTTCCAGACGTTGCTTTTTTTGCTCGACGATCTTCTGCTTTGCAAGCTCAGACGCGATTTCACGCTGAACCACAGTTTTGTAAATCAAACTGCTTTTTTCAGTAAGGTCTCCCCAATTGGCGCGCAAATGAGTGACCTCTTTCACGAAGTCTTCTTTGCTTCCGCGATATAAAGAATTCCACAAAGGAAGATGATTTTTCATATCAATGGGTTGGATCATGCCGTAACTAGAAACACCTTTTGAGTTCATTCCGGAAATCCAAAATTCAAAACCTTCAGGAACTTCCAAGGACTTTCCGTCACGCAAAGTCACCGTTAACGTCGCGTCAACATTACGAATCAAAACCTGATCACCTTGTTCAACCACCCAGTACTGTCCTTGACTGGCTTTCAAGCTGCCATAAAGCGTTTCGACTTCGACATTCGCTCCTTTTTCTATCCACAAGGCGCCTTTAACAAAACGCCATTGCGTATTAGAAAGGCGAACCAGTGTCGCTCCTTCGCTGGCGTGAATTTTTAAGGAATCTTGAAGAAGATGAAATCCAGAGCCCGTCACCTGAATCGCACAAGTCTCTTTTGATTTAAGACAAGCCGACGGCTGCTGCATCACTTCGCCAGAAGCGCGCACTCGGACTTCCATTTGAAAAGCTAATAAAAAGAGTGCTAGACGAACCCACTTTTTCATCGGTACTCAACACTTTGCGCAAGTTTTCTAGCCTGCTTCTTGAGGTCTTCGTTCTTGAAGTTTTTAGAAACAGTTTTATAGATCTCAGAGGCTTCTTCTGTTTGATTGTTCAACTCGCTGATTTGACCCATTCTTAAAAGAATAAATCCCGTCAAATCGTGCTGTGGAAACTGAGTCACCATATTGTCGATTTCAGTAAGACTGCTGCGGAAATCTTTCTTTAAGAAGTAGCTCTCAGCAATAAAGAAATGCGCCTCAACACCATGCTGAGACAAAGGGAATTTATCTAAAAGACCGTTAAACTCTTTGATCGCTTTGTCATAGTCTTTATCGTTAAAGTACTTCTTTCCCTTTTCATAGAGAACCGCAGACAAATCAATAGCATCTTCACTCGCTGGCGATCTTACGACCGCCGCAAAATTACGAAGCTCATAGTTTGCTTGAAGTTTTTTATCATCAGGAAGAACTTGGGCGACAGACTGCTGAAAATCTTTTAACTGATAAGTTAAAAGAGCATTGTTAAACTTTTCTTTTTCCACTTGTTTTTGCAATTGAGCCAAGCGCAATTCGTACTGATCGTGACCATTAAAGTGTCCAACAAAGCCCGCATAAGCAGCCATGATTCCTACTGTCAGACACAAACAGAAAACAACGAATAAAGAGTTTTGATTCTTCATGTCTCACTTATCGGCAAAAACCGATAAAAATTGAGACTGTTTTATTTTGAGACAGCCTTCTGGTCATAGGTATAGACCGCTTCCGCATCGAGATCCTTCCACTTCCCGTCCTTCAATTGCTTCGGAGCCACGCGGCCTTTCATCAACATCAACTTTTTATCCGACTGCGCATACCACAAGAAAATAGGATCCACCAAAGCGGCAATAATAAAACTTGTCGGTTTCATGCGAAGCTCCATCCACTTATCGCCGCCTTTTTCAACTTCACCCATTTTTTGCAAAGTAAAACCCACCGTTTCAAGACGATCCCAAACAGCGAAGCGGACGTCCATCCCTTTACCGGTGTTTAATTTATCCCAATTCTCTCTGACAAAAGCGTTAAAGTTGGCTGTTGAAAGAAGAGGGCCTTTGATTTTTTCTTCGGCGTTTTTCTTCTTTCCTTTTCCTTCGTACTCAAAGCGAATCAGATCTCCATCAACAACGAAGCGTCCTTTTTCTTGAGTCTGCCCTTGATTGATTTCATAGCGTAGAACTTGCGCCCCTTTAACCACACCGTCTTCGCGAACGACTTCTTTCCCATCGATATCTTTATAAGTCGCCTTACTGTGGATACCGTCATCCTGAGCGCTTAACTGCACGTCCAGAGTGTAAAGTTTTTTCGCCTGATTGGATTTCAAATCATAAAGTGTTGCACTTGTGGTTGCGTCTTGGGAAAAGCTGAACAAAGGCATGAGAAGCGCAATAAGAACTGTCACTGCAAACCTCCAGGATGTTTGTCTATATTAAAGAAGCGTACCTTAAAAAGATCCATGATACTTAACATTAATAAGCTTTTCTGCATCACATCCTAGACTGCGCACCAGCATTTATCTTGACCATCTTCGCTCAGAATTCTAGGTTAGGATTCTTTGAGTTAAGGACAAGTGCCCATGAACAAAGCTCAGTTGGTTGAACTCGTTGCTGAAAAAACAAAGACTACCAAAAGCCAATCAGAACAAATCCTCGATGCCACACTTAAAGTTATTCAAGAAGCCTTGAAAAAAGGCGACGAAGTGAAGCTTGTGGGTTTCGGCACTTTCTCTCGCAGCGCCCGCAAACCACGCCAAGGCCGTAATCCTAAAACCGGTGAAACGGTGAAAATTCCCAGCGCCTATGTTCCGCGCTTTAAACCGGGAAAAGATTTAAAGGACGCTCTCAACTAGTGCTGCAAATTCGGGTCTGTCTTTGATACGACACCAACCGCTGAGACCCGACTTCCAAACATACTGCTGACCATTCACAGAGTGATTTTGCAAGGCCTCGCGAATTTCGCGAACTGAAAAAGGGCCTTCTTGCAAAACACCTTTGCCATCGACGGCAGGAACTAAAAGAACCCATTCTTTTTCGTCTTCAACAATATCTTGCCCCTGCATGAAAGCTTGAGTTGCCGGAAACAACGTGACTTCAAAAACACCCCACTCACAAGCCGGTCTCCATGAGCCATCCGCATCATTTGAAATCAAATCGTAAGGACCCACCTCTCCGCGATGAATACGCGCGCGCATTTCTTCAAAACTCAAAGGACCTTGCGGTTTTAAATTCAGGTTGTAGTACCAAGAAACGTTCTTCATAACTTTTCCCTTTTACTATGAAACGGCGCTGGCAATGACTCAATAACTTCTAAGAGATCATAGTATGCCACGTTAAATCCGCTGCCATCCACTGACTTTTTTAGAAAATTCACAATCGTCGCAGGAGAAATCATTTTTTTTCGATATCCGCCATAGAGTCTTTCACCCAACATTCCACCCAGAAGATTTGCGGCCAAGACATAGCTCCACTTTTTACGTGGATTTGCCTGCAAGCGATGTTGAGGCACACCGGTGATCACCATGAGCTCATGCATTTTCTGCGCAAGAGCCAATTGCAACGCCTCTTTTCCCAGATCCGAAGGTCCTCGTGAAGACAAACTGGCTTTGATGTCTGCAACGGTATCTGTTTTTCTTTTGTGATTGATAATTTTCGAACCAAAATAAGCGACACCCTCAAGCCAGATAAATCCAAAAAAATCTTGCGGCATTTCGGTTAACAATCTTTTCGTCCCGCTACTTTGCGCATGCACATAGCGCATCGCTAAAGAAGCCGCATGATTGACCGTGCCGCGAGCCAGATAGGCCGCGCCAATTTCCGGCAGATAAAAAGACATTTCTTCCGCGATTAAAGATTCAATCCAACGAAGTTTTTTAGCGTCATAATGCTCGCGCACCTGACTCCAAAACGAGGTGTCGCGAGCGGTATAGACTGACAAATTCGCGTCGGTCACCGGCAGCCCTAATTCCTCAGAGATGATTTTCACATAACGACCCACATGATCTGTGTAATCCAAAAATGAATCGTCGTCGTCATCATCATCGTCATCAAGTTCCACATCGTAAGCCTGCTCAAGATACATGAGGTAGTTCTGCCATTTTACCCACGGAGGCACACTCATCAGGCAAAATGTATTCTGGGAAATACGCACAAGATCTGTGGTCGCCTCAAGTTCACGATTGAGGAGTTGAAAATAAATCTGTTCGGCATTCTGAAAAATACGCAGAATTTTCTTTCCAAAAGATCTCCCCAGATTATTTTCGATTTCTTTTGGAATGTGCGAGGACGCCAAATGCAAATCACCGTAAATCACAAAAACCAAATGCTCTGGATTCTGACGAATCAATTCGGCGATTTTTTTCCCGGCAAAAACATCACGAGATTTTAAAGTCGCAGCGTTGCGTTTTTTATAGCTCTTATTTAATCCCTGCACAGAAATCTTATGTTTCTGTGCCCATCGCAACAAGGGACGATAATGCTCCCAGGGAAATCCCCATTTGCTTTGCCATTGAACGGATTTTAGAAATTCCCGCTCAGAAATTTTGCCAGAGAGGTATTTATTGATTTTCTCCTGATCTGCCGCCTCAAAAAACTCAACGGCCAAAATAATTTTACGATCCTTCGGAATATGGCGCAAAATTCGAACTTGGGCTTTTTGCGATTGATGAAGCGCGTGAAAATCCCCCACCATGACGACTTGGGATTGAGCCATTTGCTCCCACAAGGCTTCTTTCGTTGAAGCGGTCCATTTTTTTGAGAATTCCTTATCATAGACCTTGTGGTAGTGCATCAACTCGGGAGTGTCCTCTCCAAGTCGATGACGAACCTGCTTTCTCATTTGCAGGTAAAGATCTTTGCGAATGCGTATCCACTTCTGTAAGTCGTTCAAGCTGTCTTCCTTGATAGCGTCTACCGATTTTTACATAATTTTGATTGATTTCAAACACGAAACTACGTTTCAATGGGGACATGAAAACTACAGCTAGCAAAAACAAATTTCTTCTTTTGGCCTTGCTCACTACTTTAATCGCCGTGGGCGTTCATACTTACCTGACGCAACATTATTATGCGTTAAAGTTTGGCGGCGCTGAAGGTGGCTCCGTGTGCAACATCAACGAAGTGATGAACTGCGACGCTGTGACAGCCAGCAAGTACTCTGCCTTCCTGGGAGTCCCAATGGCGATGTGGGGTGTTGTTACCAACATCGTACTTCTCTACTTCCTTGCAGTGACTCGCTTTAACATGGTTCAAGATCGCGCGAAAACTTCAAGATATGCTTTACTTATTTCCGGAATTACGGTTCTTGCGTCTGTTGTTATGGGCCTTATCTCAACAACGATGGCTAATCTTTGCATCTTCTGTTTAAGTGCCTATGTTCTTTCAATCATCGGCTTCATCGGTATCTGGATGGGCGCAGAGGATGTCAGCGCTGCAAATCTTATCAATGATATCAAAGATATTTTCGTGACGGAAAGATGGGTTGGCGGCTTCTTGATCGCAATCCCGGCTTTCGCATTTCTAGCAAATATTATGTACCTTGAAAGCCATGGTTTCTCTGAGATTGAAAAAGTAGCCAAAGAAAAAATCGCTTACTGGCAAGCTTCGCCTCAGCAAAACTTTGATCTTTCAGCGGGCCTTTCTTTGCAAAAAGGCTCTGGTGAAGCAGTCATGACAATTGTGGAGTTTGCCGACTTCCGCTGCCCACATTGTAAGCACGCAGCTCCCTCACTACATGCTTTCACACAAAGTCACCCTGACGTAAAACTTCTCTTTAAGCCATTCCCTCTTGATGGAACATGCAATGAGGCCATCACAGGTGGTGGCGATGGTATTTCTTGCGGACTGGCTTCCGCAGTGATGTGTGCAGAGAAAATGAGCCAAAAAGGCTGGGCCGCTCATGACTACTTCTTTGAAAATCAAATGGAAGTCATTCAAGCTCAGAACTTAGATAAAAATCTTGAAGATGTTTCTAAGGCCGTGGGGCTTTCAGTAGATGAACTTAAAACCTGCGTGAAAGATTCAGGCACTCAAGAGTTGATTCGCAAAATGGCGAACGAAGGAAAAACGGCCCAGATTCAAGGGACTCCGACTGTCTTTGTTAATGGAAAACTTTTAAGTGGCGGCCAGTTGATTCCGATTTTGGAAGCGGCTTATAGAAGTTTAAAGTAGTTTATTAGATATTAAAGAGCTACTTCAGCTACGGCGGCCAAGCCGCCTGTGCTCTGTGACCTACCGGTCAAAACCCAATTTTTTCAGCAAGGAAATTGGCGACTTGTCCAAAGAGATCATCAAAGACAACATAGCTTGTCTTTGCAAGGCCGTGAAAAACATCCAACCAGAACGCTAGAATCACGATTCCTAAAGCAGCAAACCATAATGCACGCACAACATAGATTGTAGATCGCACGTCTTGCACGCGCAGATCACCATGAATTTTCTCAACTATTTTAAGGATATACTGAAGTTCTTTAAAGTGTCCTTTGAATTTCTCACGCAACTCTTGTTGCTTTGCGCGAGTTAAAGAATTAATTCCTGGAAAACTGCGCTTTGCCTTGATCGCATAAATCAAATCCACAGCATGATGGATATAACGAGTGATCTTGGATTGAAAATTAGGATACTCCGAGGGTTTTTCCAAAAAATCTTTCAGTTCTTCGATCGCTTTGTCATAGCGCTCATCTAAAACCCACGTCAGAATATTGAAGCGCAATGAATCTGGCTTTCCCAGCTCGGCTCGATCGAAACCCACATCAAAGAACGCGGAGTCTTCCTGCTTTTTTACGTCGGGTGCTGCATTGTTTTCTTTAAGTGCTGGTACTGACATACCTTTTCTTTTCGGAATTCTATTCGATAAATCAAGCCCTTTTAACGATACTTTGGTCTAGTCTTGCGACCTTAGTTTGACTAAATTCGCCTCATATTGAGAAACTCAAGGCTGGGCGACCTAGACTTCATGGAGGAGGGCTATGGAAACCGAATCTTTCCAGACAGCGAAATTAGGACATCTCGATTTTGAATCGGCAGAAGCCGCACCGACAACTGTGGGACAAATCCCCTTGCCGGATGAACTTCCCCGCCGCAATGACTTCAGCCATCTCCCCAAAGAGATTCTGAAATCATCCACCGTTGAAAATTTGATTTCACAGAATGAAGACTTGATGGCAAGACTTAAAGTTTCATTGCGCCGTCTTTCTATTCTGGAAACGGAAAATCAAAAACTAGCTGAAGAAGCCAACAAAGCCCGCATGTCCCAATCTTCCGTGACGGACCAAATTCTTGTCTGGAAAGAAAAAGATAATTTGTGGCGACAAAAAATTGATCAGCTTGAAAGAGAAAAAGAAATCCACACAGAAAAACTCCGCGCTCTTCAAGAAAAAGTACAGCACATGGGGGCGGAACTTACACGCCACGTGAAGTACCATGATCGCATTAAAAACCAAGTAAAGCCTTACATCTCTCAGCTAAAAGAATATTCTCGCACGCAAGACTTGAAGGTACAGGAACTTGAGGGCTCTCTTGCACAAAGAGAGGCTCAGCTTCGCGATCTTCGCCATCAAATTATTGAGGTCACAAAAAATTCCCGCTATCAAGTGGAAGCTTCCGAGAAAAAAGCCCAAGAGATGGTGCAGTTCTATGAAGAACAAATTCAAGGCATGAACCGCGAACTTCAAATGCTTCACGGAATCCAAGAAGAATTGGAAGTGAAGTCGATGAAGCTGCATTCTGCCCTTGAGCGCCAAGACGCTCTTGAGAATGAAATTGTGACACTTCGCCGCACTAAAGAAGACATGAAAGAGCGCTTCGAAAAAGAAATAGAGCGCCAGCAAGAGCGTATCAGCGAACTTTCTCGTCAAAACCAAAAATTAGGTGTGGAGCACGCCGATCTGCAAATCCGCGTTGTCGAAGACCAAGAAAGAATCCAAAAGTTGGAAAAAGAAAGTTTCCAATATATGGAACAACTCGAGAGTCTTCGCTATATGTGGAATGCCAAGAACGAAGAACACGAAAAGCTCAAAGTTGCAGTCTCCGCTTTGGAGCGTCTGAACCTTGAGCTGAGCCAAAAACTCAACGAGTTGCGTAAACAGGATGCTTCTGTTTAGAAGCTTTGCAGGGCGTTTTCGATACTTTCGTGCACTTCTAGATTTGCACACTCCGAGAAACTAAAAAGACGTTGGAAATCCGGGTTCAAACCCGCGATTTTCGCGTTGAGTTTATGAGAAGAATTAAGTTCATTAAGAACACCAAAGAAATTCTGAATTCCTGAAGACCCCACGAAATTCAAATTTTTCATGCAAAAGACGACTTTTCTCTGAGAGAAGTTTTGTAGGCACGCTTTTTTGAAAGATTGTGTTTTTTCAATTTCGATGCGACCGCTCAAAGACACAACGGTGATATCCCCGTCGAGCACGAGTTTAATTTCCATGAAAGACCTCATTCTTTGGATTAACTATTCACTCCTCTTTTCGGATGAGTTTTCTGACGTTTTGAGTCCAAAAAGAGGCCAGGGGATTTTTGGATTTCAACCTCGACAAACGCCCAAGGGCTCCATACAATAGTTCGGGCGGCTTGGGCCGTAGAACTGGACTGGTATTGCATCGTTGGATTTTCTTCTTTTCATTTCTAGCAGTGTCCCTTTTTGCGGACACGACTTTGTGGGCTGCCGAGACTGCTCCCACAGCTAAAATCCATGGCATGTTGATCAACGCCGAAAGCATGTTTGGCGACAACGAAAAAGACACCGCAGAACTTGAAGGAAAAGTTCAAATCGTTTTCCAAGGACAACATCTTAAAGCGGACAAAGCCCGCGTTTATCGCCGCTCTCGCCAAGTTGAACTTTACGGCAATGTCGAAATTATGGATGCGAAGAACACCATTGTCGGTGATCAAGTCTTCTTGGATTACGAAAACAACACCGGTGTTATTTATAACGGCTACGTTCAATCGGGATCGGTGATGTTTGCAGGAACTCTTCTGCAAAAGACCGGAGAGTCCGAATACATCGTGAACACCGCAGACTACACGGCGTGTACCAACTGCCCTGCCTCCTGGAGTTTTTCAGGAACCACTGTGCGCGCGGAATTGGGCGGCTATGCTTACATTAAAAACGCGGTCTTGCGTTTCGGTCACGTCCCCGTCTTCTGGCTTCCCTACTTGATTGTTCCTCTTAAGAGTGACCGCCAATCAGGACTTCTGACTCCGAATTTCGAGGTTTCTGAAACGGGGGGTTTTGCTTTTTCAATTCCTTACTTCTGGGCGATCTCAAGAAGCAGTGACGCCACGATTGAAGCTAAAGACTACGCCAAGCGTGGTCTCAAAGCTCTTTTTGAATATCGTTACGTCTTAAATGAAAACTCGAATGGTTCATTAAGTGCCGCGAGCATTTTCGATAAAGCCTTTGCAGATGATCCGCGTTTAAATACCTACCGTCCCGCAGGCGAACAAAACGATCCGATTGATCGTTGGTTTACACGCTACAATCATTACTATGAAATGCCTGACGGAGGCGTTCACCGCGCACAAATAAATCTCGCCAGTGACTTACAATATCCTAAAGACTTCCCGGAAGAGACTTTAAACTTCGGGGACTCGGCGATGGAAAATCGCGTTTCCTACACGAAGAACAATCAGGACCAGCACTACAGCGTTGATTCTTCTTACTACGTGAATATGCTTCACGGAAATCCTCTTTCGGGTAATGAAGATGCGGTTCACCGTTTGCCGGAACTGCGTTTTGCTCAAGCGCAAAAAAATATCGGCGACACTAATTTTATTTATTCTTTGGATTTGACCTACACGAACTTCGCCCGCTCGGGAAATGCTTACGATGACATGGAAGAAGTCATCATTGATGGAGCTAAAGTTCGCTTCCCGAAGAACACTTGTCATTCTCCAAAATGGGAAGACGATCCAAATTGTAAACGTATTTATGACGGCACCTATGATCCCTCCATTGATCAGATTCGTACAGGTCAACGTTTGGATTTCCGCCCGACACTTTATTATCCCATCAAAATGGGCGAAGGCTTAGATCTTCTACCAAAGCTCAGCTACCGCGAAACTCATTATAATTTTAACGTAGAAGAAAATCCGTACTTGGTTCGTCGTTATCTGCGCACAGAGCTTAGCACGCGCATGAATTTCAGCCGCATCTACGGAGATACGGTCAGCTCCAAGGCAACACGCTACAAACACGAAATCGTGCCTGAGATCACGTACAGTCGTCTGCCTTGGTTCTCTCAAGAAAATCATCCGTTCTTTGGAACGGGAAATCTTTCGGATGCCCCGTACTCATCTCGCGACGGAATCAGTGATTTGGATATCGGCAGTGATTTCGGAGTGCAGTTTGACTATAACGACCGTGTCTACGATCGCAACCTTGTGACGTTGTCTTTGTTAAACAAAGTCACAGAAAAACGCTGGGTCGGAGATCGTCCGGAGTATCGTCAGATTGGTTATTTAAAACTAGCGCAATCCTACGATGCTTCTCAAGAAGGTCGCAGTACCGAAAATTGGTCGGACCTCACAGCGACTTTGGATATGCGTTTAGATCACTTCCAAACGTATTCCATCTTTAACTACTTCCCTTATCAGAACGTGACCAACGCGTCTTCGCGTGTGCGTTTACTGAATGACAAGGGACAATTCTTTCAAGTGCAACTGACTCGTCAGTACAAGATCACACCAGGGCAACCTGTTGATACCAGCACTCGTCAGGAAGATTATACTTTCTCTGCGGGATTTATTTCTCGCTACATCAACTTGATGGGGAAGTTCGTTTACGACGCCAACTGGGCTGAAGCTGAAAACGGAAAACAAATTAAATCGTGGGCCTACATCGCACAATACAAGCCACCCGGCGATTGTATGTTGATCACATTCATTCACGAACAAGTTGTGGGCAGTGACACGAGATTTAAGCTTAACTTCGAATTCACATTCGATGGAACGCCAAAGCCACCACTTCCTCCGGAAGCCTTGGACGCTTACGGATTCTACTAAATTTTCTTAGAATGAAAATACGGTGCTGGTGATTTGAACTCCGTCAATGGCGCCTTTGCTGAAGGAAGGCATCACCGCGAAGTCAGGTTGTTGATATTTTTCCGGTTCTTTATTTATTTTGTAAACGCCGTAAGCGATTCCAGCGTAAAGCCCCAGTGAGGCACCTTTAGCGACATTGTTCCATGAATCACCCGGTTTATCAGTGAAGGCAAGACTGACAACGCCGGCACCCGCTCCTGCTAAAGTTCCCCAGGCGCAGCTTTTTAAAAATTCTTTGAGATCTTGAGCAAAGACTGTTTGAGCTTGAAAAACGATGATGCAGCTTAGAAGAGCGATTTTTCTCATAATCTATTTTCCCCTACTTTGATGCCCTTTCGTCAACCACTGATGTCTTCGATGATTGTTACGAGGCCTTCTTTTGTGACGAAGGCCCAGTGAGCTTCCACCAATGAATCCAATCGCTCCGCTAAGAACTGCAGGGCTCGCAGTTGACGGGTTTTCTGTCTTCGTGAAATTCGATGTGGTTGAAAATCGGCGATGTTGGCGGTTTTAACTTCCACCATGAGCGCATGACCTTCGGGAGTTTTGAAAATCAGATCCACTTCGGCGAAGGGCGTTTTCACCCTTTGCCCAAGAAGTTCGTAACCTTTGCGCTCGTAAAATTTTTGAACGTGTTTTTCAGAATCAAGCCCACGCTCGTGGGCCCAGTATGTTTTAGGCTGTGACGTATTCTTTAACGCCCGCGAAGGATTTTCTGTGCACTTCGCACGGACCGTGCGCGACGATGCTGTCCATGTGGACTTGTGTTGAGTAACCTTTGTGCGCTTCAAATCCATAGACAGGGAATTTTGCTCCAAGTTCTTTCATCAAACGATCTCTCGTGACTTTTGCAACAATGGAAGCTGCCGAAATCGGAGCCACTCGCAAGTCACCTTTAACAATCGTCGTTTGTTCAAAACCTTCAAGCCCCGGGATCTTCATGTTTCCGTCGATCAACACGTGACCTGCGGCAACACCCAAGCTTTCAATCGCACGCTTCATCGCTAGCAACGACGCTTGAAGAATATTGAGTTCATCAATTTCTTCCACCGTTGCATAACCGATTCCCACTTGATGTTCTTTTAAAATAAGTTCGGCCAACTCTTCACGACGGTCTTCGGATATCAATTTAGAATCTGTGACAAGATCAGTAAGAGCATCTGACTTAAAAATAACAGCCGCCGCATAGACAGGCCCCGCAAGGCATCCACGCCCTACTTCATCAACGCCAATCACAGGTGTCGGTGAAAACTCACGCCAGTCCACTTTAGGATATGCTTCCTTCTTTGCGGATTTTTTCTTAGCTGGTGCCTTAGATGATTTCGAAGATGCGGATGTCTTAGATGCTGTTTTTTTAGATACTGCCATAGTTCGCAGATATTAGACATAGAGCTGGTCTTTGGTCACTGCAGAACTATTTGCGTAACAACTTTAAGAAAAAGAGAAAGGCCGGATGGACAAAAAAGAAAAAGACCTAGAACGTAATGTCCTAGGTCTTTCGAATGTAAAAACAAACTTGGCTACAGAATTACTCTGCCTTATCAGCAGAAGAAACAAGCTCAGATTCGATCTTAGCTGCTTTACCTTCAAGTGCACGAAGGTAGTAAAGCTTAGAACGACGTACTTTACCGATAGTCACAACTTCTACTTTATCAAGAGCAGGGCTTGCGAATGGGAAAGTTCTCTCAACGCCAACACCAGCAGAGATCTTACGAACTGTGAAAGTTTTTTGAGCGCCAGATCCTTGGATCTTAGTTACGATACCTTTGTAAAGCTGAACACGCTCTTTCTCACCCTCTTTTACTTTAACGAATACGTTAACAGTATCACCAGAGTTGAAGGACTGAATGTTTTTGTTAGCAGCTTTAACACTAACGCGACGAACGAGGTTTGTTTCTTTAGCCATTGCTTAAAATCCTTATAGCAGTCAATTTTCACAAAAAGTAAAACAAGGGTCTACCATGGACCCATGACACGGTCAAGACAGATACTTACGGCAGAACTTACGGAAAGATGCCTATAATCTTTGGGGGGAGCACCCCTAATGCTCTCCAGAACCCCCGAGGAGGATCTGA
>NZ_CAMLDV010000022.1 GCF_946478835.1 uncultured Bdellovibrio sp. | reverse complement strand
GACTCCTGGGTCGGCGCATCTATGGCCACATTCAGGGATTCATCAAGATTTTCATAGATTTGTTTAATTTTAAGTTAATGTAAGATTTTTTAGTTGCAAAATTTACATAGGTAGAACTTAATAGGTCAGTTCCAAATTGGCACTTAAGCTGGAAGGAACAGGGGGGCAATATGGCTATCTCTGAAAAGCTCGTCGCTGAATGCAGACAAAAGCTTTTGCAATCGAAGCAAGACATCCTCAACAGAGTGAAAGAGGCTCGATTGAACTTGGACCAGAACGAGGAAAAGGGTGGAGATGAAGGTGATCAAACCGTTCGTGTGTTGGCTGAACAAGAATTCCTCAGCATGCACGAAAGACTCCGCTCACAATTGATGGAAATCGAAAGCGCCTTGGCTCGCATCGAGAGCGGTTCTTTCGGTTACTGCGAAGAGACAGAAGAGGAAATCGAACCAGAAAGACTTCGTGCGATTCCTTGGACTCGTCTTAGCATCGAAGGTGCTGAAATTCGCGAATCCATGAACAAACGCTACGCTCGCGGCTAAACCTACGGCGTACTTTATATATAGATATCATCTCGAGGGGATTTAAGGGGATGCGGCTTCATTGCGTGCATCCCCTTTGTTTTTGCCGAAAATGAATCATCTATTCCAGGCATACAATAATGTCGGCAAATTTCTGTTTCGGGGATTTTCAAATTCCTGTTCTTTCTTCATTCCGATTTTTTCAGCGACTCGACGAGATTTAATATGGCGAGTTTCCATGTTTGCCACAACTCGGTCGAGATTAAGCACATCGCGGGCATATTCAAGACAGGCTTTGGCGGCTTCTAAAGCATACCCTTGTCCCCAGTATTCGTGGTGAATGATGTATCCCAGATCGTTTTCCATTTTCCCTAAGATCTCGTATCGCTTAAATCCGCAGTCACCAATAAAAGTTCCGCTGGATTTATCAATGACGGCGAATCTTCCACGGCCCAATTCCGCGTAATCCTTTTGCGCGTTTGAAATCCATGTGTGGATTTGCTCCGATGAAAAAGGTACGGGCCAGAATTCCATGGTTTTGGGGTCCGATAAAATTTTTTGGAGAGAATCAAAATCAGAATTCTCGATTTTTCTTAAATAGAGTCTTGGAGTTTCTAAAATAATTTGCATAGGAGCATTATTGCTTCTTCAATGCCTTTTGCACAAGCTTGCGCATTTCGGGGACGAGTTCTTTTTCAAACCACGGATTCTTTTTTAGCCAGATATTATTTCGTGGAGACGGATGAAGCATGGGGATGAACTGCGGATAGAATTTTTCCCAGTTCTTCACGGTTGTCGTAAGATCTTTTGCGTGAGACGGCAGGAAGTGATCGATAGCATAGCCGCCGACAAGAATGTGCAGCTCAATGTTCGTTAGATGCTCCTGAATTTTACTCATCCATTTTTCTGCGCATTCGGGGCGGGGAGGAAGGTCGCCGGATTTTCCTTTCCCGGGATAACAAAAACCCATCGGCACGATTGCAATTTTGCTAGCGTCGTAAAAATCTTCTTTGGAAATTCCTAGCCACTGTCGAAGACGATCGCCGCTGGCGTCATTCCAAGGGGTTTCCGTGTCGTGAGCTTTAATTCCTGGAGCTTGTCCTGTGATTAAAATTTTTGACGAAGATGAAAAATTCAAAATAGGTCGCGGCTCCAAAGGCAGATCCTTGCGACAGAGTGTGCACTTTCGAATTTTTTTAAGAAGGGCATCGTCTTTCATGTGCCACTAGGATACTCGAAGGAGGATTTAGAGCGAGCCATTTCCCGAAAGACAAACCAAAGGCGGGGAATTAGTGGTTTCTATTGCACCAAGTGCAAATATATTTCTGAGTTCCGCTAAAGTTTCCAACGTAGCTAGCAATGTAAGGGGCCGTGCAGGCTGCCGGAGATGTCACGATACCTTGGTTGCTGTTTATGCAACGAAGATCCGGATTGCATCGCAAACTCACGGGAGAATTCACACCATCAAATGCGCCGCCGACAGCTTCGCAGGCTTCCGCCATTGAGCCGGGTCCGAAGCATTGTTGAATACGCGCCGCCGTCGAGCTTAGCGGAAGAACGTTGATGTAAATAGGAATTCTCCGTTCAGCTGGCTGGGGGTTCCAAGAAAGGTCCTTCGGCGTAAGAATGATTTCCGCTTCGTACTTACTGAGGCTTCCAATGAACGGGGGCCAATCCAAAGTCACAACTCGCGGATTGCCGTTTTGGTCTAAAGATCTTTTTTTAACGATGATTCGAACCGTTTCAATGGTGATGTCAGATTGAGCGCTTCTCCATCCGTCCTGAAGAGGGCCTGGTTCGCCTGCATAATTTGTATTGATTCGTAAGGGCTGCTCAACATTGAGAAGTGTGGGATTGATTGTTTGGGGTAAAGAACCCAGAAGGCGAGCGCAAGAAACTCCATCGTTAATTTCTAGATGAAGTGCCGTGATCATCGCTTGAAACTCTTGCTGACGTCTGCGTGTTGCTGCAGATTCATCAGAAGTTTTTAAATATTGCACTAAGATAGGAAAGAGCACCGCCACAAGAGCCACAATGCTTAAAGTTATAATGAAGGCAGAGCCCTTTCTGTTTAACTGCATTGCATGCAAATGTAAAAGTCCTCCTGGTTTGTAATAACAATCGTTGGACATTTTTTTCCACAAGCTATTTCATGAGTGTGAATAAATCTTCCTAGAATTGATGGTGTTGCTCCTGAAGGGCACGACGTAGAGTTCGTAAGAGGATTTCTATAGTCTCCGCTGAACGAAGGATCACATCCATGATCGCTCGGTGTGCAGGTGAGCACAGTATAAGTTCCCTTCATCTGACAATTCGTCGCAGGTTTGCACGTGTTCGAAGAAGCAACGTAAGTTCCACCCATCGCCGTACATGCATCTGCCAATGAAGTTTCGATGTGACATTGCGCGATTGTGTTCGTAGGACCAATTAAGATAGGCACTTCAATAAAGCGCGTTCTCATCTCTACAGAGGTTCCCGCTGTCTGCTCTTCGAAGCCGATTTTTATTTGTGCGACTTTGCGCGTGTAGATGTTCGTACCGATTTGCAAGGTGGAAGGTGCAGCACCTTTATCTTTGATCGTTACGTTTTTAATCAACAATTGATTGTTGATTCTGAAATTGTCGGCGATAGGAAGATTGTTTCCGCCATAGCCGTTGTAGCCGTTAATGGTCAAAGGAGTTTCGGTTGCGGTAGGCGCAGGTAAATTCATTAGAGCAGCACTGCAACCGGCGGCGCTTTGAAGCCATTTCCCAAGTGAATTCATAAATTCATTGGACTCTGTTTTATTCACAATATTTGCTTGGCGTTTGAATACCACTTGGATGATGGCACCAACTCCTATCGAGACAGTCGCGAGGATGGCTAAGCTCACAAGAATTTCAACGAGGGTGAAACCATTCTTATTTTGATACATATACGTTCCAGTGAAAATTAAAAACAGTTAGATCTTTGAGCGACCGATATTTTCATCTACGTACTATCATTTCAGCACATGTTTGGTAAAATTAAAACGACATGAAACAAAAAACCTTTTTGTACGTGCTGTTGGGTTTAATAGCCTTCGCTGGAATCGCGAGCTTAAAGAAGCATTCGGTCTCATTTTCTCATTCTCAAAATGAGCGGAAAGAGCCCGCATTCGATTTTCGCCGAGGAACACCTAGCGAACATAATGCCTCTTCGTCTGAGAGTTCTTCCTCCTGGTCCCCTTCTTCAAATTCATCTTCACATTCACAAATGAGTTTCTTCGAAACAGTTTACTCCCGAGTTGCTGATTTTCTAGGTTTTGAAACGGCATCAAAGTCTTCTTCTCTTTCGTCGAGCTCTTCTGCCGCTGATATTTCAGGAGGAGGAAGTGGACGCGGCGGTGCAGGCGGTGGTGGAGGAGGGGCTGGCGCCGGTGGCGGTGGCTCTGATGATGGAGGAAAAAAATCGGGAAATAAAAATGGCGGCGGCGGGGGAAGTTCTGCTTCAAAACCCGGTCGTGGCTCTGGCGGCGACACACAAAAAGGTGACGACGATGACGAAGATGATGAGGACGATCCCTCTTCATTACCCGGCAATCAACCTCTTCCAGATCCTATTCAGGTGGCTTCGGAACAGGCAAAAAATAATTTTACTTCAGAGTCGCATCTTGCGGTTCCGTATCCCAACGATTTGAACTATCGGCCGCTGGACATTGAAGACGGTGTTGCCGCCATTCATGGTTACAACACTCAAACACAAGTGAACCTCAGTTTAATGGCGAAAGCAGGAACCTACGGTCCCACAGAATTGCAGGGCTTTTTGGAAGAGTATGGTTCTGCCATTCCCGGATTTAAATCAGCTATTATAGATAATATTTCTGAGAGTTCGGCAGACCGCCCGCCCGCACAGTCCGGAAGCGGGTTGAAGCCTCCTTATCTTTGGTCGATGCAGTTGGGAAGCAATACTTTGACAGTGGCGCTCGTTCAACGAGAGGATGGCCAAGGAACTTACCTTGCTGTTCTTTCTGGCCCGACTTCTTACATCGATAACAACGAAGACAAGTATGATGCCATCTACAACCAGATTAAAGCGAATCCTTAACTTTAATTATATCGAGCGACAGCTATTTTCTTTTTTGTTGGCATTCGTCGGTGTTGTCTATGAGCTTAGTTTTGCGCAAATGCTTTCGGCGACATTGGGTAACACAGCTCTTCGCTATGCCACAACGATAGGACTTTTCACTCTCACTCTCGGTGTGTCTTCTTTATTGTATGATCGCTGGAAGATCGCTCTGCCATATTTGCAAATCTCTCTTGTTGTTGTCGGAATTGCGGGACCATGGTGGATCATGGCGACGGATCCAAAGAATTTTCCCGAGTCTTTTTATTTTGCGGCTGAAATTTTAAGTTATCTTCCTGTCATTGCCGCAGGATTGATCTCGGGTTTTGAGTTGCCCTATCTCATGGATAATGTGCCGACGAACCGTAAATCTTTTATTCTCGCTTGGGATTATTTCGGAATGTTTCTGGGGACTTTGATTTTTCCGTTGGTCCTTTTGCCACTGTGGGGCGTAGCGAACAGTCTTTATTTTTGCGCGGTTTTAAACGCCATCGCGTTCTTTTATATACTTGCAAAATCGGAGGTGAAGACATGACTATCTACCTCCTTTCCTTTCTTCTTTCTTTTTGCAGTATCAGCTATCAATTTGTGATTGCTCGCGTGCTCATGCAGTTTTCCAATGATGAAATCTTAAGTCAGTCCATCACGTTGGGTTTTTATTTAGTCGCGATGGGACTGGGCTCTCAGGCCGTGGGGCTTTTAAAAAAGAAAAACGAACGCCACGCCCTGTTTGCGTTGGAAATAGCCCTGGCTTTGGTGGGACTTCTTCTCGTACCTCTTCTATATTTGTCTTACACATTTTTATCTGTGTTTTTATATCACTACCTGCCTTTTTGGACGGGGTGGGGACAGGGATCAGAAAAAGTTTTTCTTTTACAAGGTTGCACTTTGCTCGTGGGTTTTTTAACGGGCATGGAGCTGCCTTTGCTTATCAAGCTTCACGAAAAAAAGACGGGTGAAAATTCCTTTAATCGCATTTTAGGAATTAATTATCTGGGTGCCTTGGTGGGATCATTTGCTGTCTCGCTTTATCTTATTCCCGTTTTGGATTTAGCGCGAAGTTCTGTCTTAGTTGCCATATTAAATTTTATCGCGACTGTTATTATTGCTTTTGGAGCACAAAAAGCTGTCTGGAGATGGGGAGCCACGATAGGGGCGTCGGTCCTTTTCTTTGTGAGCGCTTCTCTGACATTGAAATACACGGATGTCGTTGAGCAAGCTTATATCAAAAGTTTTTATTCGGAAACACGAGTGCCGGAAATTTCCTGGAACGCAGTGAAAAACTTTTTCCTCTATATGGAGGACTTCACTGATGTAGACCGCTACGTCACTCCTTATCAGATTATAGATACGATTCCTGATAAATTTATGAAGTCTGGCGAAGACACGGGTGACTTTTCTCTTTATTTAAACATGCAACCTCAGTTTAGCCGTCTTACCCAGCGAACTTACCACGAGTCTATGGTTGAAGGTGCTATTAATCTTTCCAACACTCATCCTAAAGAGGTGCTTGTCTTAGGGGCTGGTGACGGCCTGTTGGTTGCGGAATTATTAAAGCATACCGACATCGAAAAAATCATTCTCGTTGAGTTAGATCCTTTTATGATTCGTCTGGCAAGAGAGCATAAGGATATCAAAGAGCTCAATCGTGGATCTCTTTACGATCCGCGTGTGGAAGTGATTATTGGCGACGCCTTTAATTATATTCGCAGAACGAAAAAAGTCTTTGATGGTGTCTTCGTAGATTTTCCATTTCCGGTCAGCTATGAGCTGGGTAAGCTTTTTAGTGTCGAATTTTATTCGTCCTTAAGTGCTGTGATTTCTCCTCAGGGATTTTTTGTGGCCGATGTGCCGATTTGGCGAGGAATCAACGCTGCTGACAAAAGACCTCGTCCTGCTCCTCAAGATATTGTACTGAGTTCTCTGCGCGCGGCTGGTTTTAATAACGCTGTAGTTTATGGACCTATTGAGGCTTTCATGTTTGTTTCAAAGAAGTCAGAGAAGCCGGTGTTCAATTACGATTCGTTGTCGCCATGGTTATCAAACGCGACGCTGTTAAATTTGACGATCTTAACTTCTGTCACAAGCAAAGCGGAAGTTTCCGAGAAGAACGTGAATAGCATTTACCGTCCGAAGAGGTTCCGATGGTAAAATATCTTCAGCGTCTTCTTATGGCATTTTGTCTTTTGCTAGGCTGTCAGGTTGTAGCGGTGCCGATCTCTATGTACATGGACCCATCCGCGCCGGGTTATTACAAGCTTGTGCTCAGTCGCCTCTTGCAGTGGTACGAACAGAAAACAGGAGCACCGATTTTAGAAAAACTTTCGCCTGAAGAACGCAAGTATATCCAATACTGTCTTGAGCACATGTCCGATTGGGGTTACCAGGTTTCACCAAACTCCACCTGGAATTATTTTCGTCTGACGGTTTCTTCTAACAACGGCAAACTCAAGACCCGTCGGCTGGCCATGGGCCCCACGGTTTGGACCGGCGAGGCCGAAAAAATGGCGGAAGCCATTTTGCGTAAAAGAAGTATTCATTTCTTAAAAGGAAAAAAGGCGTCCGATCTTTTGTGGTTGGAGTGGAACCTCGATGAAAATGTCTTTGCGGTTTACTATAAAGAATCTCTTTCTGACATAAAAACATCTATTCCTCATCCCGAACTTTATGAGGAAAAGGCTTTGCGCGGAGTTTTCTATCGCAATAATAAACAAACGGCCGAAAAGTTTTTTGTCTCTTACAAAACGAATCCAGAGGAACTAAAGCACGAAGTGATCTTTTCCTCGCGCGTGATGCAGACGGTAGATGTTATTGCGGATAGTAAAAGGGAGGCGCGAATTTTAGAGCTTCGTTCTTTTGACGATCGCTTTATGAAAGGACCCATCGCCGTTCTAGCTGATGCCATTTTAAGTGAATTTAACATGCCAGCGGATTCAATGCTCTATCGGTCCCCCGAAGATATGGAGCTTTATTACCCATGAATAAAAAACGGCTGCACCTTATTGATATTGTGAGACTGCTGTCGTTCATCCCGATTGTGCAGTATCACGCCATCAGTCAGGTTTACACAGATACTTACGCGGAACCTTACAACGTAAGTCTTCATCAAGGCACCTTGTTTGATTTCATTGTTGAAATCTGCAAGCCATTTTCATTTTCAGGATTTAGCATCGTCATTTTGTCGTTCTTTCTTTTCGGTCGGCAAAATCTTTCGACGGAAAAAACGCGTCGATTGGGAGTGTTGCTTGGCGCCGGAACGCTTTTTCTGCTCTTCACTGGTTTTGGAGGTTTTTTCTCCGGCATTTTTTGGGAGTGGGACATCTACGAGTTTTTGATTGTCTCGATCGCTTCAGTCCTGGTGGCGCAGCGCTATCCAAAAGTTTTAAAAGCTCTCGGGGTCTTTGGATTCTTTTTAACGTGGATTCCATTTTTTCTTTTAGCAGAAAATGAAAGCGTTCCTCTTGTGGTTCGCTCCATTCTTTTTGGAGTGTGCGACAATGAAGGGCGAGGCGGTTGGGCTTTGCTTCCTTGGATCGGCCTGACGTGGTTTTGTTTTTATCTTGGTTCTTTATCGAAGTCATCACTGCAGCCAGAGTTGAAGAAGGGGTTTTTGAAAAATGAAATCTTCTTTTGGTTGCCCGCTTTATTCGGAAGTCTTTTTTATTGGGGAGCTTTTTACTCTGTTCCTCTGAACCAAAATTTCTATTGTTTCGTCTTTAGGCAAGAACCTATCGTGTGGTGGTCACATCTGCTTTGGATTTTCTTCTTTATCAGGTTGTCGTTGATTGAGTCTTTGAACGAAAAGCTTCATGGATTTGTTTTCGTACGTTGGCTCAGCGGTTTAAAACTTTCTACGCACTTTGGTCTTTGTTATTTAACGCAGCTTTTGTATTTATTTATAGGATCATTTTTTTCTGACGATTTTACCGCTCATCCGGTCGTTTACACTGTTTTCACTTTATCCATCCTGCCTGTAACCGAGGTGGCAGCACGCCTGTTTGTCAGAGCGGCGTCATGGGGGCACCCACGACAGGAACTCGAGGGTGAAAAAGCATGACGTGGATTTTAGGATCTTTCCGCAAAGATGTTTTGTGGCTTTATTTTCCGGGACTAGCGGCATTGCTACTTAGTTTTTTTATTCTTAGACCGTCGCCAACTACGGCGTTCTGGATTTACACCTTCGTCGCCTTGCAATTTTTTGATTCAGGACATGTTTATACAACTCTGTGGCGAACTTATTTAAACCCCGAAGAACGTCGCCGCCGTCAGGCCTACGTGTATGCTCCGCTGTTTTTCTTTTTGCTATTTTGGGTATGGGGTTATTTTCAAATACCGGGTCTTGCGGCTTGTATTATTTATGCCACCATCTTTCACAACGTTCGTCAGTTCTTTGGTATTCACAAATGGTATCAGCGTCTGAACGGAAATTACGTAAAGTGGGCGGATTATCTTTTGTACTTTAATTGCTTCATGCCATTTCTCATCGCGCATTTTCGCACGGGCCCTGTCTGGAATTATGATTATTCAGACCAAGACATCTTTCGTTTCCCGAATGAAGATATCTACAAAACTCTTTTGGTTTTCTATTTTATCGGAGTCACATTATGGTTGGTATTTGAAACTCTGCGACTCAAAAAAAACAGGGAATGGAATCGTGTTCTATCGGCAGTATTTCCTACGGTCCTTTATGGAGTCTGTTTTTTATGCGGTCGAACGGCCGCTGAAATCGTTTTTCCCCTCGTGATTGCCCACGGCGTTTCTTACTTTGCGCTGATGTCGTTGGCTCTATCCAGAACACAAAAACGTTTTAGTAATTTACAATTCGGCACAGCTGTTGTGTTGATGACAGCATTGTTGTTCGGGAGTCTTGAAGGAGTTTTTGAAGAATATTATTTAGATTTAACAAGCGTGACCCTTTCACCGTTGGTCGCGCTCTATCTCACACCTCTTTTTTGTCACTACTATTTTGACGCCTTTCTGTGGAAAAAAACGCACCCAGAGAGTCCGCAAGTCTATTCTGCAAAGGTCCTTTCTTAGACCTTCGTCTTAAGTTTTTTGTAATAAATAGGACCGATAGTCCAATGCTGCAGAATTTTTATGAGGCTTTATCGACTTTTGACATCACTTAAGCTGAAAATTGTTTTCATAAAAAATTTTGTTTAGCACTTCGAAGTAGGATGGTTATGAGCATCAAGAGTATCAACAAGGCGACGTATGAAGATCTTCTAAGAATTCCTGGTATCAACTCTGAAACTGCGACGGAAATTTTAGAAACACGCACAAAAAAAGGATCGTTTACAAACAAGGGCTCACTCTCTTCAGTGGCAGGTTTGTCTCAAGATCTCATCACAGAGTTAGGAAAGAACTTTTCGTTTTCTGAAAAGAAAATCAACGAGGGAGTTGGTGGTCTTATCATGGACAAAATCATTCCGGGAATTGCGGGGATCAACGAATCCGTAAAATCGGGGACAGGTTCCACTTCCGAAAATAAACCGTCGTTGCCGGATATTGTTGATATTCCCAAAGTCACGATGTTCACGTATTCCAGCGAGATTGCTGTTGAAAATAAAACGGATTTTGACTCTGCGGATATTAGTGTCGTCGTTGAGTACAGCGTCGCAATGAATGATCTGGTGGTTGTGCGCTCTGTGAATGCTCAGCCGGATTATAGTTATCAAAAGTTTAAAATTTCGATTGTCGAGACTTATCCGGTTCTTTTAGACAAAGGCTTGGTCGTATACGCGAAGTTACCGAACGGCTCGCAGACAGCAAGAACAATTTTTACAGAGCGGCAGTTTCAGAATGCAGAAATGTCGCTCAAACTTGAAAATGCGACACCGTTGGCTTTGACCCAGCCTGTTTCCATAGATCTGTTTTCACAAATGCCGAAGTATATCCAGGGTAGGGTCCTTGATTCTAACAATGTCGAAAAAATGTCGAATGCTCTGGTGGTCATCTACACGTCGACAACGGAGAATCCAACAAGCAGCGATTATATTATTTCCGGGTACGCAGAAACTGACAGCTTGGGATATTTCACTATTCCGTATGTGAGCGGTCAATTTGCAGGTGCTTATGCTCTCATTGGACTGAAAGGCGGATTTAAAGTTGATATCAAGCTTACAGACTCCGAAACGGATAACTTTCCTGAAAAACTGATTCTTGTTCTGGATTATGAAGCGGCTGAGGAAAACGAGGACTGCGGTTGCAATCTTGATTTTCATCGAGACAAGCAGATTTTAGAAGAATTCTCTTACTACACGGCCGTACGTATCACGGAACCTAAGGTCAAGGGTCTTACACTGACGGACGCTCCAGACGTAAAGGTTCGCGATATCATTGGCGATATGCCATGGCTTTTACCTGGTTTTCTAAATTCCTACAAACTTCTTTACGGGAATGAGAGTTCTTCAACAAAAGAGCTTATTGATGATTCTTCGGCAATTTCCATGCTGAACAATTACACGATCAATAAAGATGTTCTTTCTTCATACATGTTAAAAAAGAAATCACTGAAGTCTTCGGATATTCAAGAACTTCTTCATCTCAATGAAAGAAGTAAACTTCGTGTCTTAGTGGACCGCTCTGTTACAGATTATGGCGGACGCACGAAACTGGATGATAACCACGTGGTGGATTGGGATGAAGATCCAACGATTTATCAGGCGACTGAAATTGCTCACGGCCATCTTCTTCAGTTCAAACAAATGTGGACGGCGGATGGATATTCCATCGGTGATCTTTTATACAGTCTTCCACTGGCGCCGGGGCAAAAGAAACAAATCGTCGTCTATGATTGGGAACATAAGACGTCCGCTTTACGAGATGACAGTTTATCTTACAGTGAAAGACTGGATGCGGAGATAACAAGAGACAGAGACATCAATGAAATCGTCAATGCCACTCTATCAGAGTCTATTGACGCCAGTTCTTCAGCCAAAAGCAGTTCTTTTTCTGCTGGTGGCGGAGCGGGTGTTGCAGGTTTTTACGGTGTTGCTTTTGGAGCCGTTGTCGGAGCTTCCGGTGGAAGTTCCAAAGCTTCTTCCACAGCCAGTCAGGATTCTTTCCGGGAGACGACAGGTTCCACGCATCAGTCTTTGTTGGATAAAACAAGTCAATCTGCTTCGGCGGTTCGCAATCAGCGCAGCACGGTGATTCAAACTGTTTCAGATGGCGAGAAATTCCAGGTCACTAGCGAAACCGTGGCAAACTATAATCACTGTCATTCCATGACCATGCAATATTTCGAAGTCCTTCGACATTTTAAAGTTTATCAAAAATTGGTCGGAGTTCAGGAATGCTTGTTTGTGCCTCTGGAAATGAAACCTTTTGACATCTACAAAGCAGATCGCTGGTCTGATATTTTAAGTCGCAGTGTTTATTTGCCTCAATATAGAAAAGGATTCGCTGCGATCAAACGTTATTTGGACAATTGGGAACACGCGAATTTCCCTAATGGCAAATACTGCGAAGAACAGATTCTGAATTTAAAAGGAGATATCACTCTTTCATTCAGATTGGGGTGTCCTGCGAATAGTTCTACGGATGAATTTGTTGCGAGCAATTGGCTTTGGTCTTCTTTGTTGATGCCGTACACATCGGCAAGTGCCTTTTACAATAGATACAAGGCACAACAAAGTGCTTTGGACGATTATTTCGCAAGCGAATACGGAATGAAAATCGCGCAGGAGTTTGTTAATAAGCTCAAACTTTATGCTGTCGATAAAGACGGAAGAAGCACAGAGATTCCTATCGATTGCACTCTGGTTTCAGAATTCCGCAATAAGGTGGATTTGAAAGTTTCTATTCGCAGCACAGGAAACATGCCGCAAATCACAAGAGATTCTATCAGTCAGTTGCGATTGAGCGCTCAGTTTGAAAAAGATTCTTTATCTGCATTTAAGACGCTGTTCCCTGATGCTTACAATCTGTTTTCAAGCTTAGTTCCGGCGTCTTATCTTCTTCCAAGTGGCAGCAGTGTCATTGTGAAATCGGCGAAGATTGGATATTCGACGGAGCATTTCGACGGGTGGCTTGTTTCGGATACAAGTGTTAACAATGATATTACTACGGCTGACGATGTTTGGATATACACGCCACTCAGTCTTAAAGAAAAACACAATCCCAAAGATGAAGACGTCACTCTTTGCAACAATTTGATTGATCACCTGAATGCGAATATTGAGCTTTATCACAAAGCTATTTGGGTAAGAATGTCTCCAGAGCGCCGCTTTATGCTCTTGGATGGAATTGTTTGTACTGGAAATGGTGTGAACGGTCGCAGCGTCGCGAGCGTCGTCGATAATAAAGTTATCGGTGTTGTTGGCAACTGCTTGATTATGCCAGTGGCTCCCGGTCAATACATAAATCCGACATTTAGGTATCCAGTCGATAGCACCGGAAAAGTGGTCGATCTTTTGGAACTCTATCGTACGAATGACCCAGATCCCGTGACTGTCACTGTTCCGACAAAAGGAGTTTTTGCTGAGGCGGTGATGGGAAGCTGCAACAGTTGTGAAAAAATTGAAGAAGATCGTTTCTGGCGTTGGGAGCAATCTCCAATTCCAGACAGTCCGACGGCTATTGGCAGTGTTGATCCAAATGCTTCACGCAGTCAGACGTTGGGTAACATGACGTCTTCATCATTCCCGAACCCGATTATCAACATTCAAAACAGCCCGAGCGCTCCGGATCCACAGGGTCTGACATCAGCATTGTCTTTGGTTGGAAAATCAGATGCGTTCCGAGACTTAACAGGTCTTGCTGCGAACCAAGCCAATGCCATCAAAGCTTTGGATTCTGCTTACAACTCGGCTCAATACTATGCGGGTCAAGCTGCGGATCTGACGAAGTTGGCGTTGCAGGGAAAAATGTCGAAGGATATGGACCGAGTCATCGACAAAATTGAAGACTCTAAATCTAAAGGTCTTATCACGGAAGAACAGGCTAATGAGCTCACTCAGAAAGCTATTAACAGTGCGATTGGTGCGGGAGCGACTTCAAGCAAATCTTCGACACCTGATGAAGCGTCGAAAAAAATGTCAGAAGCCCAGACTTCAGCAGTTCAGGCAGTGGCTGCAAAAGGTGGTTCTATCTCTGTGAAAAATACAGATGGATCAACTTTGGAAGCAGAGGTGACAGCAACAACAAGCACAAACGCTGCGGAGGCATCTGCGACATCGCAGAATGATTACATGGCATCCGTTGTCAGTGGCATGACTAACGATTCAACAGTGGCACCTGATTCTTGGGGAGCCGATCTTGTAGACGCCGTTCGTGGAGGCAGTGATGTCTAACAGTGTTTTAAAATATCTATCTGAATCATGGCTATCCATGGCTTCGCAGGCCCGAGTGAATTTAAACAACTTGGTCGAATTTAAGTACACGGATGTGTATTTGGAAATTGAAGATAAAATGTCGGAGCTGACTGCGACGAAAATTTTTGATTCCATTCAGTCGGCCAATGTTGTCACAGTTCACGAAGGTCCTATTGATTATCTTCCCAGTGTTGGGACGGTTTTAGTTTGGGAAGGTTCTTCAGAAAATCGAATGGGCCTTGTCACAGAGGTGAATGAAGACCGGGAAACGGTAAAAATCTATTGGGGTCATGAGTTTGATGAAGCTGCGAATCTCCAAGAGCAGGAATTCACTTTATCTCCCGGTGTCGCAGATGGAGTGAACTATTTTAATCTCAATGAGCCTGAAGGTGGCTTTTCCTTCTATGGCGCTATTTTTCCGGTGGGACAGCTTTCCACTAATTTGCGTGTTGTGAACTGGATTTGCAATATGGATAAAAACAAAGGAACAAGGACTAGCAGCAGTTATCAAGCTTATCCTCTGAATTTATCTGAAACAGCGGCTGGAGCGCCTCGCAGAAATCTCTTTTCGAGTGTGGAAGAAAAACTTGCGAAGCTTGATGAGATCATTCGCTATTTAGATGTTGCAAATTCGGCAAGGTACACGCCAACTGGGAATACAACATTCTGCAATGTTTACGGTTTCGATTATTGCTATCTTGCAGGAGTTTATTTTCCCCGCGTCTGGTGGATTGATGCCGCTCGAAATGCTGCAAAAAATAAAGAGGTCGCCGATCAACTGCTGGGTGGAAAGTTATTAAAAGCGCAATTAAGTTATTCATCCGGAGGAACGGATGTGTGGTTAGAAGCTCGAGAGCTTCGCGCTAACGATATTTATAATTGGTTTACCACTTATTCTCATCTCTTTGGTTGGAGAACCGTTTATGTCGGAGATCCCAACGACGCAAATGAAAGTGCAAACAGATACGCAAGTGCCAAGGAACTTCAAGAGGCTGCCAATAGCGGAAAAGTTTGCGCGATTATAACGCAACGACGAGATGTCAATCGCTCTGGGCACGTGTCTTTGGTGGTTCCAGAAACGTCAACGCATCAGCATGAAGAAGCTAATGGGGTTTACAAGCCTGTGCAAAGTATGGCGGGTGAAGCGAGCTACTTAGCTCAATACACGACTAAAATTGACTGGTGGCCTGGCGCTGCCAACAATCCAAATGGTCGTATTGGTTTTTTCATTCATGATTAGACGTGACGGTGTTTCCTGAGGCGATAAACGCCTCAGGCCACTCAGTGCCCTTTAAAACAATATCCACAATCTTTTCCAGACCCGCTTTATCGACATCGTCGAAGCGATTCAAAATCGGCGCATCGATATCTAAAACACCTAATAACTTTCCGTTGTGAATCAAAGGAATCACGATCTCTGATCGAGAAGCGGCATCACAAGCAATATGTCCCGGGAATTGATCGACATCAGGAACCAGCTGCGTTTGCAAAGTCTTTGCAGCAGTTCCACAAACTCCTCTTCCAAGAGCAATGCGCGTGCACGCAGGAAGTCCTTGGAAAGAACTTAAAAGCAGTTCGTTTTTATGCAAAAGATAAAATCCAACCCAATTGATGTCAGGAAGATGTTGATTGAGCAGCGCTGAAATATTCGCAAGATTGACGAACCATTCCTTTTCAAGAATGCCAGCGGCTTCCGATTGAAGTTCTTTATAAAATTTAGATTTATCGTTATAGCTGATTCGCGCATGTGTCGTTTGCATGCGCTAGAGGTATCACAAAATCTTAGAACTTGCGAATAAGTCCCACAACAATTCCACGAATGGAAACTTCTTCAGGAGAATACCACATGGATTTCATTGTTGAGTTGGACGGGCGAAGCTCCACCATTTTTTCGTTAGAGCCACTGTCAGGACGCGCACGCAAATAGAGACGTTTTACCGTGGCTTCGTTATCAACAGTGGCCACTATAATATCGCCATTGCTTGCGGACTCTTGTTTTTGCACAAGGATAATGTCTTCATCAAAGATGCCGTCTTCGATCATGGAATCGCCTTGCACTTTTAGCGCAAAGGACTTGGAAGGATTTCTAACCATGGAAGGAGGAACATCCACGAACTCGTCGTGTTTTAGAGCTTCAATAGGTTGACCCGCCGCTACTTTCCCAAGAAGGGGAAGGGACAGGATCTCGTCACGAGCCTGGAGGAGCTGAGAGCGAGGAGACCCTGTCTTCGTCGAGACTGATTTTGATTGGAGCTGCTCTTGGATTGTTGAAGCCGAGTGCAGCACCTGGATCGCTCTTTTCTGGCCCAAAGGATTTTCGATATATCCCTTGTTAGTTAACTGCTTCAGATAATTCTGAACCGAATTAAACGAAGCCAGACCGAAGTGATCCTTAATTTCTTGATATGACGGAGAAACTCCTGAACTTAAGATATGGCTCTCGATAAACTCGAGGACCGATTTTTCTTTGGGTGTCAGTGGTGGGAGGGGCAATTTCTTTGTCATAACTTACATATGAAATTACAGTGTAAATAATGTGTAAGTCAATAGCCTTTTTTAAAATATTTTAGAAGGTCCAGTTTCTCCGCTGTGGGAAGTCATACTGACATCCCTTTTCCGTGCTTCGATAATCCTCTCATCTAAAAAGGAGGTCCCATGTCTACAACGGACGTTGCAAAAAAGTTGGTTGAATTCTGTCGCCAAGGCAAAAACCTGGATGCTCTAGAAAAACTCTACTCCAAAGATATTCAAAGTATTGAGGCGGTCGATATGCCCGAGGCTCCGCGCGAAATCAAAGGTCTCGAAGGAGTTCGCAAAAAGAATCAATGGTGGCTCGATAATATGGAATACCATGGCGGCTCGGTCTCGGAACCCATGGTGCACGGGGACCGCTTTACGGTTCACTACAACTACGACGTCACAAACAAGAAAACCGGCAAGCGTTCGAAGATGGAAGAGATCGCTCTTTACACGGTAAAAGACGATAAGATCGTTAAGGAAGAGTTCTTCTATCAATAATCGCGATAGGGTAAAGGCCTTCGAAGCAATCACGGAGGCCTTACCGTGATGCCCAAAAATGTCTCTTATTGAGAAATCTAGACATCGCTTCACTGCTATAAATCCAATAAAACCACGCATTCCCTGGAACACTTATAGCAAAAGGGTTTTCCGTTAAGCCTCATTTCATTTTTATGGGAGACCTTATGAGACTCAGTCTGGTGTTGATTACTTTGTTGGGAAGTTCCTTGGCGTTGGCGCAAAGCCTGCAAACGTCGGCAAGTACATCGACCTATCATACAAGTTTGATTAAAACTTCTGAGATGCACTGTGAAGCGCGCGACCTTAGAAAGGTGATCACAGCAGAGGGTAAGGTTCTTACTCGGCTTTGTGCCAAACAATATCGCGCTTGCATGATCGAAGGATCTTGCTTGATTGAAGACGCCAGCGGAAAGCGCATTGGCATCTCTTATCACAAATATGACGCCGAAAAAAATCAGTCTTATTTCAATAAAACAGATCTCAAAAAATGCGGTTATGGTTACGGCTTCGGAAAAGTTTCTGATGGAGTGGCGGGACTGACTTGTTTGATTCCATACTTCACGGTGTCTGGAGATCCTTTAGCGCACGCTTTAGGAGACGTGATCTACATTCCTGAACTTGTCGGCGTGGCTTTGCCAACAGGACAAACTCATGACGGTTATGTGATCATCGGCGACTACGACGAAGGTTACATTGATGTGGGTGAGGATTATTTTGCATTTTTCACAGGAACTGAGAGTGATAAAGACGCTAAGAATGCATTTACGAAATTAGGACTTTCAAATCCATCCAACACTTTCAAATACGAATCTGTGTCTGAGGAAAAAGCCAAAGAGATTCGCGCCAAGCGTGGATTCACGGTCTTGAAAACTTTCAAAAAGACTTTCAAGGCGCGCGTGAACCCGATGCTTGAATCACAAAACTAAAGAACCTGACTGACACAACGATCTAAAGAATCCTGAGTATAAGGCGACAAAGAGACAACAGTCTTTCCTGTCGCCTTATCTACATTCTCCGTATACAAATCTGCCGCATCGCTAATACGCTCAATCATGCAGCCAGCACGGCGTTGGTGTGCTCCTACTTCCATTTTGACTAAGCACATACGATTGCGCAAAGAGCAGCGGATGTTTTCCACATGCACTTGGGCTGGATTGACTTGGTTCATGGCTTCAACAAGAAGGGTTTCCTCTTGGGAAGAGATAAATGCATGAGCCGGAGAGCTTACCAAAGCTAGGAATGATGTAAGAGAAAGAATAAATGATTTCATAGAAGCCTCCTTGTTTCGAACTAACGCTTCGTCAAGTCAGTTCTAGCAAGGGACTCTATGATAAGTAAAAGGCATAGAAAGAATTCAGATATTCACAAGATGAATATCTAATTATTCCGCTTTAGCGCATTCTTTTTTGTTTTCAGGGCAAGCAGGTTTTTCAACCTCTGCAACAACAGGTTTTGCTTCCGAGGCGATCTGTCTTGAGACGACGGGACGGGGTGTTGTATTTTTCGCATAACTTACCGGGGTCATCGAGCAATTCTGATAAAACAGTATCACGATGGGATTTATCACCAGCATCGCTACGAAACTAAAACTACCACGGTTCATCATACATCCTCCCACTGAGTCCTATTGGTCACACCCTTTACATTACGGACGAAAGGCATTAAGACTTTAGTCAGTTTGTAAGGATTCTCAGCTTGGGGCAGAGAAAATGCAGGAATCGCTCTTTTCTCATCTTGAGAGTTCCAAAAGACCTGGGATAATAGGGATGTGAAGACGGGGTATATGAAAACATTAATATTAAGTCTGATGTTTTTGTCAGTCGTATCGGCGCGAGCCGATTTTTCTAATGTTCCACAAGACTGCATGAACGATCTAAAAAAGTTTCCGGGTGTTTGGGATGACAAAATGCTCAAACAAGCTTGTGAAAAAGTTAAAGTCGACTCTATCTGTGTCAGTGCAGAAGGGCGACCTATTTATCACTACGATAAAATCTCTGCGACTCCAGGTGCGAAAAAAGTTTTGGTATTCAGCTTGATCCATGGAGATGAAACTCCAGCGGGAACTGTGGGTCGTTATTGGATGGAGCGTCTTGAGGGCATTGATCCACGCAACTCATGGCGTGTGATTCCAGTTCTAAATCCCGACGGTGTGAAATACAAAACTCGCACGAATGCGAACAAGATTGATATCAATCGCAACTTTCCAACAAAAGATTGGACAACAGGAGCGATTGAAAACTGGAAGCGCACAACAAAATCCAATCCACGTCGTTTCCCCGGTGCGGAAGCCGCGAGTGAACCTGAAACAAAATGCGCTCTTCACCATTTAGAAGATTTCCAACCGGATTTCGTGGTGTCGGTACATACGCCTTTAAAGGTTTTAGATTTCGACGGGCCTAAAGTTTCTCCGCCACCAAAGTTTGATTATCTTCCGTGGAAGTCTTTAGGAAACTATCCGGGCAGCTTGGGCCGTTATATGTGGCTTGAAAGAAAAACGCCTGTGTTGACAATGGAGCTTAAAGAAAATCTTCCGCCCAATTTGCAACCGTTTGAAAAGTTGCAAGACATTATCGGTTCACTTGTGAAGTTGGAGACTGGAAAAGAGAAGGCCGCAACCGCTTCTTCTCCGACGAACTTTCTTCCTGTCGCATTAGAACATTAATCTAAAAATGGAAACGGGGCTCAATCATTCGATCAAGTCCCGTCTCGGACGACTCTCATAGAATCTAAACATTGCGAATCTAAGACTTCTCTTAAGCATCGCTTTCTATCTTCCTGAGAGCTCGTTTCTATCTTTCCGCTTTTTCCGAATCTCTTGTTTCTCTCTACGAACTCAGTATAACCCATTCTTCGAAAAAGAAACCACCGGGTGCCAAAAGGCATCAACATTTATATGAGAAAACTCTCTCTCAAATACCTACTCAATGAAGGCAAAAAATCCGCATTTTCTCCCGGCCTTTGGTAAATGTATTTGTCACTTGGCGCTGCTTATTTTCGATAAGCTTTGTGCAAACCAAAGCGATAAGTGAACGTCAGATTGAATAAGTTCGATGTTAGAGGATAGGCGCCGGAAAGTTTTGTTCCTGGTGCGCTCTTTAATTCAACGTTTCCATATTCAAAACCGACATCCAAATTATCAACGCCCCAGAAGTTACGGCAGCTTGTTCCCGCCGTCCAACCTTTGACACCACGGACATTGTCGTAAGTGAATTCTCCGTCAGGATACTGGCTGTTGTTTTCAAAGATATGTTTGTTCAAATAAAAATCCCAAGTGCAAAGACGCGATTCCAAACCGCGATAGGCGACTTCAACACCTTGAGCGCTGGATTCCACTTGAGGGCCGTGACGTCCATCGCCGTTGCCAGCTTTGTTGCGATTAAAGTCAGAGCGGAAGACGCGCACTTCGGCTTGCCCATATTTTGAAGTGAACATATAACCCAAGTACGTTGTTAGATCATCTTGAGATCTTTTTTGACCTGCATAGCTCCCAGTGTCTCCGCGGCTTCCGGTGACTCCGATGTAAAGGTCATGGTTTTTTAAATAAGGCGATGATTTTTCAAAAACCTTGCGAAGTGCATTGGTGATTCGAAGCTCCATCGTTCCCGCATAGGACGGATACGAATTCGCACGCGAGTCTGCGGGATCAATATTGGATTCACCTTTAAGGCCATCGCCATCAATCACACTGAAAGAAGCCAGGATCACGCGATCCAACTCTTCTTTAAGTTGATAGTTCATTTGAATCCCTTTGTCGTAACGAACCATGATGCCGTAAGGGGCTGTCATATAGTAACGACTTGGTTTTCCTTTTAAAGGATCCAAACCACTGGCCGGAAAACTTCCTGCGAGAACAGTGACGTCCTGAGAGTTTGTGACAGCGATGTTGGCACCGATATTAGCTAAGATCCACGGACGATCGACAAATCCATCCGCACGCAAGCGATTGGAGTTGTGATAGTTTTGTTCATTCTTTTCGTTGTAGTTCAACACTTCATCGCGAGGAATGGCGCTGACAGAAATAAATATTTCTCGAAAGTGAGGATTGTCGTAAGCCTTTGTGACTTTGACATCTCCTTCAACGACAGTGTCTCCCACTGAGCTTTCATTGCCGCCGCCTTTGCGAATGCCGTTACTCAAAATAGCAGCTACATGTGCAGAGGCTGAAGCATCAATGCAGACGCCGTCAGAATAGACGCCATTGCGTGCATAGCAAGAGTAAGCATCTTGGTTATTAAGGTCCCAAGTTGTCGTGCTAGCGGCATAGGCGGAAGGCGTAGAGGCGCATAAAATTAAAAAGGCTGAGAGGGCTTTCATATATATCTCCTTGTGTGATGCGCAAAGCTAACAACTGTGAGTTAACATAAACAGTTAAATAACAGACATAAAAGATATGCAATGAGGAGGCCGACGGAACATGAATTTCAAAAAAGATAGAAAATGAATGCTAACTATTTTAAGAGTGAGCGGCGTTTTTTATTTTTCCGCGAACAACGGATCGGTGACGAAAGATGTCTCTTCAGAGACAAGAGGGGGCGTGTATTTTTTAGAGTCTTTCAGGAAGGGGTCTTGAACGCCATACCGAATTTTTAGTTTTTGAATGAGCGAACGCTCTTTTTTTAGAAACTCATCGAACTCTTCGAGCACCTTGGAATATTTGATTGTCGAGAAATAATAAGAAGAATTGATGAAAGGTAATTTGTCGGCAAGAACAAGCATCTCATCGGACTTTACATGGGTTTTCAAATAATAGGCGGCGACCAGAGGGTTGAGATAAGCTCCTTGGACTCTTTTGTTGAGTACCATTTTTAGGAGTGCTACGACATCACTGTGTTCGTACATTTTAATTTTCTTTTCTTTGACCAAATCTTTGTACTGAATAGGATCAAAGCCTTTAATAATGCCAATGGACTTTAACTGAGCTAAAGAAATTTTTTTATTTTCGGGACGGACAACGATACCGTCGACGTAGGTGACCACTGGTGAGCTGAACAGAACTCCCTTTTTGCGTTGGTGTTCCGCATCCCAGTATTCATTATTGGGATACATGAAGTCGACCGTGGCATCTTCCAAAAAAACCTTAAACATGCGGGGAATAGAGACCGCTTTATATTCAAAGGTGTATCCTTTGGCTTTTGCAAAGGCGGTAAGAACGGCCTCGCCGAATCCGGCAAAGCGCCCATTCACGAAGCCTGTGTGAGGAAGGTAATCGTACTCTCCCACGCCGATCACAAAATAGTTTTCGCCGCGTTTGAGTTCCAAAGGAGTAGCTAGCGAAAAATTCGCAAATCCCAACAACAGCAAAAAAGACAAAAAGCAATTCCTGATCAGCAAGCAGTTCTTCCTAGTAAGCGAAAAGTTTTTTAAGTTCTTTATCGACCTCAGGTGTGATGTTCACTTTAATAGCGCCAAGATTCTCCTGGAGTTGTTCAATGCTCGTGGCTCCAAGAATCACACTTGTCAGATTTTCTTGGGCCGCCAACCATGCCAAAGCCAATTGTCCTCGCGTGCACTCTAAGGCATCGGCGATCTTTTTCATGTCGCGCACTCTTTGTACATTTTTGTCGGTATAAAAAGTGTCCTTCAACCAATCAATACGGGAAAGGCGCCCTTCGCTGACCCCCTCGTCGTATTTTCCTGTCAACATTCCGGAAGCTAGCGGGGACCATGTCACAAGGCCCATGCCGTGTTCCTTCGCTTTAGGTCTAACATCTTTTTCAAATTTTTCACGAGCAAGCAGACTGTATTGCGGTTGCTCGATTTGCGGCTTGTAGTAGCCACCCTTCTCGCACACATCCATCGCTTCTTGAATTTGTTCTCCTGTCCATTCACTCGTGCCCCAGTACAGAATTTTTCCATGATGAATGAGGTCGTCCATAATACGCACGGTTTCTTCAACGGGAGTTTCGGGGTCATAGCGGTGGCAAAAGTAAATGTCCAAATAATCAGTGCCGATGCGCTGAAGACTTTTGTTTACGGATTCAAGAATGTGTTTGCGAGAAAGACCTTTGTCGTTGATGTCATCGCTCATGGGCCAGAAGACTTTGGACGAAACCACCAACTCATGACGAGGAAAATCTTTGAGTGCGGCTCCCATGATTCTTTCAGATTCACCTTTGGCGTAAATGTCTGCGATATCGAAGAAATTGATTCCTGTTTCATAGGCTAGACGCAAGATGCTTCGTACGGATGTGAAGTCTTTCACCGTTCCGCCGAAGGTCGTCCAGCCGCCTAAAGAAAACGAGCTGAGTTTAAGACCGCAGCGACCGGCGCTGCGATAAGGCATATTTGGATTGAACATGAGGGCCTCCTTTAGGAAGAAGCCCCATTATCTTAATGAAGAACTGGATGTTGCAAGTAATGATTGATCTCAATGATCCGATCTTGTTGGCTGATAACAGAATCCTGAATCGCAACAAGCTTCGTCAGAAGATTATCTTTCGCTGCTTTGATTGCTTCAAAAATGTCTTCGTGGACGCCTTCAGCTTCGACAGTCGTCCCACTTTCGTTCAGGACTATGGCTATACGGTAGAGCTTTTTGAGACCTTCCCTTGTAAACTCCTTGCCATCTGTTTCATACTGA
This sequence comes from uncultured Bdellovibrio sp., assembly GCF_946478835.1. Next base: position 8,485 of record NZ_CAMLDV010000022.1, on the reverse strand, counting down.
AGCGCAAGTTTCTTAGGGTCTCTTGCCACGACAGCAACGACGGTTTGTGGGGTAACAAAGGGTTCAAACTCGGAGATCTGTTGATATATAAAAGACTTAACTTCCGGGTTTTGTTCAATAAGTTGTATGGTGGGATTTAGAAGAGTCGTCATAGGCGGCCTCCTTTTCCTCTAGTCTTATTGTAACAATGGGGTCTAAATTTGTCTGGTCAAGTTAGGGAAGAAGCAAAAAATAATTTGAAAACGAATAGGATTGCATTAGAATCCGTTCCCTGGACCTATGTCGTGTGTCAGGATGAGATGGAAACAAAACCCGAAGTAAAGTTAGATTTATCCTGGAAAGAGCGTCTTCAAAATGAGTTCGAAAGCGAACGCATGAAGAAGTTGCGTGCCTTTCTTGTGCAAGAATACAAAGCAGGAAAAACTATTTATCCTCGCGGTGAAGAATATTTCGCAGCGATGAATCTGACTCCCTTTGATAAAGTCAAAGTCGTGATTGTTGGACAAGATCCTTATCACGGTCCGGGACAAGCTCATGGACTTTGTTTCTCTGTGCGCGATGGCGTTCGTTTTCCACCCTCTTTGCAAAATATTTTTAAAGAGTTGCAAGCCGATGTTGGAGCGCAAATTCCTAAAAGCGGCTCATTGACCAAGTGGGCAGAGCAAGGTGTTTTGCTTTTGAATGCTGTTTTGACTGTGGAAGATGGGAAGGCGGCGGCTCATCAAGGCAAAGGATGGGAAGAGTTTACGGATAAAATCATCCACGTCCTCAATGAGCAAAAAGAGAATCTGGTTTTTGTTTTGTGGGGTTCTTACGCGCAAAAGAAGGCCTCGTTTGTAGATCGCAAAAAACATTTTGTGATTGAGGCTGTTCATCCATCACCTTTATCAGCTCACCGCGGGTTCTTCGGAACAAAACCTTTTTCCAAGGCCAATGCGTATCTACGCTCTAAAGGAATCTCTGAGATCAATTGGGATCTTACGAAATAATCTCCATAAAAGATTTTAAAGCGGGCGAAAGAAATGTGTCTTTCCGGCGTATAAAATAAGTGGGCACAATCGCAGCTGATTTTTTTAATCCGTAGACTGCGATATTGTGCGACCAGCGAGCTTTCCAGGTTTTTTCTTCGCTGAAGGCTTTTGGCAAAAGAGTGATTCCTAATCCTGCACCAACACAAGCTAAGATGCCGTCAAAGGAACCCATCTCCATAACTTTCACTTGCGTGATGTTGTGTTCAATCAGAATTTTTTCTAAACGGCGGCGGTAAGAACAACCCGTGCAAAAGACATACACTTTGGCTTTTTGATTTCTTAAAAATGAAAACGGATCTTTGGCTGTTTTCGGCATATAGAAAACCATTTCTTCTTCAAAGACGGGGAACGAAGCTAAAAGCGGATCATCGACACCGCCAGAAACAAAAGCTCCTTCCAGATTTCTTGCAAGAACGTTTTCAATAAGAAACTCGGTGGTTCCCGTGATTAGGGACAGGTCCACGTCGTGATGTTTTTTTCCATAGTCTGAGAGAATATTTGAAAGACGAAGAGCTGCCGTTGTTTCAGGGGAACCAATGCGCAAAGCTCCTTGAGGAGTGTCTGTCTGTGCGACGATTTCCTTGGCTTCAGCTAAGAGATCGTGGATCTTTTCTGCATAAGGAATAAGGCGTTCTCCAGCGGAGGTTAGGCGCACACCTTTTTTGTCGCGATAGAAAAGAGGAACGCCAAGTTCTTCTTCGAGAATGCGGATGCGAGCGGTGATGTTGGATTGAACGGTATTAAGGACCTGGGCGGCTTTAGTCATGCCTCCCTCGTGGGCAACAACCTTAAACACTTGAAGATCTGAGGCGTTCATAAAATCCTTTCATCATTAAAAATGATTAAGACCATATTTATAAATCATTTTACCAGATCAAAAAGAAGGTCCACAATAGGAAAATCTTGTGGAGGTTCTTTTATGAACAAATGGAAGTGGCAGTTCTGGCTTGTCTTTGCAGCTGCGTTTTCAGTTTTCTTCGCTATTGCAGTTTTAATTCCGGTTCTTCCGCTATTCATTCATGAAAAGCTTCGTTTGGGAGATGTCGCTGTCGGCGTTATTATGGGCTTGCAACCGACGGGGGCCGTGGGGTCACGACTTCTTGTGGGGCGAGCGACGTCTAAATTTGGAATCTGGCGAACGCTGGCATTTGGAACGAGTCTTTGTGCTTTAGGCAGCCTTCTTTTTCTTCTTCCGGCTTCGGATGTGCTCTTTGGTGTCGCTCGTTTTCTGCAAGGCTTCGGCGAAGGTTTTACTTTTACCGCTGGAACGACCTGGGTGATTGCGACAGCACCTAAAGAGCAAAAAGGAAAACTGGTCAGCCTCTTCGGACTTTCTTTATGGTTGGGTGCAACGATAGGACCCATGGTTGGCGGATTTATTAACAGTGTTCAGGGATTTTTAGCGGTGGCGATTGCCGCCATTCTTCCGCCATCCATCTTCGGTGTTGTTGCATTCTTCCAGGAAAGCATTCCTCTCGGTTCTTCCGAAGATAAATCCGTGGAATGGATTCCTAAAGAATCTTTGGCTCCCGGATTTACTTTGGCATTAGCTTCCACAGGCTTCGTTGCGGTTTCTACATTCGGTGCTTTGTATTTTTCTTCACGCTCTTGGAATTATGGCGCCTGGATGGTTGTGGCTTACGGTTTGGGATTTGTTCTTATGCGAGTTTTCGGAGGGCACTGGATTGACCGTTACAGCAGTTCGCGTGTGGCTGCAAGTTCCGCATCGTTAGCGGCATTGGGAATGCTCTGTGTGGTCGTGTCTCCATTTTGGCTCTTGACGGTGTTTGGATCTTTATTGGGCGGACTTGGTTTGGCACTCATGTATCCTGCGCTGGCGATTGAATCTGTGCGCGGTGTGGAGCCTGCTCGCCAAGGCAATGTGCTTGGTTGGTACACGGCTTTCTGGGATCTTTCGCTTTTAGGAAGTAATTTCCTTTTTGGTTGGCTCGCAGCTCAAAAAGGATATCCGTCCGTATTTCTGGTAAGCTGTTTGGCTTCTGTTCTTTGTGTTGTTTTTGTTGCCACACGTTCTCAGGCTAGAGTGCTTAAAAGCTTTTGATAAAAAACTTTTCCTTGGCGGGAGAGCTGATGCTCTCCTTTGTGGATGAGGTAAGTTTTGTATTTTATTTTCTGACCGAGTTCCGCAAGGTGAGCGACCTCTTTGATGTTTTGATGTTGTGATAATACCAAATCTGGAACGAAGCCCACGCCCAGACCTTGCTGAACCATACCAATGATGGCTTCCCAGCTTTCCACTTCCACCGCAATTTCAGGAAGCTTTGAAAATTTCTTTTTATAAATTTTCTTTAATTCCTCAACGCCGGGGCTTTCGCGTGTTGCCATAAATGGAGCTTTGTCTGAATATTTCTGGCTGCTCGATTGAACACAGCAAAAAACGCCCTCCTGAATAAGTTTTTTTTCCACATCGCGAACATTTCCGTCATCAATCACGATGCCTAATTCGGCTCGGCCCTTTTTCACTTCATTAAGAATAAAAGCGACATCACCAATTTGAATGACAGGCTTAAGAAGGGGATGAGAGTCCCTTGCTTTCTTAATCACAGAAGGCAAAACAAATTGTGCAATGGTGGCTGAAGTTGCCAAAGTAACGTCGCCACTGATTTCATTCGCCGTACTTCGAAGATGTTCCTTAAGTTCCATGACCTGTACAAAAAGGCTTTCAGCTTTTGAAAGCAGAGCCTCGCCTTCTTGAGTCAGCTTAAAACGGTTTTTTTGATGAATAAGAAGATCGCAACCTAAGGCCTCCTCTAACTTGCGGATTCCCTGGCTCACCGCAGATTGAGTCACGTGATTTTCTTTTGCGGAGGCAGCAAGGCCGCCAAGTTTTGCCGCTGAAACGAAGTAGCGAAGGTGAGTCAGATTTAAATCCATAATTAATAATACTTACTTTTAAAGTTAAAATAATGAATTTTACTAATTTATTGAGGTGCATTATTTTGCGCACCACAAGGAGACGGTATGAAATTTTTGTTGTTGGCATTTTTAATGGCGTTTTCAGTACAAACATGGGCTTCAATCAACCCAGTTTGCGAAGTGAATGGAAACAAAGTCGAGCTTTTACCGGTGGTCCATCCGAACGCTGATCTTGCAAGTTATGTATTCGATGAATATGTGGAGAATTTTCACGTAAGAATTGTGATGGTGGAGTTTTCTTATTTTACGAGCATTAAAGCCGGCAGCTATAGCTTTACGCAAAATAATGAAGGTCCATTTTTCTTCACAGTTGCACTTCCGCAGGGAAAATTAGAAATTCAGTGCCATTAGAATGATCTCACTTTGAACCGTTGAGGGTATGGACGAAGGTCGGGCTCTAGCTGAGCCTGGCGTCGCCGATAAGAATATATCTCAACCTTAAAGGAGTGAATCATGAAGTGGATTCTTGTAGCAGCAATGACTTTGGCAGCCACCATGGGAATGAACTCAGCGGAGGCACATTCAAAGGCCCGCAAACCAGCCAGCGCTGAACAACAGCGTACATCCGTGAATGATGTGGTTAAAAAATTGCGTGAAGACGACGAGGGGCTTGTGGTCCTTTTTGTGAAAACCTCAGGATCCTATTATTTGCGACGAGATGTGGCAGAGTTTGATGCCTATAAGAAGAAACTTGAAGAAAGTTTGAATGGTAAAAAGCCCGTGAGCGTCACGGTAGAGGCGACTCAGCTCAATATTCTTGAAGTAAAATAAGCCTCTTTGTAAACTGGTCTCCGTCAAAGGAGACCAGTATGAAATTCCTAATTATTTCCCTTCTTGCTCTTTCATTTTCGTCTGTTTCACTAGCAACGACAAAAGAAGACGTTCAGCAAAAAACAACAGAGGCTGCTTCCGCGGCTGCTGATTATACAAAAGAACAAAAAGAACAATTCCAAAAAGACATGGAAAATAAATTGGCGGATTTGAAGAAAGAAATTTCTGAAATGAAAGCCAAGGCTTCAGAGAAAAGTGGCGAAGCTAAAAAAGAAATGAAAGCGCAAATCGCTGTTCTTGAAAAAAAGCAAGACGAGATGAAAAAAGATCTTTCTAAACTTAAAAAAAGCTCCGGTAAAGCTTGGTCCGAAATGAAATCTGGTATGAGCAAAGCTTGGGATTCATTGTCAGAGTCTTACGAAAAAGCCAAAGCTGAATTCAAAGAATCTAAATAATGAAAAAAAGCTCTTTGCTCTTTTCTAACGAGCTTCCGCGAGTTTCTGAATTAGGTGAAGAACTTCTGTTGATTTACGACGAGGTTCTTCCTAAGAAATCACCCGCTTTTAAAAAATGGATGAAACAGTTTTCTTTGTCTTACGGTGTTCGCGCCGGAGAAGAATTGAAAGCCGTCGAAAAATTCCCAGCGCACATATCTAAAATCGTTCAACTCTGCGAGAATACTTCCAGCCGTCGACTCACTCTTGTAGTTGCAGGGGGCGGCAGCGTCGGGGATTTCGGTGGATTTGTTGCGAGCATTCTTAAGCGTGGTGTGAAACTCGTACAAATGCCCAGCACGTGGCTTTCTGCGATTGACTCTGCTCACGGCGGGAAGACCGCTTTGAATGTCGGATCGGCAAAAAATCAGATCGGCACTTTTTATCCTGCTGATAAAATCGTGTTGGTGCGTTCGCTTCTTATTGCACAGCCTGAAGCTCGTGCCTTTGAAGGTTTTGGCGAGCTTTTAAAAATTTCCTGGATTGCTGGTGGCAAACTTTGGGCAGATCTTTCCAAAGAGTTTGAAATTACGTCAGCCACTATGTGGAAATATTTGTCGGCCTCCATTGATGCCAAAAACAAAGTCGTTTCTAAAGATCCTGAAGAAAAATCCGGTCATCGTCATATACTGAATCTGGGACACACCATGGGCCACGTGTTGGAAGCCTATTACAAGCTTCCTCACGGTGTGGCTATTAACTATGGTTTGGATTTTGCACTTCGCTGGAGTGTGGAAAACAAAATCATGACGGTGAGTGAGTATGAAAAAATTCAGCGCTCTCCGGTTGTGGGGTATTTGCTTTCTCCATTGCGTGACGAACTTTTGCAAACAAAAGCGGCGCTTTTAAAAGATTTTAGAAAATTGCTTCTTAGCGATAAAAAGAAAACAAAATCGGAAACCCTGCGTTTCGTGTTTTTGAAAAAACCAGGTCAATGCGTGATTCGCGAAGTGACGGTGGATGAAGTATTAATGGAAGTCTGCCGTCAAAAAGAGGAAGAACTCAATGGCTAAGCTGCATTTTCAAGGTGAGATACCTGGATCAAAATCCGTTTTCAATCGCGCCTTGATTGTGCAAAGTTATTTTCCGTCTTTTAAGCTTCAGGGATTTTCCGACTGTGATGATGTTCGCCACATGCGAGAAGGTCTCAAACATCTGAATGATCCGGGCGTTATTGACTGTGGCGAAGGTGGAACGACATTTCGTTTTATGTCCCTTCGGGTGTCTCGCAATCAAGGTGAGTACAGCCTCGGCGCTACACGCCGTCTTTTGCAAAGACCGCAAAAAGGTTTAGTGCATCTTTTGAACCAGCTTGGCGTTGAAGCCCACATTTACGAAGACAAAATGACCGTAAAAGGGAAGGGTTGGAAAAAGCCTTCTGCACCTTTACAGGTGGATATGGCGGAATCCAGCCAATACGCTTCTGCTTTGGTTTTAAATGCTTGGAATTTGGATTTTGATTTAGAATTTGAATTGGTAGGCGGTAAAAACTCCGAGTCCTATTTTCTACTGACTTTAGAGATGTTGACGTCTTTGGGAATGAAGATTCAAAAGACGTCGCAAGGTTATATTATTCCCGCAGGGCAAAACATTCAGCAAACATCATGGACCGTGGAAGCCGATGTCAGCTCGATGTTTACCATGGCTTCCGCCGGGGCCCTAGCTGGCGAAGTCGTTATTACGAATTTTTCAGAGAAAAGCACACAGCCAGATATCGTGTTTTTAGATATCTTTGAAAAAATGCAGGTGAATTTTTCTGTGCAGGGTTCGACTCTCACCGTGAAAGAGACGCCGACTCCGCAGGCTCTTGGATTCAATCTTTCTCAGTCTCCAGATCTTTTTCCGGTTTTGGCTGTGCTGTGCAGTTGGGCCAAAGGAATTTCAAAACTTTATGGGGCACCTCACTTAGTGAGTAAAGAATCAAATCGTATTGCCCGAGTTTCAGATTTATTGAATTTAGTCGGCGTAAAGCATGAGTCTTTGCCAGACGGCATGATTATCCACGGGAATCCTCAACAACAACCCGTGCATGGTGTGAAGTTTAATCCCGACAAAGATCACCGCATGGTGATGGCGGCCGTTTTGATGAAACTAAAAGGCCACGATATCACCATTGAAGAGCCTCACGTGATCAATAAAAGTTTTCCTGAATTCTGGGACATGATAGGAATCAAACCATGATTACGGCTGTTGTTGGACATCGCGGAACTGGAAAAACGGAGTTGATGAAGCGTCTGATGCTTTATACCCGAGATTCGTCCGTGGATTTTATCGATTTGGATACCGAGATCGAAAAGAAGATCGGCAAATCCATTCGTGAGTTATTTCTTGAGCATGGAGAAACTTATTTCCGGGAAATGGAAAGACAGCTTTTCTTAGAAATCCTGCAACGACCTAATCAGAACGCTTATTTGGTTTTGGGAGCGGGCTTTGATCTTTCTGTGATTCCAGAAACGGTCCGTGTCCTGTGGGTAAAAAGAAAAACAGATTTAGATGGAAGAATTTTTCTGAATCGCCCGCGTTTAGAGCCGGATCTTTCTCCTCTTGAAGAATTTTATAAAAGGGCCGAAGTGCGTGAGCAAAGATATCGTGATCGCGCTGATGAAGTTTATTTGATGCCTGAAGGCATGTTCGAAAATCGTCATCACGCCATGGCTATGGAAAAGATGATCCTTACGCACATGCTTGAAGATGTGGGCGGGGGACTCACGATCTTGCCGGAATTTTTTGCGACCGAAAAAAGATGGTCTCTTTTCAAAGCTCGTTACGCTGGCCGTGGCCTTGGTTTTTTTGAATTGCGCGATGATCTTCTTTCGAGAGAACAAATTCGTCGTGTCCTTCAAGATTTACCCAACGATAAATTTATTTATTCCTTCAGGAAGAACCAAGATTGGAATTCTTTTTGGAGTGATTCCGCCAATGCTGAAATAGTAAATCGGTCTACTTGGGTAGATTGGCCGTGGGAACTAGGAACACCCGAAGATATTCTTCATCAGGTTTCTAAGGACAAACTGATTCTGTCATTGCACGACCGGACTCATTTTAATGAGTGGATGCGTTTTGAAGATAAGGTCACGCATATGAAGTATGCCCCTGAAGTGTCTAACTTTCAGGAGTTATTGCAAGGTGAAGAGTGGCAGAAAGCCTCCCCGACAAAACGCAGTTTTTTACCGCGTTCTTCTTCTGGTCGTTGGGAATGGTATCTCCGTTTCAAGAAAGGTCCGCAGCTAATTAATTTTTGGATTGCCGTCC
>NZ_CAMLDV010000021.1 GCF_946478835.1 uncultured Bdellovibrio sp. | reverse complement strand
TATATAGATACTCCGGCCTCTTCCGGAAATAAAGGGTCTCGTTTTGAGACCCTTTTTTATTTTTGGCTTTGGGTAATGTGAGGTGTCTCATACACTAATGAGACTATGAGAAAAATCATCTTTACCTTGATCGTTCTTTCGGTATGCAACGCGCATTCTGCGGCCCTTTTTGGGCGACCTAACAAAGTGATTGATGGAAGCTCCTCGGGAGGCAACACCACGACAAGCTCGGGGGTGACGGCTTATACTGCGGCTCCTTCTTACTCCGTCAGCGGAGGAAGCTGTGGGAGTGTTCCGGGTCACGTGAAGTCGGCTTTCTCTGAAGCGAAAAGTTTCACCAACAGCTGTCCTGTAGCGAAACTGGCGACGGGAAAATACATCGCTATTAATGACTACTCTGGCGATGGCAAACCTACGATGTACATCTTTGACCAAACAGGCGGTTGCGTAAAATCTGTTCCAATCAGTTGGGGAATGGGGTCTGATAAGAGCCGTCGTCTTGAGGCTTGCAGTACAGATAACTCTCACAAAACGCCTCCGGGATTTCATATCACGGCTCGACACAATGGAGCCCGCTATAACGATTCGAACTCTTTGGGTTTGGCGGGGCTTTCTGGTCAAGACAGTCTAGGTGCTCGCGGAGTCGTTATTCACGGAAAAAGACCGGCGGGTGCGGCCAATACTTGGGGTTGTACGGGAGTTCCGTTTGAAGATTTGATGCAGATCAAACGTCTTTTAGGCGTTGGATCTTTGGTCTACAATTACTTCGGTGATACTTCGAGCCGCAATTGCAGTGACAGCTCAGGAACAAGTCCTACTTGTAAACCAGAGGCCGCAGCAGTAGCGGCAGCTTCGGAAGCGCGTGGAGAAAGAATCAGTTATTCAGCGCCTTCAGGCGGTGGGTACTCGGGCTCTAAAGCGAAAAAACGCGGTAGTGCAAAATAATTTTTAAGGAGCAAAGAAATGCGTTTTCTAATTATTCTAACAATGATGTTGTCCTTAAATAGTTTTGCTGCCGAAAAGAAATCAGCAAAACCGGAACCTAAACGTGAGCCTACAGCTGAAGAGTTGGCGGCGTTGAGTATTCGTAAAGATACGCAAATTGAAGTGTCATATTACGATAAGGACTCTGACACGTTTGAAGTCGTGATTGTGAAAGAACCTGGCGTGGGACCTAATGTCGCAACTCCAGAGGCTCTTCATAAGGCGGCCGGGATCAATGCGGATCTTGAGACTTTTCAAAATAAAAAAGCGGATTATGTGGGAGCAGAGTTCCAATTGAAAGACGATCTGTCGCTCCTTGATGACGAACAGATTGAAAAGCGCCGCGAGCATAATAAAAAATAATTCAGTAAGAGTTCGTCGAGTAGCAGTCCTGCACGACGAACGAATCTCCGGGCCCGGTCGTGACCGTCAAGGGGATTGTGACGATTTCCATAAGAAGAGGTTCCCGCGTCGTGGCGACCTCTAAAACAAGATGCGTCCGGTGAAGTATGTAAATGGTGCCGTTTGCTTTCCGCACTTGGCTGTGTATCGTTTCTTTATCCAACCACAAATTTTGAATCTGTAAGTGATCCGGTGTAGGCAGCATTTCCGGGCGAGAAAGCTCAAAGCGGGGATCCTCATTGTTCCTGTGGCTTTGACCATCATATAAATTCGGAGAATCTGTCTGTGAGCGCATAAGCTGTCTGCAAAATTGCGGTGTTTCCAGCTGTTCTTGAGTTTGCGCAAGAAACTGCTGAAGTTCTTTTTTAAATTTAAGTCGATCAATAAATTCCGTTCTTAAAAATCGAGTGCCCGAATTAAGTTCGGCAAGAGCTAGTAGAAAAATGATTAAAAAGAAGGACATCAGCGAAAGTTTAAAGAGGGTCATTAGGGACCTTCAGTCATTTTAAGCGGACGCAAAATCACTTCATAGACGCCGGCGTTAAGTTCCTGAAGCAGAATCTCTTTGGGAAGAATATTTTTTGCGGGATTTTTACGCTGTCTTCCATACAGCTCTTCAACGGAAATATTGAGCGCATCGCAAAGACGAAAAAGATGTTCCATCTTGCGTGGTTGTTGTCCCGACAGCCAATGATAGATCGTTTTCGCTGGTACTCCAGATTGTCGGGCAATTTGTGCCACGGTGATTTTTCGGTCATCCAAGATGCGGCGTAAGCTCTTCGTGAGGCTCATAAAAGACCTTTCGACCAAACCAGGATTAGTTTTACTTTCCTGGTTCAGGAACAAAATTCTCGAAAACGAGAAGCGAATTCTCGTGCGCGAGAAGAAATATTTTCGATATGTCTTGAATTAAGCTGATGGCGTGCGAATAAAAAATCAGCTCCACGATGTCCATTTAGGCAACAGACTAAGCCTCAAAGCCGTTTGGCAAATTGAGTATAAAATTCGCAGAGGAAAAATAGCAAGCATGAATTTATTCAGCAAGATGAGTTATGTCTTGCCTTCATGCGGACAAAAAGAAAGCATTTAGAATATGAAGATTGAAGAGCTTTATATTTATCCGATCAAGTCCGCGCGTTCGCAAAGTCTTAAAGAAATGAAGATCACTATTGAAGGTCCTGACGGAGATCGTCAGTGGATGCTCATTGATGAAAATGGAAAATTCATTTCACAAAGAACATTGCCAAAGCTTGCAACAGTGGAGGTCTTTCATGATGAGACCTCTTTGACGATCGGTTTTCAGAAAATGTTCTTTAAGATTTCTAAAAACAACTCCTTTCAGAGAAAAGTGAAAGTTCAAGTATGGAATGACACTTTTGAGGCGGCTCTTGAGGCGGATCTCTACTCTCAGGCGTTGTCGCAATATCTAGGAGTGAATTGCCGTCTGGTTCGTTATGCTCCTTACTCGCAGCGCCGAGTCCGTTCGTTGTCTATGGAATGGAAACCGGAAGTTCGATTTGCAGATGGACGTCCTTTACAAATTCTGAATCTTAAAAGTCTTGAAGAATTAAATTCTCGTTTGTCTTCTCCAGTAGGTGCGGATCGTTTCCGCGCTAATATTGTATACGCTGGAAATGTTCCTTACGAAGAAGAGCAGTGGAAAAGAATCAAAGTGGGTGAGGTGATTTTTTCTCAACCTAAAAAATGCTCTCGTTGTGCAATCACGACAATTGATCAAACGACAGGAGTGCCTTCAGGGCCTGAGCCTTTAAAAACTTTGGCGACGTATCGTCGCGAAGGTAAGGATATCTTTTTTGGAACGCTATGGATTCCTGAGAATATCGGAATGATCAAAAAAGGCGATCAAATCGAAGTTATTGAGTGAGTTCGCTTGGTGACGGAAATTTCATAAAGAACTCGTCTCAAATCGGGATTTGCCGACATTAAACTTTGAGGTCTTCTCGGAAAGATATGAAAATATTGTTCTGGGGGGAGAATCGATGGCTGCTGGTAATTTCGGAACTAGCTTGGCGATAGTATGTCGTTTAATGTTTTCGTTATCATTTCTTCTTATCCCGCAAGTGGCCTTCAGCAGTAATACTAGTGAGGCCTGCGTAGACGAGTGCAGCCGCAAACACCAAAATTCTGAAGCCATGTTTTGGAAGTGCAGTGAATCCTGCTATGTGCCGCTTCCTCCAGAACGTCCCGCAGATCTTGGCTTGCCTACCTCGAATGTTCCAATTCCAACCCCAAGGCCATCAAATCTAGGTCAAACCAACAATAGAAACAGTGGTGGTAATAATAATTCCGGCGGCGGAGGCGGGCAGTGTCAGTCGCAATACGACAGTTTGAAAGCTCGTTGTGAACGAGAAATTGAAAATACATCGTCGACTTGCGATGAAAAAAATGATTCAGGATTAAACAGTGTCTCGGGAACGGCGTCGCAGTTGGCTCTGGCAATGGGACAACAGACTTCGTCTAGTGTTCAGTCTGCGTGCTCGGGTATGGGTGACGTTTCTCAGGCGGCAAACGCAGCTTTAGCGGCGTATCGTTTAAACTGCAGCAATGCTTTGAGTGATTGCCGCAAATCCTGCAACGAGTTGGTCGACTACGCAAAAAACAATGAATCATGCTTGGGTGGGTCAACACCTAAAACTGTTGCTGAAGATAAAGTTCGTAGTTGCAATAACTATGTCGCTAAAGTCAATGAAGCGAACCAGGCAATTCAAAACTATGGCGCAACTGGTGCCAATGCGGCTCAATGTGAAAACCAAACGAAGGGGGATACCAATGCGGCAGACCCTTCGATTATGGAAGTGTGTAAAACAAATCCCACAAATCCGATTTGTCCTGGAGCTGCGGCTCTCGCACAAGATTGCGCAAACCCTCAGTTTGCAGCGACTAATAAAGTTTGCGTCTGTATTTCAAATCCGAATGATCCAAGTTGTCGGGGAGAGCAAAAGGCGGGCGGAGAAACTGCCGTTGCAAGCCAGATTGACTCTTCATCAAGATTAAATACGGGTGGAGGTTCCGACATCGGGGGCGATCTTCCTGGTCTTCCCGGAATTCAACAAGGACCTCGTCCTTCAGGTGGTTCGGGTGAAGACGTCGACGGTAAACAAGGCAATGGTGTGAACTTCGAATCTGCCGGAAGCACGGGTGGAGGTGGATTCAAGTCTGCTTCGAGTGCGGGTGCTGGCGGTGATGCTGCAACGGATTCTCCAGCGGCCCCAGCCGGTGGCGGAGGATTTTATGGCGGTGGTGCCGCTCGTAACGGCGGCTCTTACGGAAGCGATGATGGAGGAGGATACGCAGGTGCGATGCCTGTTGCAGGAAAAAAAGGGACAGCAAATCCAACGGGTCCTGATCTTCGTCAATTTCTTCCGGGAGGCAAATTAGATCCGCGTCTGCGTGGAATTGCCGGCGCTGATGGTATCGATGGTATCACCGGCCCCCATTCAAATATCTGGCAGAAAATACAAAACAGATATCGCGTGATCAGCCCTTCACTTCTTGTTCCCTAAGTGGCTAAAACACTCAATGATTTTTTCATTTAACCCGATAAGTCTCTGAATCAGGACGTTTAGAAGAGGTTTTTCGGTATGAGCTGGCGATTATCGCTGATTTTGACGTTTTTCTCGATGACGATAAGTCTAACGGCTTGCACGCTCGATCTCTCCCTGGTCTCTGAGGGAACATCCAGAGCTAATCTTTTGGTTTTTGATTCATCTTATATCGATACCTCATTGTTAAGTTCAAAAATCACGATGAGTTCCGCAAATATTTCCGGTGGCGACGTTCAAATAAATTTCGAAATGCTTGAGGGCATCCAGAAAAACAAAGTCCGTTTTAAAAATCTTCCAGACGGTGCTGCGATCACGTGTGACAACACTGCGGGAAATCGGGCTTTGCAAAGAATAGACTTGCTGGGAGAAAAGTCATTTCAATTGCAGCCTAACTTCTGGGTTCCCACAGAGGCAGAGTGGACGGCGCAAGAACACCAAAGTTTTTCATGCTATTACGAAGTGAATGGACAAAAATCTAACACGATTGAATTCAAAGTACGTCTCAAGGAAGCCTCACACCGTTTAGTGTCAGCTCCTCAATACACTGGGTTAGAAAAATTCGGAGGTTCTACCAAATCTGCGATCTCTGCGGATGGTCGCTATATTGTTCAAACGATAGAAGCGGGCGTTGTTAGAGAAGATGTGAACAATGTTTACGATGCCTATTTGTACGACAGGGAACTTGGAAAGATAACCCTTGTCTCCAAAAGTTCTGATGGAACTGTGGGAAATGGAGCCTCCACGGACGTAAACATAAGCGCTGATGGTCGCTATGTAGTATTCTCGTCCGAGGCTAGTAATCTTGTTAACAACGATGCCAATGGCGTTAGTGATATCTTTGTTCATGACACCCAAACGGGAATTACGAAAATGGTCTCTGTGGCCTCTAATGGTACTCAAGGTAATGGCCATTCATTTAATTCAAACATAAGTGCAGATGGAAGATATGTTGCCTTTGTTACGGCCTCCTCCAATCTGGTCAGTGGAGACACCAACAGTCGCGAAGATATTTTTGTTCATGATGTGCAAACAGGCACAACGAAAAGAATTTCGGTGGCATCCGATGGAACTCAAGGCAATAACTCTTCCGTTCAGCCAAGTATGAGTGCTGATGGACGATATGTCACCTTTGAGTCTGAAGCCACGAATCTTGTGGGTGGTGATACGAATAATTGGAGCGACGTTTTTATTCATGACACTCAAACTGGAATAACCACAAGGGCTTCGGTTGCTCTCGACGGTTCTCAAGGCAATGCCTCTTCTCAATACCCAAGCATCAGTGCTGATGGCCGATACGTCACATTCTCGTCCGGAGCGACAGGTTTGGTTGGTGGAGATAACAACGGTGTTGTGGATATTTTTGTGAAGGATACTCAAACTGGCGCTGTGACCAGGGTTTCTGTTGATTCAAGCGGCATTGAAGCAGACAGCTGGAATTATGGACCTCGGATAAGCGCGAACGGTCGGTATGTGACGTTTTATTCAACCGCTGCCAATCTTGTCAGTGGGGACACCAATAACGCTATGGATGTTTTTGTTCATGACATTCAAACCGGTACAACCACGAGGGCTTCCTTAGACTCCACTGGAACTCAGGGGACTGCGGATTCGTATGATGCAAAAATCAGTACTGATGGGCGCTATATTGCATTCACATCTGAGGCGGCAAATCTCGTCAGCGGTGATAATAATAATAGCAGTGATATCTTTGTTCGGGATGTCCAGGAAAGTGTAACGATTAAATTGCCTCTTGAAGCTTCCGGAACCTCCACGAATGAATACTCTTATTCACCAAGTCTTAGCGCTGATGGGCGATATGTGACGTTCATTTCTTACGCGAATAATCTCGTCAGTGGTGATACTAACAATGCGGAAGATATTTTTGTTCGGGACAATCAAACCGGAGAGATAACCAGGGTCTCTGTTGATTCTGCGGGCGCTCAAGGAAACGGCGATTCTTATTCACCAAGTATAAGTGCCGATGGAAGGTACGTTGCTTTCGAGTCCTGGTCAGATAATCTTGTCGTCGGAGATACGAATGATGTCCCTGATATCTTCGTTCATGATACCCAAACCGGAGTTACCAAGAGAGTCTCTGTTGTTAGTGGTGGTGCCGAGGGAAATAATGTAAGCTATTGGCCAAGCATCAGTGCCGATGGTCGTTATGTCGCGTTTATGTCTCGTGCTACGAATCTTGTTGTTGGAGACACCAATGGCAGTCAGGATGTATTTATCCATGACCTTCAAACCGGAATCACGACAAGGGTTTCTGTGGACTCCGCGGGGGTTCAAGGAAACCTAGATGCCCTATATCCAAGTATCAGCGCTGACGGTCGATATGTGGCTTTTCAGTCTGCCGCCAACAATCTTGTCAGCGGTGATACGAATGGTTTGAATGATATTTTTGTCCATGATGTTCAAACCGGTGCAACGACTCGAGTCTCTGTCGATTCCAGTGGTGCTCAAGCTAATAATAATGCGATCGCCCCAAGTATGAGTGCCGATGGGCGATTTGTGGCATTTCATTCAGATGCTTCCAATCTTGTGAGTGGGGATAGCAATGGGGCCCGTGATGCTTTTGTTCACGACACGCAAACGGGCACAACGGTGAGAGTTTCCGTTGACTCCAATGGGACGCAGGGAGATGCCAACTCCCAGAGTCCAAGCCTCAGCGCTGACGGACGATATGTGGTCTTCTATTCAGATGCTTCCAATCTGGTGAGTGGTGATAGCAATGGGGCGCTTGATATTTTCGTTCACGACACCCAAACAGGTGCAACCGCAAGAGTTTCTGCGGGTGACTCGAGTGGCTCCGAAGGGTATGGCTCTTCTGACAGCAGAAGAATCAGTGCTGATGGACGGTATGTGGTTTTCGTTTCAGATTACAGCAGTCAGGTTGAAAATGATGTTAACTGGGTGCAGGATGTGATCCTTTCCCGGAATCCTATGAAGTAGGTAATGACGTTCTATGCGCGGTGTTTAGTTCTTAAGCACCCGCGTCTTTGTAAAGTTTATTTCCGTCAGGCCCAAGGAATGCATGTTGTCCCTTATGAAGTTTACTTCTAAAGGGTGTATCATGTTGAGACAGCTCAAATTCTTGTTAATCGGTTGCGTTTTTGTATTCAAGTTTGCTTGGGCCGCCGCTCCCGCGACGACGGGACTCTATTTGTCTTTCGAACAAAGACTGGCTTTGACTTATGCGCTGATGGCTCAGGGTGAAGGCGAGGCGCAGAAGGAAGAAATCCTCGCTCGCGCTAAGAATTACTTCAAAGGCGTTTATGAGTTAGAAGCTAAAACGGTTCAAGTAAAAAACTTCAATGAGTTTTTAACTCAGTTCCGAGGGGAATGGCCTAATACACAAAGTGTCGCTTTGGATATGGAGCTCATTGAAAAAGCGGGTCCTCAAGCCTTAAAAACATTTGTTTCCGACAGCCCCCGCGTGCAACGTCAAATCGATGAGTATATCGAGTGGCAAACGAATCAGCTTAAGTCCTCTGTCGGAGATCAAGCTCCAGAGAAAAGCCAAATGGAACTCTTAGGTGCAAAGGCGATGGCTCTTTTGCAAAATCCGGATGCGCAGAAAATTGCTGAAAAATGGGCTTTGAATGAAAGCGATGCGATTCTTAGTGATCGCATGAAAGAACTAGATCGCGTTGGTGAAAAGATGGCGCAATCGAGTTTTGCCCAACAGCAAGATGCGACCATGCGTATTTTCATGCAAACAATGTTTAGCGAGTATTTTTCCCGCCTAAGTCCTGCATCTAAAAAGCTGATCGTGTCTTCTTATTTGGGTGGAGACCTGAATCTCAGCGATATTAAAAAATTCGAACTGATGGTGCAGAACAGTGGCCCTCAATTGCAAAAACTCTTGCAGGTGGTGGCGCGCCAGGCAGATTTGAGCCCAGAAATGCTCGAGGTTTTCCGTGGACTTGAAAACTCCGTAAGACCTGTTCCATGGGTGCAAGTGGACGAAATTTTAAAGCATGAAAAGAATAATTATAAATTCACGTACTTTGAAAGAAAACCTCTAGGCGTTGGAACGATGGCTCAAGTTCATCGTGCGAAAATATTGGTAGATGGTCAAAGGCACGATGTTGTTGTGCGTTTTATTAAACCAGGTATTTCAGATCGCGTGGAAGAGGATCGCAAAATCCTGACAGCGGTGGCGGAAATTTTAGATAACAATCCTGAATTCAGAAAAACAGGGGCGCCCAAACTAGGTCCGGTGGTCGAAGATATCACGGCGACAGTGACAGCAGAACTCAGCCAAGAAGATACGATTCAAAGACAGAAGCTTGCAAAAACCCGCTATGAAAAAACAGGATTTTTAAAATCCCCTGAATATAAAAACTATATCCAATTCCATGTGCCGGAAATTTATGATTCGAAGGGTAAGTCGAAGTTTATGGTTCAAGAAATGGTGATCGGGAAAAAGCTGGATAAAGAAGCCGCGACATACTCTGAAACAATTCCGACTTTGAAACGCAGCGTGGTTGAAGAAATGAGCAAAGTCTGGGCTTATGAAGTTCTTTTTGGCGGGGGCTTTTATCATTCTGATCTTCATCAAGGTAATTTCATGATTCGTGTTACGGAGCCTAAAATCTATGTGAATATTTTGGATTACGGCATGGGCGGAATCCTTTCTGCTGATTTGCAGCGCCAAGTGATGGTTCTAGGTGCGGGGACAGAGTTGAACAATGCGGATTTAATTTCCAGAGCCTTCTGGAAAATCAGCAATCGCTCTCAAAACACGGTGAATGAAACACAGTTTAAAACTTTGGTGCAAGAGCGCTTAAAACTTATTGTGTCGGGAAAAGAAAAGAACGCTTCGCTGGAGCACTGGACTGCGTGGGCGATGGACCAAGGTTTAAAGCTTCCTTATGAGTTTATCAGTCTGAATCGCGGTATTGTGATCGTGAATAAACTTTTGTCGGATGCAGGAAGCAATATGTCCGTAACATCTTTGATGAAGACATTTGCGCGATCAAATCCGACACTGATGTACAAGCGTCTTGTTCTGGAAGAAAAAATATCTCACAGAGATTTGATCAAGCTTGGCTGGTCAGAGCTCAAAGTAATGATGACGGGTGAAACTGTTTCTAGTTCCATTCGTTGCGAAATGGTTTTCCAATAATTTTGTGAGCTCACAGGGGCTTAATTAAATTTAAGCCATCCATACAAAATCATTTGTTCTCAATCAACCCCTTCTCAAAAATGGAGCTATCCAAAGGGAGGGGTTTATGGCTGCATCAGCCGACGCAACGATTTCGACAACAGAGAAAAGAAATATTTGGAAAGTCATAGCGGCCTCGAGCGCTGGAACTCTGATTGAGTGGTATGACTTTTATATTTTCGGAAGCTTGGCGACGATCATCTCCGCACAATTTTTCCCGAAAGGACATGAGACGGCAGCTCTTTTAGGAACTCTGGCCACATTCGCCACGGGATTTATTGTCCGTCCGTTTGGCGCCTTGGTGTTCGGTCGTGTCGGTGATGTCGTCGGGCGCAAATACGCTTTCATGGTGACCTTGCTCATCATGGGGCTTGCAACAACAGCCATTGGTCTTTTGCCAAGTTACGAAAGTATCGGCGTTCTGGCGCCGGTGTTATTGTTGCTTTTACGTCTTTTGCAAGGGCTTGCTTTGGGGGGAGAGTACGGAGGCGCCGCCACCTACGTCGCTGAACACAGTCCCGACGGAAAAAGAGGATTTTACACAAGCTTCATTCAAACAACGGCGACCTTGGGATTGTTTGTTTCCCTTGGCGTGATTCTCGCGACACGACTCTCCATCGGTGAGGATGATTTCAAAACATGGGGATGGCGCGTGCCGTTTCTTCTGTCTGTGGTTTTAGTCATCGTGTCTTACGTCATTCGTCGTCGGATGGAAGAGTCACCTATATTTACCCAAATGAAAGCGGAAGGAAAAACTTCAAAGAGTCCGCTGCGAGACAGTTTTCTGCATCCGCAGAATCGTCGTCTTGTGATCTTAGCTTTGTTTGGCGCTACCGCAGGGCAAGGGGTCGTTTGGTACACGGGACAGTTTTATGCCCTCTACTATCTGCAAACAGTTTTAAAAGTCGATTTCGTTTTAGCAAATCAAATCATTGCGACAGCTTTGTTATTTGCGACACCGTTCTTCGTTGTATTTGGTTTGTTGTCAGATCGTATCGGTCGAAAGCCAATTATGATGGCGGGATGTTTGATTGCGGCGCTGACGTATTTTCCGATCTACAAAGCGATGGAAGCTTATTCGGGATGGAATCCTTTAGAGCCCAACGCCACCGCCGTGAATCCCAACGTTGTGATGCTGACTGTGTTGGTATTTGTGCAAGTGATTTACGTAACCATGGTGTACGGTCCCATTGCCGCATTTCTGGTTGAGCTTTTCCCAACGCAGATTCGTTACACCTCGATGTCTTTACCATATCATATCGGAAATGGAGTCTTCGGTGGATTGGTTCCCTTTATAGGAACGGCGCTAGTGGCTTCAACGGGAAACCATTTTGCGGGTCTTATCTATCCCATTTCCATCGCCGTTCTGACGTTTATCATCGGCAGCATTTTTATTCGAGAAGACCGCAGTGTTCGTTGGCATTCGATCACGTCTCATTCTGGGAATGGCGGAGGTGTTCCTCCCTCGCGTTCCGCATCGTCTCCGAGTGACGCGCGATTGTGAAAAGGCGGATAAAGTCTCACTTTAAGTCTTAATCTTACCCTCTTGGCGCCGATAAGTTTACTATGCACGTTGGCGCTTTGAGACCTTCATCTCTGCGATCTTTTTGGAGAAATGCCTTTCTCGTGCTGTCATTGTTGATCTTTACGGCGTGTTCAGAAAGAAATCTGGAAATCGGTTTTTTAAGCAAATCCATTCAAGGCAAAACAGAGTTTAGCATTGATAACGTCATCGGTGAAGGGGACATGCTCCCTGATGCGGCGGAATCGTCGATTGTCATGGAAGTCAGCTGCAGTAAAAATGTGAGCATGGTCGAAGTTCAAAATCCCGTGAGTAAAGAGTGGAAAAAAGTGACCGACTTTGTGGCGGGAACCGTCTTTGACTGTTCCGCGACAGGAAAAGTTTCACTGAGTCTTCCGTTAGAGCACGTGGCTCCCTATGTGGCTCCAACATCTTCCGGAGATCGCCGTCAAGATTTCCAAATTCGTTGGTTCGTGAAAAATCTTGAAGGTGAAACTTCTGTCTATTACCGAACATTGTCGGCGTTCTTTCAATCCCCCGCGGTGACGCTCACGGCCGGAGACGTTAATATTGCGGCAGCGAACGCAGGTTACACCGTGAATGGAACTTGTTCAGTGGATGGCGGTATTGTTTATCTAACGGGTCCGTTTGCTGACACGCAAGCCGATTGCGGGAGCGGCCATTATTCAGTTCAGGTGAATGTGAATTCAAATCAGGCCAGTGGAGCTGTTGCAGTTCATGCAAAACATCAAAAGGGAACGCAAAGTCGCACATATGCGGAATCTGAAAAATCAGTGAACATTGATATGCAGGCTCCTGCTTTAAGTTTTTCAAATCCGACGGAAGGAAAAGTGTTTTCTTCTGCGGACGTAATGTCCAGCCAGGCAATTCACATTGAGGGAGCTTGCAGTGAGACGATGATGCCTGTGCAGATTTTTTTGAATGACTCAAAAGTTGTCGAAACAACGTGTTCTGCGGCGATGTCTTTTGCTGCGGACGTTGTTGTGCCAGAGGGAGCTTTTCAAATCAAGGCGAAGCAAACCGACTCTTCCGGAAATCTTGGTGAAAGTGCCGTTGTGAATTTACAAAAAGACACAACTCCACCCGGAGCTTTTTCAATCACAGGGGTTCGCTCTCAAGGGGTTGAGGACTCCACGATCGATAATATTTTAACGGCAATGAATCTTCGCGTGGATCTTGGGTCAGCGACGGATGCCGTGAGCTATGAGGTTTTCGTAAAAGACAGCACCGGAGCCACAACAATCTGTCCTGTACAGTCAAACTCCACGAGCTACGTGATTTTTTCTTCGTGTGCTTTGCAAAACAATACGACTTATAAAGTTTATGCACAGGCAAAAGATTCCTTAGGCAACGTGCGCGTGACTGAGAACAATGGTTTTTCATTTACGACACAATTCCCGGTTCCAACGATTACAAAGATTTATAGTGATGTTGCCAGCAATGCGACTTATAAAGCGGGCCAGTCGGTTCCAGTTTATATTGAGTTTTCAAGAGCGATTTCATTCTCCGGAGCACCCACTATCACTTTAAACTCCGGGGCTACAGTAAGTTCGCCTTCGCTTGTAAATGGCGCGGGCGGAGCGACAACGTTGCGGTTTAGCTATGTCGTCGGAGCAGGACAAGATGCTCGTCCTTTGGCTCTTATTAGCGTTGCCGTGAGCGGAGGGCAAATTTACGATGCTAATAACTCCGCAGCGATTGCGAATTTGAATTTCACTGACACGGGCTCTGATCCTAACTTTTTAAAATCTAGAAATATAAAAATTGATGCGAAAAGTCCGGGTCCCGTGACATCTTTGAGTCTAGGACCAGTGCCAGCTAGAGTTTCAGATTCACCGACGGTATCTTTTGGTTTTCCAACGGATCCAGATCCTTTAAGTGCCTGGATTCGTATCGTTAGAGTCTCTGATAGCGTTGAAATGGTGTCATGGGGTCAGGCGGGCTCTGGAGCGTATTTCAACATGTCCGGCAACGCGAGTTTGGGAACTACCTATCGTGTTGAAGTAAAACTTAAAGATCCTGTCGGGAATGAAAGCACGGTGACTTCTGTTCAATTTAATAGTTTTAGTTGCCCAATAGATTTTACATATGTCTTCAATCCTGCTGGAGCTATTGCGAGTCCTTTTTGTGTAGGCAGATTTGAAGCGAAGGGATCGACATCCGCTCCTCAGTTTGTTGCATCGGGAAGTCCTATTGTGGGGATCAGTCAAATGGTGGCGATAGGAAGTTGCACGGGTAAAGGTACCGGCTATGATCTTATCTCAAATCAAGAATGGAATACTGTTGCAGATCTTATTCGTCAGCGACCTGAAAATTGGACGGGCGGAGTTGTTGAAAGCGGAATTCTTCATCGCGGAAATATGGCCGTGTCATCGGGGCCTGTCGCCGCTGTAACGGGAGACCCTTGTTCTCCTGCAGATGCAACTCTGTGTGCGAACTCAGCGGCCCGTCGGGTGAGTTATCTTCCTTATGCTCAGGAAATCTGGGACTTTGCAGGAAATGCCTGGGAGGTCGCTAAAGACATTGATTCTACCGGTTATCTCCCGAACTATGGTTTTGTCGTGGATTTAGCGAGCACGGATTTGATTCGTCAGCGTTACGGAACTACGTTGTCTTGTGGATCTTCCGCTGCTGTCGAACGATGCGGATATGGTTATTTAGATTTTGCTTCTGCAGGGCCGGTAATTTGGCGTGGCGGAGCTGCGTACAATTCAATAACAGCTCCGTCAGACGGCGGAAATCGCGTGGGAGTGTTTGCTGCGAAACGAACTCTTGATGCCGCTCAAACTCTTATGAACGGCGGCTATCGCTGCGTCTTCCATCCTTAGTTTTTAAGATAACGACGACTTAAAATATGAAATCTCCACGTCAGTAAAATCGATGCGAAGATAAGACCAATTAAAAGACCAATCCAAATTCCGACAGGACCGACTCCCAAGTGGAAAGCCAGAACATAGCCTAAGGGAAGTCCCATGATCCAATAGGCGAAAAAGGCAATAATACTTGGCCACTGCGTATCGCTCATGCCGCGAAGAGCACCAATGGCAACAGCCTGAATGCCGTCAAAAATTTCAAAAATCGCGACGACAACAAAAAATTTAGCGGCCCATGCGATCACGTCTTGGTCGGACACGTAGAATGTCGGGAACCAGTGACGAAAGAAGAAAAATCCCAAAGCGCAAAGGCTCATATAGGCGGCACCCAGTTTGATGGCCGTGAATCCTGCAAAGCGCGCTAAAGAGTAATCTCCGCGGCCTAACTCGTAACCTACGCGAATGCTTGCAGCGATGCCGACTCCAAGAGTGATAAGAAAGCTCGTACTTGCAAGACTGATCGTGATTTGATGGGCGGCCAGAGGTGTGGCACCAAACCAACCCATCATCACCGCCGCTGAAGAAAAAGCACCGACTTCAAACAAGTAGGTCAAGCCGTTGGGAATTCCCAAACGAATGATGTTTTTAAGAAGATGACGATCGAAACGATGAGTCCAGCGCTCTGCCAGATAACGTTTAAAGTGGGGATGCAAGTGCACGTAGAAAATCATCGCGAGCGCCATCAAGGTGCGCGCCATTAAAGTCGCCCACGCCGATCCATTCAAGCCGAGTTTTGGAAATCCGTAGTAACCGTGAATCAAAACATAGTTGCCAGCAATATTGAAAATCACACCAAAGATCATCACGTACATAGAGACTTTGGTTTTTCCAATACCGTCGGTGAACTGTTTGTATGTTTGATAAATCAAACTTGGTAAAACGGACCAGGCGATGATTTCAAAGAAATCACTGCCGAGTTTTAAAACCTCAGGTGTTTGTCCAAACCAATGCAGATTCGGAAGAAGAATATAAAGAAGCCCGATGACGAAGCCACTGACGACCAAGGCGATCGCGATACTGTGTCTTAGAAGAACGCCTCCGTAAGGATAATTTTCCTGTCCCTGCATCCGCGCAAAAAGAGCGGTGAGGGGAGCGAGCATTCCTAAACCAAAAATCAAAAAGACAATAAAAACACTTCCGGCAAATGCCGAAGCGCCCAAGGCCAATGGCCCCAAAGAGCCGACCATGATCGTGTCGGCCAAAGTGATCAGATTTTGTCCGACTTGGCCAACGACGATTGGACCCGCTAATTTGGCGAGAAATTTACTTTCGTGAAAAAACTTAGACCGCGACAACTTCTTGAATCTCCGGGAAAAGTTCTTTCATGCGAGTTTCAATACCCTCTTTGAGAGTGATCGAAGAACTTGGACAGCCGGAGCAAGCGCCCTTCATGTGAATATAAAGGATGTTGTTTTCGTATTTGTAAAACACGATATCGCCGCCATCGAGTGCAACCACCGGGCGGATTTCGCGATTCAAAACAGATTTAATATTGCGAACCATCGGAGAATCGTTTTCATCGTCCTCTGGCATCTCGACAAATTCCACAACCACAGGCTCATTGCGATCCAAGTGCTCTTGAATCAAACCGCTCAAAGGTTGGGCCAGAAGATCCCAATCGACCCAGTCTTGTTTGGTTACGGTAATGAAGTTCGGACCCACGTAAACAGAGCTTGTCCAAGGAAAACCGAAGATTTTTGAAGCCAAAGGAGAGCGCTCTGCCTCTTGAGCCGTCGGACAGTCAAATCCGTTCTCAGTCACCTGGCGAGGTAAGATGAATTTCATCGTCGCTGGATTGGGAGTGGGTTCAAATGTAACGTTTGTGCTCATAAAATCCTCATTTAGTGCTGCTTCAGCTCTGGGCCCTTGGCCCTCCGCTCTGCCAGCGTCCGCCGAGGAAATTATACCACAGTCTCTTTTCTGCCAAGCGTGTTAATCTCTGAGACGCGCTTGATTATATGGAAAAAACTCAATAAGTTTACAGCGCTCAAATAGAGTTTTACACACGTTTCCCAGAGTAACAGGAGATAAGATGACGCCAAGAGTTAGAGAGATTTTAAGCTGGTACGGAGCTGACAACCCAGGAGTACTTACGAATTTAGCTCGCATGATGAATCACGGAAAGCTTGCCGGCACAGGTAAGTTGGTGATTTTACCAGTGGACCAAGGTTTTGAACACGGTCCGGCTCGCTCTTTCGCGAAAAATCCAGATGGTTACGATCCTGCTTACCACGTAGAACTTGCGATTGAATCTGGTTGCAACGCATACGCCGCTCCATTGGGCGCGATTGAAGCTGTCGCTCGTGATTATGCAGGCGAAATTCCATTGATCTTGAAAATCAACAACTCTGACACTCTTTACGGTGACAAGCGTCCGATCTCGGCAGTGACTTCCTACATCGACGATGCTTTGAGACTTGGTTGCGTAGGTATTGGTTTCACAATCTACCCAGGATCTGGCGAGCGCAAACACATGTACGAAGAAATCGCAGAGGCTTCTCGTTTGGCAAAACAAGCAGGTCTTGTTGTGGTGATCTGGTCTTACGCTCGTGGTGAACAAATCTCTAAAGAGGGCGAAACAGCGATCGACGTGATTGCGTATGCAGCTCACGTAGCAGCTCAATTGGGCGCGCACATCATCAAAGTAAAACCACCAACAGCACACATCGAACAAGCAGCGGCTGCGAAAGTGTACCAAGAACAAGGTATCAAGGTTGCGACTTTGGCAGATCGTACAAAACACGTTGTTGATGCTTGCTTCAAAGGCAAACGCATCGTGATCTTCTCTGGCGGAGAAGCGAAGGGCACAGAAGACATCTTGAAAGAAGTTTCTGAATTGGCTCAAGGTGGCGGTTTCGGTTCGATCATGGGCCGCAACGCTTTCCAACGTCCAAAGAAAGAAGCGATCCAACTTCTTCACAACGTCATGGAAGCCTTCGCAGGTAAAAAACTGTAGAAAAAGGTACCAGGTACCTTTTTCCCAACTGGAGTAGAATTTAATGTCTATCAATGAAAATCCGCTCAGAGCGGAAAAACGTAAAAAACTTCATGCCCTTCGCGAGAAAGGCATCAACCCTTATCCTTATGTTTTTGAGAATAAGGCGAAGATCTCGGAAGTCGTGGCTGAACATGCGGCGACTCTTCAGCCTGGCGAAAAGAAGCCGGAATTTGCTTATCGTATCGCCGGTCGTTTGATGACTTTGCGTATGATGGGGAAGGCGTCTTTCTTCAATCTTCAAGATCAAACGGGCACAGTGCAAGTTTACGTAAAGACCGAAGAGCTTTCTGAGAAAGACCGCGAAGCTTTCAGTCTTGTCGATTTGGGTGACATCGTTGGTATCGACGGTTTTGTTTTCAAATCACAAAAAGGGGAGTTCTCGATTTACGCGAAGAGCTTCCAGATTTTGACAAAATCTATTGAACCATTGCCAGAAAAATTCCATGGCGTTCAAGACATCGAAATCAAGTATCGTCACAGACATTTGGATTTGATCTCGGATGCGGATTCTCGCAAGGTTTTTGAAACTCGCTCTAAGATAATCAAAGAAATTCGTCGTTTCTTGGATGACCGCGGATTTATGGAAGTGGAAACTCCAACGCTTCAACCGGTTTACGGTGGAGCAGCGGCAACGCCATTCACAACGCACCATAAAGCCTTAGATATGAAGCTTTACATGCGTATTTCTCCAGAGCTTTATTTGAAACGCTTGATCGTGGGCGGTTTTGAAAAAGTTTACGAGATCTCTAAAAACTTCCGTAACGAAGGGATCGATCGCACTCACAATCCTGAGTTCGCTCTTTTAGAGTTCTACGAAGCTTACACAGACTACAACTATCAAATGAAACAGTTTGAAGAGTTGATTTCTCAGCTGGCTTTGAAAATCACGGGCAGCATGAAAGTCACTTACCAGGGAAAAGAAATTGATTTCACTCCTCCTTGGAGACGTTTGACTGTGCATGACGGTGTTCGCGAATACGCGGGCATTGATCCAGATAAAGCAACAGAAGAAGAATTGTTCCAAGCCATCCGCAAACACGGTGGCGATATCGATAAGCCTGGTAAAAAAGGCGAAATGGTCATGGAACTTTTCGAACTCACAGCCGAACAGCACTTGTGGCAACCGACATTTGTGATGGATCATCCGGTGGAGATTTCTCCATTGACGAAAATCCACCGCAGAGACAACCGTCTGGTTGAGCGCTTTGAGCCGTTTGCAGCTTGCATGGAAATCGGAAACGCGTATTCAGAGTTGAATGACCCTGAAGACCAGTTGGCTCGTTTGAAGGAACAAGAAGCCAATCGTGCGAACGATGAAGAAGCTCACCCCATGGATGAAGACTTCTTGCTTGCGATCGATGCAGGTATGCCACCAACAGGTGGTGTGGGTATTGGTATCGAACGTATTGTGATGATCATGACAGATCGTCCAAGCATTCGTGATATTATCTTCTTCCCGACGATGAGAATTACGAAATGAAGTTAGGGCTTTTAGTTGCCTCTCTTCTAGCTGTCTTGGTGGGCTGCCAACAAAAGCCCACTAAGATTGTCACGCAAGAACCCGTGATCGGTGAAAACATCACGGCTGAGCGTCTTATGAAAGACAATCCAGTGATTTTGGATGCTCGTCCGTCGTTTGAATTTAACTTGGCTCACGTGCCCGGTGCGATCAATGTGCGCTGGGAAGATTTCTCTCAACAAAATCCGAAGTCTCGCGGTCTTCTGCAGCCGGATTTATTTGCTTTAGCTCGTCGTTTGTCTTTGATCGGTGTTGACCCGCAAACCAAAGTTTTGGTTTTAGGTAAAGGGCCTCAAGGTGCAGGAGAAGAAGGCCGTGTTGCTTGGACGCTCAAAGTTTTAGGCGTGAAAGAAGTCTATACGGTTTTGCACACATCTTATCGTGAAATGAATCCGACGAAAGAAGCTCCTCTGGTGCAGAACAAGCCTTATTGGAAGCCGGACATTGCAGAGACTCTGACAACTGACTTTAAAGATTTCAAAAATCTTGTGAGTAAAGTAGATAACAGCGTAGTTGTTATCGACGTTCGATCTGCTCAAGAGTACGCGCTTCGCAATTTATCACAAATCAAAGATGTAAAAGCTTCTGTGATCAATGTGAATTGGACGGAGTTCTTTGGTGAGAAGGGCCTGCCGGATAAAAAAATCGAGCGCGCTCTTTACGAAAAGAATATTTCTAAAGATACGAAAATTCTTGTTATCAGTAATCACGGTGTCCGTTCCGGAGCCGTTACTTATGCCTTGAACTTTTTAGGTTATAAAAAGGCCAGCAACTTTGCTGGAGGCTATGAGCAATGGAAATAAACTCGGAAGAACTGATTGGCATCCTTAAAAACAAGATCGCTTTGTACGAGCATCTTGGTATTGAGGTGGTGAAAATCCGTTCTGAAGAGGTTCGTTTTCGTGTTTCGTTGGAAAAAAACCGCAATCATAAAGGCACGGCCTTTGGCGGAAGTCTTTATGCAACAGCGGTTTTAGCCGCTTATGCTTTGGTGTTAGCAGGTCTTAAAGAGCGTTCCATCCCTACGGAAAACATTGTGATCGCCAAGGGAGAGATTCAATATCTGCGTCCCGTTGATACGGATTTTGAAATCGTCTGTCGTTTTCCGTCAGAATCCCATGAAGAAGATTTTTACCGCGAACTCACTTCCACCGGAAGAGTTCGCGGGTCTATCACCAGTCAAATACTGGGTGCCGGTGGTTCTTTAAAAGCGTCGCTGACGGGTGTCTTCGTCGTTAAGTTGTGAGCGAGAATTTCTAAGATCTCACTTTTTTTAACAGGCTTAACTGCGTAAGCATCGCAACCTGAAGCAATGGTCCTTTCTAGATCCTCAACCACCGCCGTCGCTGTTAAAGCGATGATAGGCGTGTGACCAAGATGTCTTTCTTTTTCCCAAAAACGAATCAGTTCGGTGGCGCGGTAACCGGTCATGATCGGCATTTGCATATCCATAAAGATCAGGTCATAGTTTGTGGTTTTAAATTTATCCACGGCTTCCTGTCCATTCACGGCCTCCTCACAATCAAAAGGAAGATTTCGTAAATAATGGATCATCAAAACACGATTGTCTTCGGAGTCGTCGACAAGAAGAATGCGAAAACGTCGGTTGGGAAAAAGAGTATTCCACGAAACAGAAGGTGAAACTTTTGTTTCCAAATGACTGCTTAAATCAGGACGGTGAGGCAGAATAATGCGAAAAGTGGTTCCTCTGCCTGAAAGGCTTTTCATTTCCATGCGACCGCCCATGATTTCCACAAGATTTTTGGAGATCACAAGCCCCAGGCCCGTACCTCCGTACTTGCGGGTGATGCCGGGGTCAGCCTGAAAGAACGGAGAAAAAAGACGGGCTTGTTTTTCACGAGGAATACCAATGCCTGTGTCTTGCACTTCAATAAGAAGATTTTCTGTTCCAGCAAGTTTTACGGCGACAGAAACCGTTCCCTCATTGGTAAATTTCAAGGCGTTTCCAATTAAGTTAAAAAGCACCTGGCGCAGACGCGTGGGATCTCCCCATTGATGTTCTGGCACATCATTTTGAATATTCAATTCAAAATGAATTCCTTTTTCTTCGGCCTTAATCTGTAGAATTTCAAAAACACTGCGAACGGTGGCGTGCAAATTGTAACTGACGTTTTCCACGGTCAAAGCTTTGGCTTCGATTTTTGAAAAGTCTAAAAGATCATTGATCAATGCCTTGAGATTTTCCCCGGCGTGACTAAAGAGTGTTAAATAGCGGGCTTGGTCCTTTGAGAGTTGAGTTTCCTTAAGCAACTCCAACATTCCGAGCACGGAATTCAAAGGTGTGCGAATTTCATGGCTCATCCGTGCAAGAAATTCCGATTTTGCCTGAGAGGCTTCTTCGGCTTGCTCTTTAGCCCCTTTCAGTTCGCCTTCCGTTTCTTTTAATTTCGCCAGTTTTTCCGTCAAGGTTGTCACGGCGGATCCCGTGATTAAAGAACAAAAACACAATGTCAAAAGAGTCGCAGGCGTTTGCACCAGAACGGGTTCGTTTTCCCACGGCAGATGCAAAATTTTCGGTAAGACAATAGTGATGGCCATAATCCAGGTGTTGATAAGCAGAGATGCATAAAGACCGTACCATGCCGCAGAAATCAAAATCAAAATTCCGTAAACGTACCAGGTCTGTGACAGAGGCAAAGATATTCCCACAATCAAACTTCCTGCCAGAACGCAAATCGCAAGAGCTTGTTCTTTTTGGGATAGTTTTTCTAAACGTAAGGGCGGAAGAGATTCATACACGAAGAGCGAAAGATTTTTTTTATATAGAAAAGGAGAAACGAGAATTAATAATGGAAGAGTTAAAAAGACGGCTCCGGTTAAATCACCGATCGTCGTCACCAAAGACGCCCAGAAAAAAAGAGCCTTATCGATAAAACCTGTCAGAACTAAAATACCCTGAATCGCCATGGAGCAAACGATCGAAGGAATTAAAAGACCATAGACGAAGAAAAGACTGATGTTTTTTGGACTTGGTTTCCAAGTTGAAAACGACTTGAACCTTTCACGCACAAGCATCCATGCCATAAATACTTCCAGTGTTTCAGGTATGGCATAGATAGGATAAAAGTAAGCGTGGGGAAGATGTAAAAGACCCGCAGCAATAAGTCCGTTCAGATATACGGCAATAAGAACTCGGGGGCCCCACCACAAAGCCATGATGACTCCCAAATTGATGGGAAAATAAATCCAGTAAACGCCTTGAGTTGTGGTGTAAGAAAGACTTGAGAAAGTCCCGGCAAGTAGAACCAAAAAAGGAAGAATCCACGTCCACCATGGCAACCGCTTTGTATCCATGTATCTATTCTAATGGAAGTGGGATTCGAAGCTAAGTACGACTGCAAAATGTGTTAAAGGTCAATGCGGGAAGCTTTAAAAAATCTTTCACCGAAGCAAGTGCCATTCTTGCAACGGTTAAAGTTCAAACAACCGCCTTCGGTTTGAATACGATAGATGTCATCTTCCAAGATGTCTTCCATGCCGGTACTCAGAATACCGACGACTTCGCCTTTGGTGTTGAATAAGGGAGAACCCGAACTTCCTTCAAAAGTATCTACTTCAAGTTTTAAGTAATTTCTGTCGGAGGAATCTTCAAGAACTTTTCCCAAATCTTTTTTCAAAGGAAGACCGAGCGGATAAGAAAGGCTCAATAAAGCTTCTCCTCTGGTGAAAACCGTTTCCGGAGCAATTTTCATAGGCGTGACATCTTGCACGTCTCGGTCTAACTCGACAATAGCGTAGTCAATACCTTTAGCACGTTCATTGGTCATCGCCACGATATTTTTGCAATGATAGACTTCAGAGTCAGGAGCCGTCTTTGTCAGAGACTTTTGTAAATTCCAGCCAAACAGGAATTTCGTATCTGCACAACGATCTGCCTTATCCATGCAGTGACCGGCAGTCAGAACTTTGTTAGGTCCGATAAGAACACCCGTGCAAAAACCCAGAGCTTGTTGCTTAGCGAACTTTTCATCGGGACAAATAGGAAGATGCTTATCGAGGGCGGCCGAGTCTAAATTCCAAATCTCGCCTTGTTTTGTCATTTTACGTTCTTCAACAAGCATGGCCGTGGCCGAAGCCGCAGAAATAAAAGTCTCGTTTTTGCTCACATCTTCGCGCGAGTCTTTGCCGTAAATAACGCCTGTTCCTCTAGAATCAACTTCGGAAGTGGACTGTTTTTCAGAACAAGCCAGCACAAAGAACGGCAAAAGAAAAAGCGTTAAAAATCTCATTAAGGCTTCTCCGGTTTAGGATTGATAAGTCCCGTTACAACGCCATTGATGGCAAGATAGCCATCGTCGTGAGCACTTTTCTTAGGGCTCATGTGAAGCCAGTGGACAACGCCTTTAAACGGAGAATAAGGATCTGCGACAAAATCACCACAAGCGACGATTTCATCGCCGGGTCTATTTTCTGGAAGGGGACCGAACTTTGTATTGTAAATCACTTCGATGCGGTCGTCTTCGGAGTTTAAATCACGGTCGAAATCGACTTCAAAATGGACGTGCTTTTGGCGGTCTTCCATCACGCGGACAATGATGCCTTTAATAAAAGCTCGTGCAGTTTCTTTTTTATCAAGATGATCGCGCCAAACGAGGACCTGATTTTCGTTAAAATCAAGACGGTCTTTTTTATCCATGCAGGCAGGCAATTTAGCAAAGCCTTGAGAAGAAAAAATCAGCAAAAATGAGAAGAGAAAAAGACCGTGTTTCATTGCTCGCAAATATACCAGAAAGACCGCTGTCTTCCCTTGCGGAAGGCAGGGTGTGAAAACTATTTCAAGGCTGTCTAAGATTTCGACACTTTAATATTTGGCGCCAGAATCAATCCAGCGTTTCAGGTAATCCAGCTCATCAGCCGTTAGAGGGGCGATTCCCGTGCGAGTAGGAGGCATAAAGCGTTTATACATGCCCGGCACTACGATTTTATAGAGAAGGCTGTCTTCAGCCGTTTCTTTGATGAGTTCTTTGGCATTAATATGCTCAAGATCTTCTAGAACCGTCTTTTTTGCCGTCTCGGTTGTGTGGCAGCTTAAGCACTTCGGAGCTAAAATCTCAGTCTTTAGATTTTCAAAACTCAGTTCGAGAGTTTTGAAGTCCGTTTTTGGTTTTGCTTTCGGAGCTTCAAGTCCCGCGCAAGCGGGAAGGTCTTTTACTTTTTGCACTTCGATACGGTTGTGAGTCTGGTCTTCAATCCATGTTTCAAGGATTTGTTTTTCGCATGCTGTGAGCGGCTTGTAGCCTGAAGAACGAGGTGGCATGGATTCCTTATTGACGGCACCTAGAATGGAATCTTTTTGCGCCAAAACTTTTTCGGCGGTGTTCATGCTGCGGTTGCCGGTGGCGTGACACTCTAAGCATGTGCGCATAGAAACAGAGGCAACGACTTCAAAGCTCACTTTTTGATCGGCGAATTGGAAAGCTCCGACTTTAGGAAGGCCATCGGAAGTTTTAAAAAGCCCCACTTCTTCCAGAGCATAACTGCATCCGGTTAAAGTGAATCCCGCTATCGCCAAAGAAATCAAAAGTGTCTTTTTCATAAGTCCCAGGTTTTACCAAATTTTGTGAGAACCGTGGGACGGTTTTAAGAGCGTGGAATTAAATACAAGAGCTGTCTAGAAAGACGACAGATTTTAGTGGCGGCCTTTGAATTTCAATTTTTGAAAAAGGTCATTGTCGTCAGAAGCGGGTTTGCGAGACCCTTTGGCATCGTTCACACAAGACTGGCGCTGTTCATCAGAAAGGTCTTTATCTTCGCCACATTTTTCCAAAGCTTGGGGATTAAAGCTCTTACCTTTAACGCTGTCCCAGCAAGTCCAAAAAGCCGCATCGTCTTTTTGCAGATTGCAGACGGCACCTGCATACCAATCGACGTCTTCTTTTTCCGTGCGCTCTTTGCAGCTTTGAATGTCTTTTTCTCCGATAAAGCGCTCACAGTATCCAGAAGGACTTGCAGGCTCAATCGCCAAAGTTAACAGTGGAATGCTGGCAATTAAAATTAACGAATACCAAATGTGCTTCATGAAGCGACCTTGATTTTGAAAAGAACTGAATACATAGCTTTCAGCATGTCGGGGTCATAGCGGCCCGCAAGCTTTTCTTTCATCATTGTCACGGCATCAATCGGAGTCATTGGAACGTTGTAAGATCTTTGGGTCGTCATCGCATCGTACGTGTCGGTGATAGCGACAATGCGTGCGAAAGGATGAATTTCGTCGGCAACAAGCTGTTGCGGATAACCGTTGCCAGCCCAAGATTCGTGATGCTCAAAGCAGGCGGCTTTGATAGCATCACTGATGTTTGGATGATTATTCAAAATCACAAGGCCATACTGCGGATGCATTTTCATTTGCTCCCACTCTGCATCGGTCAGGCCGCCTTTTTTGCAAAGAATATCAAGACTGACATTGCGTTTACCGATGTCGTGGAATAGAGCTCCAACGCCCAACTCCTCTAGGGTTTTTGCGTCGTAACCCAAAGCCTTGCCTAAACCCAAAGAGTAAATGCTGACATCAAGAGAGTGATTGTAAGTATAAAAATCGTGGCCCGAAAGCGAGATCATAAATCCCATCGCCTCAGGAGCATTTTCCATAAGATCAATGAAGTCGGTGATGATGGGACGTGAGTCATCAAGGGCTTTGTTCACATCTGGATTTTCAAAAAGATCTTCCATCAAAGCGACAGAGGATTCCCGCAAGATCTTGGCTTTTTCAAAAGGATCAATGGCGTCCGAGTTCATTTCTTCACGAACCCAGTCGCGATATTGCTGTTTGTCTTCGGTTTTTACGAAGAAAGAATCTCCTGTGTCCTTACGGTGCATGGATTTGATTTTTCCGTCAGAAAGACGGTCTCCGGCACGTAAATACAAGATATGTTTTTGGTCCACGTAGATATAAATATCGAAAGTGGTCACTTTGTCAGGGCGAATCGTGTTTAAGCGGATGCGAAAAAAAGAAGAAGACTCCATATATCAAAATTCTGCCATGGATACATTGACTTAGAAACAAAATCCTGAATAATCGAAGGCGATGGCCCTTCGTCTAGACACCCAAATTCAGTATCTTAAAGGAGTTGGACCCAAGCTCGGAGATCTCTTCTCACGGAAGGGATTAAAGACATTGGGCGACCTTATAGAGTTCTATCCAAGAGCCTACGAAGATCAAAGGGCTGCTCGTAACATTGCCAGTCTCAAACCGGACGATATTGTCAGCATCAAAGCTCAGGTTGTGGCGGTTCATAGTATCAATATGGGACGCTCGACACGAAAAATGTATGACGTCGTCGTGCGCGACTCTTCGGGCCAGATTCATTGCAAATACTTCCGCGTTCCTTACAGAGGATACTTTGAGCGCTTTAAGCCATTTACTGAAGTCCGCGTTGTCGGCAAAGTGACGGAGTATCGAGGACGCATCGAATTTCATCATCCGGACATTCGCGATATTGAACCTGACGAAGAAACTCAAGATGCGTTGATTCCCCTTTATACGGAAATTGAAGGTCTTGCGACGGCGAAAATCATGAAGCTGGTTCGTCAGGCTTTTGCGCAAATGGAAGAGTGGCCACCGGAAGCTTTGCCGAAGTGGATTCTTGAAAAATATCAGCTTAAACCTCGCAAAGAGGCCCTTAAAGAAATTCATTTTCCCGATCCAAGCAGAGCTGCGGAATACGCTGAGTTTCGAAGTGCCGCGCAAAAAAGAATTATCTTTGATGAGTTTTTCTGGCTGGAGCTTTATTTAGCTTCTAAAAAAACAGGCTTTCAAAAAGAAGGCGCTCCGCGGATTCAAAACAAAGGCGAAAAACTCACAGCCTTGGCAAAATCGCTGCCGTTTGAAATGACAAACGCTCAGAAAAGAGTGTTTGCAGAGATCAAAGCTGATCTTGAAAAATCTCATCCCATGCATCGTATGGTTCAAGGAGACGTGGGGAGCGGTAAGACCTTGGTGAGTTTCATGGCGGCGATCTATGCAGCGGAAAGCGGTTTTCAATCTTGTTTGATGGCTCCGACAGAAATCCTCGCTGAACAACATTTTAAAAATGCTAAAAAAGTTTTAGAACCTTTGGGAATTCGCCTGGCGATGCTTGTGGGGAAAACCAAAGCTTCTGAAAAAAAACAAGTCCTCGCGAGTCTTCATGCCGGAGAAATCGATTTGATTATCGGAACGCATGCTTTGATTGAAGATGACGTGCAGTTTGCAAATCTAGGGCTCGTGATTATCGATGAACAACATCGCTTCGGTGTCGAGCAGCGTGGTGTTCTTAAAAACAAAGGAAATTCGCCGCATTTCTTAGTAATGACGGCAACACCGATTCCGAGAACTCTGGCTATGACGGTGTACGGAGATCTGGACGTTTCGATTATTGATGAAATGCCAGCAGGACGAAGTCCGATTCAAACTCGCGCGACTTATGAAAGCAAACGTCCACAAGCCTTGCAGTTTATGCTAGAGCAATTGCAAAAAGGTCGACAAGCATACATCGTGTATCCTCTTGTTGAAGAGAGCGAAAAGATTGATTTAAAAGATGCGGTTTCCGAATACGAAAAATTGAAAACACAATTTCCGCAAATCAAGTTTGGTCTTTTGCACGGGAAAATGAAGCCTGACGAAAAAGATCAGGTGATGACTCAATTCCGTAATCAAGAAATTCAAGTCTTGGTGTCAACAACCGTGATCGAAGTGGGAGTGGACGTACCCAACGCGAATATCATGATCATCGAGCACGCCGAGCGCTTTGGTCTTTCACAGCTTCATCAGTTGCGTGGGCGCGTGGGGCGGGGAGAATACAAAAGCTTCTGTATTCTTATCATGGGCTATGCCGTTTCTGAAGAAGGACGTCAAAGAACAGAGATGATGGAAAAAACTTCGGACGGATTTAAAATTGCCGAGTTCGATTTAGAAATGCGCGGTCCTGGGGAATTTATGGGCACGCGCCAATCGGGCCTTGCCGGATTTAAGATGGCAAATCTTGTACGTGACATGCAGATCTTGCAAAATGCTCGCGAGGCGGCTTTTGAGGTTTTAAAGAAAGACCCCAAACTGAGCTACCAGGAAAATATGGAATTGCGCGCAGAACTTTTGCGTGAACATGGACCCGCAGCCCTTGCGGGAATTGCATAAACCCTAATTTATTCGGTATTTCGAATTGAGACGTTTTTTCTCGAGGATTTCTTATTTTGGACTCTAAATTAGTGCTCCAAAAAAACCGATAAATTACTCATGATCAAGTCAACTTTTCGTACGTTTTGGGGACTGGCTCTTTTCTCTGTCATGCTGACTTCAACAGGTTGTACGTTGGAGGCATTGCTTGAAAAGGGAGAATCAACATCTAAGATTTTAGATGATGTGATTCCGCTTTCTATCACCATGGATGTGGGCTCTTCAAAAGCTATCGAGCCTTCCGGCGGAGTTCCACCATTTACCTATAAGACGGCGACATCTGGATTTTTGGATACGTCAACCGGTCTTTATTCCATCCCAACAAATGCTCAGTTAGATGACGAAGTTATCGAGATCACCGACAGCACTGGTAAAACTTTTGCGGTGACCGTCCATCGTAAAGGGTTTCGCGAGTTCAGGAAAATCGACATGCCTCAGTCGGCGCAAGATCAAAATTTTATCAGCGATGCTATTTGGTTGCCGTCAGGAAAGATTCTGGCGACAGCAGTTGGCAGTGACAATATGGGCGAGCGCTGGGCCACATATCGAAGTTCTGACGACGGGGTGACGTGGAGTCGCGTTGATCACTTTATGGGTTTTCACTATAACGGTGAGTCACATCCGTTGGCGATGGCGGTAAAAGGCAGCACGATTTTTGTTTGTGGTTATTCTTATCGTTATGATCAAGAGCCGACAGATCCTAATTCGGGATGGTTCGTAAGAAAATCTACAGACGAGGGAACAACATGGTCTACGTCTGATGCGTGGTGGGAAAACGCGGGGAGCGATCATGTTTGTTACGACATCGCTGTTTCTCCGGCGACAGGTTTTATTTATGCCGTTGGTTACGCAGACACGGCGACTGGCATGAGCTGGATTGTTCGTGAAAGTCAAAATGACGGAGCCACTTGGCAAACTATTTATCAAAGCGCAGGGATTTCTGGTTGGGATATCTCTGCTTATCAGATTGATATCTCTCCTTCGGGCGATCTTTTTGTCATGGGTAAATCGGGTTCCCCAGCGAATATGTATTTCTTAAAGGGAACTTTTAGTGGCGGCACATGGACTTGGACACCGGCAACCACAATTCCCGCAGTGGTTAATTTCGGAGATTATGAATTGCGCGGAACTTTGAAAGTTGTAGATGACAACACGGCTTATTATTCCTGCTCCGTGGGTGGCGTAGGAAAAGTTTATCAGACGCTCGACGGTGGAGTTAGTTGGACACAAGCATATTCTGGGCAGGGTCTTTTACAGGGAATGACGAGAACATCATCCGGGGTTTTTATTGCAACGGGAGGCAGTCGCGCAGCCACTCCCAATGATTGGAAAGTCGTTTCCTCCTCGGATGGAATTTCATGGACGGCTCTGGATTTAGATGCGGCACTCGCTCCAACAAAAGATCCCTATGGATTGACGATCGTCGCTGATCCATCGAGCAATAAAGTTCTTGCATTTTCATACAACGACAAAGGCTATCAGTCGACAGTGGCGTATTCGCCGGATGCGGGAGGGTCGTGGACTCTTCGCAGTGAAGTTCGTTTTGAATGGGCTTTCTGGAGTACAATTAAAAAAATAATTCGAGTATCGCCGACGACTCTATATGCTATTTTGAATGCGGGTGACTTAGATGGCAATTGGCCATGGGTCATCATTAAGAGTTCAGACAATGGAGTGACCTGGCAGGATTCAGATCGATTTACGACAGCGGGGACTAATCCCTATATAGAAGATTTAATTCAGGGGCATGATGGCGCTCTCTATGCCGTCGGCATAAAGAGTGGGAACAGGATTATTCGCCGTTCAACGGATGGAGTTTTGTGGACTGAAGTGTATTCTGTCGTTCAAAATAACTTTAATTCCGCCTACCTCCTAACCAATCAGACAACCGAAACATATTTAGCCTATCCCGATGGAACGGATGTCCGTTTTATGAAAACGACAGATGGAGTGACATGGAATCTAGTGCAAACCTTTGCACTTCCGGGTGGTGTTAATGAAATTCGGGTGAATTCGTTAGCGGTGGATCAAGCTGGTCATATATATGTGGTTCTTCTGGAGCGAATGGGATCAACCGGAGATGTTGTGCTTTACCGGTCCGTGGATAGCGGGGGCACTTGGTCTGAAGTCAAAAAAAGTGCGGTACAGCCGAGTTTCTGGGATATGAAGACGGTCCTAAGGATGGCTCCATCAGGAGAAATATTCTTCCGTGACGGAATCGACTTATTTCAATCCACAGACAATGGCGCGACTTGGAACACCTTTAGCAATATCCCAAGCGATATCTTGGATATCGGTTGGGCCGCCGGTCGAACATACTTTATGGTTAAAGACACGACTCATAATATTGCCGTGGTCACGGAAGGAGATGTTCCCGGAAGTTGGATTGTCGTTGAAAGTCTTAAACAAAGGGAAACCGTCGGAGAAATCATCGGAGAATATGAAACGGACTTGGCGACAACAGAGTTTATAAGTTTAAGTCCGACGGAATTATTACTCAACTATACTTACAATGATGCTTATCTGGGCGCACGAGCCGTGTTTAGGGTTTTAGATACTTCGCAATAATCATTCGTGGTAAATGGTATAGAGGAAAGAAATACCTCTTCCTCTATACCGTCGTGGTTCTTAGTTTACATTAGTCACGATTTCATAAAATCTCATTTGTAAAACCTTGAGACCTTTATTGTCGTAGCTCCAAAAATAATCTTGGAGTCGATCGTCGAAAAGAGGATAGCGTTCTTCAACACCATCGCCATCCAGATCCGCATATATGTACAAGAGCTGCTTAGTCACATTTGTAAATGAAGATTTACCTGATTTTCTCACGGCCACAGTACTTAAAGTGCTGCACACTTCTTCACCTGTGAGTGGATCCGTCGCACATGTGGAAACGCGTGCTTCACCACCGGGTTTCCCTAAAGCTCGCACAAAGACAGAATAGTTTGTGATGCCGTCGTTGTCTGGATCTGGATTCGGCAACTGAAACTTAGCAGTGCCGTCTGTACCATTGGCATCTAAGACTTGGAATTCAGATCCTTCTTGAAGAAGGATTTTAGCCGTTCCATAAAGAGGCATGAAGATTCGATGGCCGTCATTAGTGGACATGTCCGCCGATTTTCCCTTAGAAACTCCGATGATGTTTAAGTTGTAGTGAGCTCCCGAAGGTGCGCCGTTTCCGGCCATGGCTGCTGAACTCATTGATACACAGAAAAGAAAGACTTTTACAAAAGATTGATTCATTTTTTTCCCCCTAAGCAACATGCAAATACCTAATGCAAAATGAGTGCACGGTGCTTTTTAGGGGTGGATGCAAATACAATAGACTTTAATAGTCAGCTTTCTAACTTTGCACATAAGCTTAACATCAATAAAACTGTTTTAAGATGTTGCTTATAAAATAAAGTAATTAATCCGGCATTTATTCGGTACAAACTTTTCGCGGGAGAGCTCCCATGGATTTTAGAAGATCTAACGTGATCCATTTCATCATAAGCTGATCTGAAGCGAAATCGGTTGCTTCTAAATTTTGGTAAGCTGTTTTTCGCTTCCAGCAGTAATCGACATCCCACCCGGCATCTACGGCCTTACGGATAAATGTACTACAACCTTTGAGTGCCGCTGAATGAATAAGGTAATTCAGTTTTTTTGCGAATTTCAAAGTGTTTACATCGAAAGAGAGAATTTGCACAAATGAACATGTATCAATTAGATCATAAATGGCAGCAAGGTCCTGACTGGATGGCAGAATTTTTGCCATGAGCGCGCCTGAAAATTTATAATCCTGATCTGAAAACCCAGCGACCGGAAGGATCTCATGCAGCACCAGCTGAATTTTTTGTTCCTCTGAAAAACCATTCCAGAATTTTTGAGAGATGGTGATGCGAGGAGGAGAAAAGTAAGGATTATTGATGGCGCTAAGATCTTTGCCATTAAGGGAGACAAAGGGTGCCGAAATCACTT
Source organism: uncultured Bdellovibrio sp. (assembly GCF_946478835.1). The sequence continues at coordinate 743 of NZ_CAMLDV010000021.1, read as the reverse complement.
CAAGATTCAGGCGCTGTTTTTTGATTTCATTCAATTGAAGCTGTTCAATGTCCTCTAGGGGCTTTGAATCCAGTATCTTAATAGTGTTGTCGAGAACTCTGAAGAAGTCCGCTACAAAGCCGTCACCACCATTTGTTTCAGTTCCGTCTCTGAGAATAACGGCAAATGTTGTCGTGGGAAGCAAAGCGCAGATGAGAGAAGCCAAAATTAATTTTTTCATAGAACCACCGGATAAAGAGCCAGGCTGACATTGTAGAGTTGGTCGCGTTTCGAGCGTTTTTCAGAGATGCTGTTAATACGTGCGCGTGCACGCTGCAATATAACCTTAATTGCGTTCAAATCTTTTTCAGAGATAGGAATTGTCAAAGTGCTATGGTCTCTTAATTCAAAAGGAACAGAATCAATAGCATCATGAGCCTTTTTTAAAAACTCCTTTTGCAAGTTCCTTCTTTTTTCGCTGGTGAAACCAATAGGTACTGTCGAAAAAGATTTGTACAAAACTTCAAACTGATCTCCGACGATACGAACAGCACCTATGCCGATGAGTTGATTGATCACTTCATTAAGTTGAAGCAGAGAAACACCCAATGATTCGGCTAGAGCGGGAAGTTGATTGACCTTCCTGAATTGCAGCAAGTTCAGCGACTCCATAGTGTGGATATGGAGAATATCGAAGTATGTTTCAAACTCTTGAACTGAAAATGTATGCATCCCATTTTTTTTGCTGGGTCTGGAAGACGTTT